>NZ_CAJMYZ010000015.1:0-237701 GCF_905220155.1 Paraburkholderia sp. J7 | reverse complement strand
CAAGCGTGGTCTCGCCTCGCTGTGCATCGGCGGCGGCATGGGTGTGGCGCTCGCGCTCGAACGCGCTTGATTGCGCTTTTAAGGCAATAGGCAGCGTAGTAACCAGGCAGCAAGCGGCTCGTCGCACGCGCAAGCAGCGGCGAGCCGCCAGTAGTAGCAACCACGCGCAATACCAGAAATTAATCAGAAGCCGCGCGGTATTCGCCTTGTTCTCGTCTTGGGTGGAAAGACGAAGCGGGGCAACAGTGCATGTGGCGCCTGCGCGCATGATGCGTGACGCCACGGTTTGATTGACGCTCAACTCTCGCGGATATATAGGATGACTAATCGTATTGCATTGGTGACAGGTGGTATGGGCGGCCTTGGCGAGGCCATCAGCGTGAAGCTGCATGATGCGGGCTATCGCGTCGTCGTGACGCATTCGCCCGATAACGCGGGCGCCAAAGACTGGCTGGCGCGCATGAAGGAGACCGACCGCGAATTCCACGCCTATGGCATGGACGTAGCCGACTACGACTCGTGCCAGCGTGGCGCGCAGAAGATCCAGAGCGAGATCGGCCCCGTCGATATTCTCGTGAACAACGCGGGCATTACGCGCGACATGACGTTCCGCAAGCTCGACAAGGTCAATTGGGACGCCGTGCTGCGCACGAATCTCGACTCGATCTTCAACATTTCGAAGCCGCTGTGCGACAGCATGGTCGAGCGCGCGTGGGGCCGCATCATCAACATTTCGTCGGTGAACGGTTCGAAGGGTTCGGTCGGCCAGACCAACTACGCTGCCGCGAAGGCCGGCATGCACGGCTTCACGAAGTCGCTCGCGCTCGAAGTGGCGCGCAAGGGCGTGACCGTGAACACCATTTCGCCGGGCTATCTGGCCACGAAAATGGTGACCGCCATTCCTCAGGACATTCTCGACACGAAGATCCTGCCGCAAATTCCCATGGGCCGCCTTGGCAACCCCGGTGAAGTCGCGGCGCTCGTGCTGTTCCTGTGCTCGGACGAAGCGGGCTTCGTGACCGGCGCAAATATTCCTATCAACGGCGGCCAGCACATGCAGTAACGCTATGCCAAACATGTACCGCGCATGAATGATGTCAGGCGAATTTCGACTGATGGATGCGCGGCGCATGTTGCATCGGCAGGCACCCGCAGGCACCGGTAATCCGTACCGACCGCCGCATTGCAGGGCACGTATAAAGCGTGCCCTGCAATGCGGCGGTTCTGCATGTGGCGCCCGGTTTGCGGGGCACGAACGCGGTCGGGCGTGCCGCTATAATTGGCCACCCCAAGCGTGACCGGAGACCGGCCTTTGTCGAGCATTGCGAAACTGCTGTCCATCCTCGAACTCTTTTCCGAGGCGCGGCCTTTTCTTTCCGCCGAACAGGTGGCGGCCGAACTGCAATGCTCGGTGCCGACCGCTTACCGCTATCTGCGTGAACTCGTCGATACCGGCATGCTGCTGCGCTTCGTGGGCGGCGAATATGGCCTGGGCCCGCGCATCATCACGCTCGACTACCATCTGCGTATTTCCGATCCGCTGCTCAAGGCGGGGCAGCCGGTCATGCGCGAGCTGGCGGAGCAATCGGGCTTCGACGCCGTGATGTCGCGCTGGTATGGCAACGAACTCGTCGATACCCATCGGGAATCGCACGACGCCGTGTTCGACCTGCGCTATGGACGCGGACGTCCGCGCCCGCTCTTTCTTGGCGCCGCGCCCAAGGCGATCCTCTCCACGTTTCCCAAGGCGAAGCTCGCCGCGTTGTTCGAGCAGTACCCCGAGGACATCGCGGCTAGCGGACTGGGCAACTCGCTCGAAGAATTCCGCGCGAGTCTGCTCAAGATCCGCCGCGCGGGCTTCTATCTCTCGAAGGGTGAACTCGAAGCGGGCATGTCCGCCGTCGCTTCGCCGCTCTTTACCGACGCATCCGGCGAAGCCGTGGCCTCGCTTGCACTCGTCGTGCCCGAGCAGCGCCTCGCGTTCTTCAACCTGGAACGCGTGGTCGAAGCCGTGAAGGACGCCGCCGCGCGCATTTCCACGCGCGTGCGTGCGCTGATCGAGTCATAAAGCCGCGGTGCGGCGTCACGCTACGCCCATACGCGCCGCCATCTCCCTTTCCCACACCGCGCGCGGGCGGAAACCCGGCAACGTGCTCGCATGGCGCTCGACTTCGGCCAGCAACGCCTCGTCGGGCAGCGTGAAGTCCACGCTCACACGCATGGGCTGATCCACGTACCACGGCGTGTCGATGAAAATCTCCAGCCGGTTGCCCTCCGGATCGCGCGCATAGAACGAGATCGCATTGCCGTGCGTGACCGGCACGATTTCCTCCATGCCTTCCTCCACGAAGCGCCGGTGAAAGCGCTTGAGCGTGGCGAGGCTGTCCGCTTCCAGTGAAATCTGGTTGATCGGATTGAACGGCAACTGCTCGGGCCTGCCGCTCGCCAGCACGATCTGGTGATGCACACGCGGATCGCGGCTGAGAAAGACCAGGCTGACCGCGCCGCGCGGTGTGGGCAGCGTGCCGCGGTCCGTCACCGTGAATTCGAGCACGCGCGTATAGAAGTCTTCGACTTTCGTCATATCGGTCACGAAAAAGCCCATGTGGCTGAGCGTGAGGCCGGTTCGCCTCGTGGTTGATTCGGTGTTCGGCACAGTCATGCTGTCTCCAGTCGTAGTGATAAACCCTGATAAAAATCAAGTTGTGTTGCGTGTTTTTCGTAGTGTATTCTCAAAATACGATAAACGCACCAAGAAATACGCGTTTCGATTCCAAGGGAAATCCACTCTTTATCATCGGAGCATCATGAAACTCGCCAGCTTTTCCACCCATGAAGGTTCGTCGTTCGGCGTTGTGCGCGACGGCGCGGTTTTCGACCTCAAGAAGCGGCTTGGCGGCCGCTATGCAGACCTCAAGTCGCTGATCGCGGCGGGAGCGTTTGCAGAAGCCGAGCGGGCCGCAAGCGAAGGCAAGGGCGACTATCCGCTCGCCGAAGTCGCGCTCGAACCCGTGATTCCGAATCCGCAGCAGATCTTCTGCGTGGGCCTGAACTACGCCGAGCACGTGAAGGAGACCAACCGCGAAACCACTGAGCAGCCGGTGATCTTCATGCGTCTGCCGGCGTCGCAGGTGGGCGCGGGCGAGCCCATGCTGCGTCCGCGCGAGTCCACGCAGTTCGACTATGAAGGCGAGATCGCCGTGATCATCGGCGAGGGCGGGCGGCGCATCGCCGAGGCCGACGCGTGGCGTCATATCGCGGGCTACAGCTGCTACAACGACGGCTCGGTGCGCGACTGGCAGCGCCACACGGGCCAATGGGGACCCGGCAAGAACTTTTACCGCACGGGCGCGTTCGGCCCGTGGATGGTCACGAGCGACGAGATCGAGCCGAATGCGCTGATGACGCTCGTCACGCGCCTGAACGGCCAGGAAGTGCAGCGCGCGACCACGGAGATGCTGATTCACGGCATTGCGAAGCAGATTGCGTATCTCTCCACCTTCACGCCGCTGTTTCCCGGCGACGTGATCGTGACCGGCACGCCGGGCGGCGTGGGCGCGAAGCGCAATCCGCCGCTTTTCATGAGGCATGGCGACGTGGTGGAGGTCGAGGTGGATCGCATCGGCACGCTCAGGAATCCCGTCGCGGACGAAGCGTAAGTTGCAGGACGCCGCCCGCACCATGCGGGCGGCGCGGTCATCCACGCAGTTAGCCATGTATCAGGTGAATGGGATGAAGGATGTCGTAAACAATTCGGTATGCAAAGCAAATCCGGCGCCCGACTATGATGTCGCGATCATCGGCTTCGGGCCGACCGGCGCGACGCTCGCCAGTCTGCTCACGCTGCGCGGCCTGAAGGTCGTGGTGTTCGAGCGCGACAAGGACGTGTTCCAGCTGCCGCGCGCCGTGCACTTCGACGGCGAATGCATGCGCGTGTTTCAGACTGTCGGGATTGCGCAAACGCTGCTGCCGAACCTCTTCGTCGGGCCCGGCATGAAGTTCGTCAACGCGCGCGGCGAACTGATGATCGACTGGAGCCGGCCCGGCGGCATCGGCCCTCAGGGCTGGTGCGCAAGCTACAAGTTTCATCAGCCGGATCTCGAACGGGCGTTGCGCGCGCAACTTTGTGCGCGCGGCGGGGCCGACGTGCGTTTGCGGCACGAGGTGTTCGCGCTCGACGAACGCGACGACCACGTGCGCATTCGCTTCGAAGATACGGTGCAAGGGCGTCTCGCTCACACGACGGCGCGTTACGTGGTGGGTTGCGACGGCGCGCGCTCGACGGTGCGCCGCTTCATCGGCACGGAACTCGCCGATCTGAAATCGCACGAGCGCTGGGTCGTAGTGGACGTGCTGCTCGCGGGCGAGCGCGCCGATCTCGGCGACTACTCGATCCAGTACTGCGACCCCGCGCGCCCGACCACCTACACGCGCGGGCCGCACAACCGCCGCCGCTGGGAAATCATGGTGATGCCGGGCGACGACGAGCGCCGTGTCGGCACGGCGGAATGGATCTGGGAGCGCCTCGCACGATGGATCACGCCCGAGCACGCGCAACTCGAACGCTCGGCGATCTACACGTTCCATTCGGTGATCGCGCAGGGCTGGCGGCGCGGCAGGCTGCTGATCGCGGGCGACGCGGCGCATCAGACGCCGCCGTTCATGGGGCAGGGCATGGCCGCGGGCATACGCGACGCTTCGAACCTCGCATGGAAGCTCGCCGATGTGATCGAAGGCGCGCTGCCGGAAACGCTGCTCGACACCTACGAGAGCGAGCGCGAACCGCATGTGCGCACGTTCATCGAAACGGCGGTGCAGTTAGGCGGCGTGATTCAGGCCACCGACAGCAACGCTGTGGCCGCGCGCGACCGCGAGATGACGGCGGCGATTCGCGAGTTCCGCACGCCGCAACCGCGCTTGGGGCCGGGCTGGCACGCAAGCGAGGCTGGTGGCGAGATCGGGCCGCAACCCGTGTTCGACGACGGTACGCGTCTTGACGACGCGGTGGGCTATCGCTTCGCGCTGATCGTTGACGAAGTGCTGGCGGTGCACGCACGAGACGCGCTTGCGAACGCGGCGCAACGCGAGCGCGTGGCGATCGTTCCCGCTTCGCACGAATCGCTTCGAACCTGGCTCGCGCAAACTGGAGCGCGCGCTGTATTGCTGCGGCCCGACCGCTACGTTGGCGGCGTGGCGCGCGACGCGGGCGAACTGGATGCACTGCTCGAACGCGCAGGCGTTGCGCGTGCGCCGCAGCGGTGCGAGGCCGCGGCAGCTTGATCCGGTTTGACCAGGCTTCAGGGCGGCCCGCAAGGGAACGCGGCCGCCCGGGCCGACGCTTTTGAAGAAAGAGGCGCAGGACGAAGATCCGCTAGCAACCCAAAAGCGCCGCCATGTCCAATCATTAAGGAGAGCAAATGGAGACGACCCCCTCACTGCCTGTGTCGCAGGCCGCCGCGCCGGGCCTGAGCCGCGCCCAATGGAAGATGATCCTCATAGCGAGTCTGGGCGGCTCGCTGGAATTCTATGACTTCGTGATTTACGGCTTCTTCGCCCACTCGATCGCCGCGCAATTCTTTCCGGCGAGCGACCCGCTCGTGAGCATGCTGCTGACGTTTTCGGTGCTTGCCATCGGCTATATCATCCGGCCGCTCGGCGGCATTGTGCTCAGCAGCCTTGGCGATCGCATTGGCCGACGTCCCGTGTTCGTGGGCTCGATCGTCGTCGTGACGGTAGCGACGATCTGCATGGGCCTGTTGCCCAATTACGCGCACTGGGGCATTGCCGCGCCCATCGCGCTGATTGGCTTGCGCGTGCTGCAAGGCTTTTGCGTGGGCGGCGAAATGCCGGGCGCGATCACCTATGCGGTGGAGGCGGCGCCGCGCCGCGCGGGCCTCGCGGCGGGCGTGATCGTCTGCGCGATCAATACGGGCGTGATGCTCGCGACGATCGTCAATCTCGCCGTGCAGTCCACGCTCAGCCCTGCGGACGCCGCGAGCTACGGCTGGCGTATTGCGTTCCTCGTGGGCGGTGTGTGCGGCATCGTTTCGTATCTGCTGCGCCGCAATCTCGACGAGTCGCCCGAGTTCAAGCAGATGCAGGGCGCGGTGGTGAAGCAGCCGTTTCGCGAAACGCTGCGCCATCATCGCGGCGCGGTGGTGGGCGGTGCGCTCTCGATCGCGGTGATGGCGGGTTTCAACGGCGTGCTCTACGGTCACATGCCCGCGTATCTGATCCAGACGTTGAACTACGCGCCGCGCGACGCTGCGCTCGCGCAGAATGCGTATTTGCTCGTGAGTTCGGTGGGACTGCTCGCGGCGGCCTGGGTGGGCGACTTCGTGCCGCGCCGATACCTGCTGCGTATTTCGTGCGTGCTGCTCGCCGCGCTTGCGTGGCCGTTCTATACGGCGCTCGCGGCGCACAGCGTGAACGTGGTCGTGCTGTTCGTGCTCGCGGCGCTGGTGTTCTCGCTCGCAAGCGGCACGTGGGCCTCGGTGCTTGCCGACCTCTTTCCGGTGCAGGTGCGCTTTAGCGGCATTGCGCTTGCGTACAACGTTTCGGTGGTTGTGTTCAGCGGCTTTGCGCCGTTGCTCTGCGCGGCCTTCGTGCGCATGAGCGGATCACTCGCGGCCCCTGCGTGGTACGTGAGCGGATCGGCGTTGATCGCTCTGGTGGCGAACGTCGGGCTGCACGCCTCGTCGCGCTCGCGGCTGGAGCGCTCGGCGGCAGCGGCGGGCTAGCTGCGTTCCATTGTCCGGGCACGCCCGATGCGCTAACTGGCAAGCGGCGTATTGCGCCGGCAAGGAGGCAGCCATGAAGCATCACGAGAGCCCGAACGACGACGGCACGCACGTCAAGCATCCGCAGCACGAAAGCAGTGAGCCGCTGGCGCGGCGTCACCCGCATGAGCCGCGCTCGGTGGGCCGCCAGGGGTATAGCGACGTGGAAAGCGGGCAGGAGGACACGGACCGCTGGGGCGCAGACGCCCACCAGGAGCGCACCAAGAACGACGCTCACGTGAACCGCAATTCGCGGCAGGGGCGGCGCTGACCGCTGAAGCGCGTGCGCCTGCCCCTGAGTGCGCGCTCTTACTTCGGCGAAACGTCGATATCGCCGAAGTATTTGCGGGCGAGCGACGTGACCGTGCCGTCGGACTCGATCTTCGCGATGGCCGCGTTCAGGCGATCGCGCAGCGCCGTGTCGCCCTTGCGGATGCCGAAGGCCACGCCGCTGCCCAGGATCTTGTCGTCGCGCACGGCCTCACCCACGAACGCGAAGCCTTTGCCTGCGGGCTGCGAAAGAAAGCCCTTCTGGCCGGCCGGCGCGAGCACGAGCGTTGCGTCCAGGCGTCCCGCGCCGAGGTCCGCGTAAATCTGGTTCTGGTCCTGGTAGGGCACGACCGTCACGCCCGCCGGCTCCCAGTGCACCTTTGCGTAGGTTTCCTGAATCGACGATTGCAGCACGCCCACACGCTTGCCCTTGAGCGACGCTGCGGTGGCCACGAGCCCGCTGTCGCTGCGCGCGATCAGGCGGCTCGGCACGCGATAGATCACCGTGGTGAAGTCGATGGCCTCGCGGCGCTTTTCGGTGGCGTTCATCGCCGAGTTGATGGCGTCGAACTTGCGCCCTTGCAGTGCGGGAATCAGGCCGTCGAATGACGTCTCGACCCATTTGCAGGTCATGTTCGCCTTCGCGCACACGGCATTGCCGATGTCGATATCGAAGCCCTGCAGCGTGCCGTCCGAGGCCTTGGTTTCGAACGGTGGATACTGGGCTTCTACGCCGAAGCGCAACAGGTTCGCGTCGGCGAACGCCGATGCCGGGCCGAGCACGCCGTACACGCATGCGAGCGCGAGGAGCGCGTTGAGTCGCTTCATGGTGATCTCCTTGCCTATCATTGCCTATCAGTTTGCCTAAGAGTTTCGTTGTGTTACGAACGCCGTTGCCTTAAATCGCGCACAGGCGGCGCGCGCCTTCGAGCAAT
This sequence comes from Paraburkholderia sp. J7, assembly GCF_905220155.1. Taxonomy (NCBI): domain Bacteria; kingdom Pseudomonadati; phylum Pseudomonadota; class Betaproteobacteria; order Burkholderiales; family Burkholderiaceae; genus Paraburkholderia; species Paraburkholderia sp. J7. The sequence goes on along the minus strand of NZ_CAJMYZ010000015.1, from coordinate 229,717 downwards.
GTTTCGTCATCCTTGGCAAAGCTCAGGCGGATGATGCCTTCGTCGGTACCGTCGGTGTAGAACGCCGAGAGCGGAATCGTCGCCACGCGGGCATCGCGGATGAGCCGCAGCACGAAGTCGCTATCGCGCTCTTCGGAGAAGGCGCGAAAGCGCGCGAGCATGAAAAAGCTGCCTTCGCTCGGCAGCAGTTCGAATCGCGAGGCTTCCAGTGCGCGTGCGAGCAGGTCGCGCTTGTGCTGGTAGAACGCTGAAAGGCCCAGATAGCTTTGCGGCTCGGCAAGCGCCTGTGCGAACGCATACTGCATGGGCGTGTCGGCCGAAAACACCATGAACTGGTGGACCTTGCGGATCTCGTCCATCAGCGCGGCGGGTGCGAGGCAGTAGCCCACGCGCCAGCCCGTGACGTGATACGACTTGCCGAACGACGACACGATCACGCTGCGCTCGGCAAGCTCGCGGTAGCGCGCCATGCTCCGGTGCGGCGCGCCGTCGAACACGACGTGCTCGTACACTTCGTCGGAGAGAATCACGATGTCGGTGTTGCGCGTGAGCGCCGTGAGCCGCGCGATGTCGTCCTCGCCGAATATCGTGGCCGTGGGATTGTGCGGCGTGTTCACGATGATCATGCGCGTGCGCGGCGTGATGGCCGCGCTCACCGCGTCCCAGTCCACGCGGAAATGCGGCTGCGCGAGCTTGATCGCCACGGGCTTCGCGCCCTGCAGGCGCACGATGGGCGCATAGCTGTCGAACGAGGGCTCGAAGTAGATCACTTCGTCGCCGGGATGCACGAGCGCGCTGATCGTGGAGTAGAGGCCTTCGCTCGCGCTCGCAAGCACAGTGACTTCGCTCGACGGATCGTAGTGCGCGCCGTGAAGCGTCTCGAACTTGGCGGCGAGCGCTTCGCGCAAGTCACCGAGACCCGCCATCGGCGCGTACTGGTTGTGGCCCGCGCGCATGGCGGCGGCCACGTCGTCCACGAGTTTCGCACTCGGGTCGAAATTCGGCGCGCCTTGCGAGAGGTTCAGCGCCTGATGCTCGGCGGCAAGCTGGCCGATCACCGTGAAAATCGTCGTGCCTACATCGGGCAGCTTCGAGCGGGGCTGGGCAGCGCTCTGCATGGTCGGTCTCCCTTCGGGCGGCGCGCGGCCGCGTGACTTGAAAGGTGCAAGGCCGCGCACTGAGCGTGCCTCGCACGAAGCGGCCCATTACGCCGAAAGAGCGGCCCGCGTGCAATCGATTAATTCTCATACCCGCCATGCACGGCGCTCATGGCGGTATTCATGGCGGCATGGGCGGCGGCATGGACGGTCGCACTACGGCGCTGCGCGGTCTTGTTCGATCCACTCGCTGAACAACTGCACCTTCTTCTGCTGCGCCACGCACTCGGGGTACACGAAATAGTAGCGCGAGCCCGTGGGCACGGCGAGCTCGAACGGCATGACGAGGCGCCGTGTCTCGACATCCTCGCGCACGAGCGTGCGGTCGGTTATGGCGACGCCAAAGCCCTGCATGGCCGCAGTGGCCGCGAGATCGAGCGACTCGAACGTGGGGCCGAGATCGGCATCGACCTTTTTCGCGCCCGCGCGCGCGAGCCACAGGCGCCAGTCGGCGTGGTCGCGCGTAGGGTGCAGCAGGGTCTGGTGCGCGAGGTCGTCGGGTTTGACGAGCGGGCGGCGCGAGAGCAGCTCGGGCGTGCAGACGGGCGTGAGGTATTCGTCGAAGAGCGGCACCGCGTGCACCTCGGCGCCGGGCGACGAGCCGTAGATGATCGCCGCGTCGAACGGCTCCGCCTGGAAGTCGACTTCGTGCCCCCACGTGGTCGTGATCTGGATCTGCAGGTCGGGATGCTCGTTCTGGAAGCGCATGATGCGCGGCAGCATCCAGCGCATCACGCAGGTCGGCACCTTGAGCGCCAGTTCGGTGCGCTGGCGCGTGAGGCGTTGCGAGGCTTCCTCGATGCGCCCGAAGCCGTCGCGCACGGCGGGCAGCAGCTGCTCGCCTTCTGCGGTGAGCGTGAGCCCCTTGGCCGAGCGGCGAAAGAGCGGCAGGCCGTAATACTGCTCGAGCGTGAGGATTTGCCGGCTCACGGCGCCTTGCGTGAGGCAAAGATGCTCGGCCGCGCGCGTGAAGCTGCCGTAGCGGGCGACCGTTTCGAAGATTTGCAGGGCGTTGAGCGGGGGAAGGCGTCTCATGGCGGTCGTTGGGCGGCCGGGCGGGCGCATCCGGCAGGAATCGAGCCGCTATGATACGACGGCCGCCCGTTTCAATCGTCCGCGCCGCCTGCGCCTCGCGCCTGGTCTGCTGCGCGCGCCGCATCGATCGTTGCGTGCGCACCGAACAGGGCGCGAATGCCGGGCTCCGAGAGGAACATGGCCTCGGCGTTGTGACCCGCACCCGGCACCTCGAACCACGTATGCCGCAACTGCGGATGTCTTGCGCGCAGGTAGGCGTAGTAGGCGCGGGCGCGCGCGAGACGGTGCGGCCCCTGCGCGTTGGCCGCGCAGGAACGGTCGAGCGCCGCATGCGCGGGATCGCAGTCGCGTTCGCCTCCCAGATAGACCACTTCCCGCCCGATATAGCGGTGTTCAAGCATCGTGGCATCTTGCGTGGCCGCCGCGTAGCGCGGGAGCTTGCGCATGCCGTACTTCCAGTCGTCGACTTCGGGGCACGCGGCGCGATCCGCAGGGCCGAAACCGCCGTCGGGTTGCGGGCGCAACGAATCGAAGTACACCCAGGAAGAGGGATTCGCGATCACGAAGCGCAGGGGCACGCCGAGCCGTGCGCATGGCTCGGGCGCGGCGCTCAAGATGGCGTAGCGATGCGCGACCTGCGCCCCGCCCGAATGCCCCGCGATCACGATTTCGCGCAGCGCCGGGTAACGCGAGCGATCGGCAAGCTGTGCGACGAGCGCGTCGAGGGCGTCGAACGAACTCAAAGGCGCCGGGCCGCGTGCATCGGCGCCGCCCATCCACGCGGTCCACTCCCAGTGCAGGAAGTCCGCATGCGCGCGGTGGTGTTCGACATCGGCGCTTGCGAGGAACTGCGGCACGACGACGAGCGTGGCGTCGTCATGCGCGGACGAAGCGGCGCGAGCGCGCAGTGTCGAGCGCAAGTAGGCGTCGGCGTCGCGCAGGCGGCCGTGCAGCACGACAAGCGCACGCGTGGCTCGCTCGCTCGCCGTGCAACCGCCCACGAACATCGGCACGGTGCCGCTGCCTTGCGCCGTGACGACAGGCAAGAGGACATCGCCGATTGCGCGCACGGGGTACTCGTTGCGCGGGCGTTCATCGCCTGCGGTGCTCGCATTGCTCACAATGGACGGCTCGATCATTACGACTCCGACTCCGCTGGCCAGGCGTTGGGCTCGCGCAGCAGGCGCCGGCCCGACACGCTCGCGAAGACCAGCACGAGCGAGACGATGCCCGTGACGATGAGATACCACGCCGGCACGATGCGCGAGCCGGTCACGCCGATCAGCGTCGAAACCGTGAGCGGCGCCATGCCGCCGAACAAGGTGACGGCGATGTTGTACGAGAGCGCGACGCCCGTGGAGCGCGTGGACGTGGGGAAAAGCTGCGTGAGCATGCCGGGGTGCGCGCCGGACATCAGACTCAGCACGACGGTCGCGACCATTTGCGCGGCGAATACGCGCTCGGGCGTGGGCGCGGCAAGCACCCACGCGAAGAGCGGCCAGGCGGCGCAGATCCAGACGAGCGTCACGGGCAGGAAGAGCCGGTAGGCGCCGAAGCGGTCGGCGAGCTTGCCCGCGAGCGGATAGCCGACGATGCCGATGAGGCCCGACGCCGCCGTGCCGAGCAATGCGCTCTTGAGCGGCAGATGCAACTGGCGCTCGACATAGAGCGGCATGTACGAATGCCAGAGATAGTTGGTCGCCGCGCCCACGGCGATCACGCCCACCGCGCACAGCGCCGCGTCGCCGCGCTCGCGCAGGAACGTGCGCAAGGACTGGCGCGGCGCGTGGCCCAGGCGCTCGCGCAGCTGCACGAACTCCGGCGACTCGGCGACCTTATGGCGGATATAGAAGCCCACCGGGCCGACCAGCGCGCCGAGCAGGAAGGGCACGCGCCAGCCCCATGCGGCGAGCGCGGCGGGCGTGAGATGCGTGGTGAGCAGAAAACTGCACGCGGAGGACAGCAGCAGCGCGACGGCCTGGGACGTCATCTGAAAGCTGCCGTAGAACATCTTGCGGCCGGGCGGCGCGTACTCGGTGAGCATCGAGGCGGCGGTGGCGAATTCGCCGCCCACCGAAAGCCCTTGCAGAATGCGCGCGAGCAGCACGATGAGCGGCGCGGCAATGCCGATCGACGCATAGCCGGGCGTGACGCCCATGAGCAGGGTGCTCGCCGCCATCAGCACGATCAGCGCGGAAAGGGTCCGGCGCCGCCCGTAACGGTCGGCGAACGCACCGATCACCACACCGCCTAACGGCCGCACGACGAAGCCGATCGCGAAGGTCGCGAGCGTGAGCGTGATCGACAGAAAACTGCTCTGCACGGGGAAAAACACGTGCGCGATGGTTTTGGCGAAGTAGCCGTAGATGAGGAAATCGAACCACTCGAGCCCGTTGCCGATGACGGAGGCGAGCACGGCGCGGCGGACCTGCGAGGTGGTGAGGTGGGGCGCGTCGAGCGCGGCCGGGTCTGCTTCGAGAATGGATTGCATGGGTCTCCGGATGTCGTCGTCGGTGTTTTGCCTCACAGACTAGGGAGTTGCGCGGCAAATGTAAAATACATATCGGATGGGGTTGCCATATTTAATACCTATACCGGAGCGTCGTATGGAGCTACGTCACCTGCGCTACTTCCTCGCGGTTTGCGAAGAGCGCCAGTTCACGCGCGCGGCCGCGCGCCTTCACATGCAGCAGCCGCCGCTTTCGCAGCAAATCCAGGAGCTCGAGCAGGAACTGGGCTTTGCGCTCTTCACGCGGCAGCCTCGCGGCGTGGAGCTGACCGCGCCGGGCGAGGCGTTCGCTGATTGCGCGCGCAACCTTCTGCGTACGCTGGAGCAGGGCGTCACGCATGCGCGGCGCGTGGCGCTCGGGCAGGTGGGCAAGCTGCATGTGGCGCTCACGAGTTCGGCCGCGTTTCATCCGCTAGCTCCAGCCGTGATCCGCGCGTATCGCGAAGCCCATCCCGACATCGCCATCGAGCTTAGCGAGATCAACGCGGCCGAGATCATCGAGATGATGATGAACGCGCATGTCGATGTCGCGATCCTGCGCAAGCCGATCGAGACGCCCGCTCAGTTGCGCTTCGAGCGCATCGACCAGGAGCACATGCTGCTCGTGCTGCCGGTGGGGCACAGGCTGGCGGGTCCGCGTGCGGTGTCGCTCAAGCGCCTCGCGGGCGAGCCGTTCATTTTCGTGCGGCGGCCAGGCGCGCCTGGCATGTACGCCGATTTCGTGCGCGCCTGCGAAGCCCAGGGCGTGGAGCTGCGCGTGGTCGACGAGGTGCCGCGCATGGTCACAGCAATCAATCTCGTGGCTGCGGGCGGCGGCGTGACGCTCGTGCCGGCTTCCATGCGGCGCTATCAGCAGGAGAGCGTGCGCTACTGCCGCGTGGCCGGGGACGAGGCGTTTCGCGCACCGCTTCATCTCGTGACCCAACCCTCCGTGCGCAATCCGGCGGTGGAGCGGTTTCGCGAAACGGTGTTTGCGTTTGTGGAGCGTTCGCGCGAGGGCGGCTGAATCCTTCAAATATTTTCCTCTGTCCCCTTTCGAATTGCTTCGGCCTGCCGTTAACCCGTATGCCTCTATACGGGCGCCAGGTGCAATCACAAGAGCAACACGAATAAACAGTGGCAACGAGAATCATCGAAGGAGCGGCAGTGCGGGCCGCCGCCGGGCGCGAGACGCCCATCGCAGGCCGCCCGGCGGCGCTGCGCTTGCTCGGCACGCTGCGCAATCACAAGTCCAGGCTGGTGCTGCTGGCCGTCGCGGCGGGCTGCGTCATCACGTTCGCGTCCTGGCTGGACGGACAACTGCAGCCCGCGCTCGAGGCGCGTGAGCGCAACGAGCAGGCCGCCGAAGATCTGCACGAGCGCTTCGCTCCTTGCCTGCCCAATGCAGAGCGCAGCGCGAACTCGTGGTGCGGCGCTGTGAGGATTCCGCCGCCGCCTCCGCGGCCCGTTATGCCGCTTCCCCTGATCGCGGGTGCGCCCGCGGCGTTCTGCACGGCCAACGGCAGCCCTTCCTGCTGATCTCCCCGGGGTCACCTTCGAATGCTTAGCCGGGTGGCGCCGATACCGGTAGCCGCGCTCGTCTTTTTCGCGCGCCGCGTTGCGCTTACGCTTGGCTCTTTCGATACGGAACGGGGAGAGCGAAATGGTCAAGGCAACGAGGCGCGGTGAACCGTATTGCGTGGCGGTGAGCAACGGTCGCGTCGAACTGCTCGCCGATACGCACAAGAACGGTCAGGGCGGCGCGGCCGGCATGCGTCCGCACGAACTGCTAGAAAGCGCTCTGGCGGCTTGCGTGTGCATCTCGATCGAGATGGCGGCGGCGCGCGCGGGCGTGAGCGTGCCGAAGCCGACTGTCGAGGTGCAGGTCGAGCGCAGCGACGAAGCAACTTGTTTTCGCGTTGCCGTGCACTGCGAAGCGCCATTGGCCGATGCGGCGCGCGAGATCGTGCGCGCAGCCGTGGCGCAATCGCCGGTGGCGCAGACCTTGGGGCGCGCAGTGCGGGTGGAGTTGGGGGCAGTGGGCGCCGATACGTGACGGCATCACCGGGGCGTCGCGCCCGCCAACGCCTCACATGTCTCGAACAACAGCGCGCGCACCCACTGATGCCCGGGTGAGCGATGTGTGCGCTCGTGCCACGCGAGCGTCTTGGTGAACCCCGGTATCTCGAGCGGCGGCTCGATCACGGCGAGCCCTTGCGCGCTTCCCCTTGCATCCTTCACGAGCCGCGACGGCACGACCGCAATCAGATCGCTCGTCAGCAAAATGTCGGGCAGCACGAGAAAGCTGTTCACCGACACCGTCACGCGCCGCGCGCGCCCCACGCGCGCCAGCGCCTCATCGGTCACACCGCTCAGGCTTGCGCCCGCATACGACACCAGTGCGTGATCGAGCGCGCAAAACCGCTCCAGCGTGAGGCGCCGCGCGGCAGCGGGGTGATCCGCGCGCATCACGCACACGTAGCGCTCGTCGAAGAGGCGCCGCGCGTGCAAGTCGGCTGGCGCGGTTTCCGGCGTGATCAGGGCCATATCCACATCGCCGCTTTCCAGTTGCGCCTGCAGGCGCTCGTGCTGCACCGGCACGATCACGGCCCGCACGCCGGGCGCGCTTTCCCGCAGCCGCGCGAGAAACGGCACGACCACCGCGCGCAGCGCGTAGTCGGTCGAGGCGAGCGTGAGCGTCATCTCGGCCTCGGCCGGTGCGAAGGCCTGTGGCTGCAGCATCTGCTCGATTTCACTCAGCACCTGCTTGAGCGGCGCCGCCAGTTGCAGCGCGCGCTCGGTCGGCACGATGCCACGTTGCGAGCGTACGAACAGCGGATCGCCGAAACTCTCACGCAGACGCGTCAGCATCGCGCTCACGGCCGGCTGCGTGAGCGACAAGCGCTGCGCGGCGCGCGTGACGTTGCGTTCGTCGAGCAGGGCGTCGAGCGCCCGCAAGAGGTTCAGATCGAGCATTCTGATATCAACACGGTTTATGGAGGAAATAATGATCCGCGATTGGATTTATTTCAGCATAGCCCGCATGATGTTTCGTGTCCACCGCACCTAAACCGACAGCATCGAAAGGTAACGAACATGAACGAGATTTTTTGGCCCGAAGACTATTTGCCCGGCACGACCGACAACTTCTGTTCCAACGAAGTGATCGTCGCGGGCCTGTCCACCGCCGACGTCTGGCCGCTGCTCAACAAAGCGACCGCGTGGCCGAGCTATTACAGCAATTCCGCCGACGTCGGCTTTCACGACGGCCTGGGCCCCGAACTGAGCGCGGGCGCGCGCTTCCAATTCAAGACCTTCGGCTTTCCGGTACAGGCCAAAGTGACCGAGTACGTGGCGCCTGCAGCAGGCCAGCCCGCGCGCGTGGCGTGGCACGGCTGGGCCGAGGGCGACGAAGAAACGCGTCTCGACGTGATCCACGCATGGCTCATCGAAGACCTCTCCGGCGGCCGCGTGCGCGTACTCACGCAGGAATCGCAGAAGGGCAAGCCCGCCGTGGAGCTGGCGAAAACGCGCCCGAATCCGATGATCAACGGGCATCAGGACTGGCTCGACGGTCTCGTCGACGCCGCGCGCAAGGCCAAGGGAGCACGGTCATGAAGGCCGCCGTGCTGCGTGCGCCGGGTGGCCTCGACCAGATCGAGCTGCGCGATATCCCCGAGCCCGGCGCGCCCGCCGCCGGCGAGATCCGCGTGGAGCTGCATGCCACGTCGCTCAATTTTCACGATCTGCTGGTGGCCAACGGCGCCATCCCCACAGCGGACGGACGCGTGCTGATGTCGGACGGCGCGGGCGTGGTGTCGGCCGTGGGCGCGGGCGTGACGGAGTTCAAGCGCGGCGACCACGTGGTGTCGTGCTTCTTTCCGCAATGGACGGACGGCGCGCCGTGGCAAGCCGTGGGCAACTTCGCGCAGACGCCCGGCGACGGCGCGGACGGCTTCGCGACCTTGCACGCCGTGCGGCCCGCGAGTGCCTTCACGCTCGCGCCGCGCGGTTGGACCCACGCGGAAGCCGCCACCATCACGACGGCGGGGCTCACGGCATGGCGCGCGCTGGTGGCCGACGGCGGCCTCAAGGCGGGCGACACTGTGCTGACGCTCGGCACCGGCGGCGTATCGATCGCGGCGCTGCAGATCGCGCGGATGATGGGCGCTTCGGTCATCGTCACTTCATCGTCGGACGACAAACTTGCACGTGCGAAAGCGCTGGGCGCCGACCACGTGGTCAACTACCGGCAGCACGAAAAGTGGGGCGCGCTCGTGCGCGACATCACAGGCGGCAAGGGCGTGGATCACGTGATCGAAGTCGGCGGGCCGGGCACGCTCGCGCAGTCGATCGACGCGGTGCGCGTGGGCGGCCATATCGCGCTGATCGGCGTGTTGACCGGACGCGAAGGCACCGTGCCGACCTCTGTGCTCATGGCGAAACAGGCGCGCCTGCAAGGCTTGATCGTGGGCAGCCGGCGCCAGCAACAAGAGTACGTCGCGGCGCTCGACCAGGCCGGCATTCGCCCCGTGCTCGACCGCACGTTCGGGCTGGACGAACTGGCCGATGCCTTTCGTCATCAGCAGGCCGGGGCGCATTTCGGCAAAGTGTGCGCGGCGTGGTGAAGGCAATGCGGCGCCGTTTTGGCGCCGCGTTCACGGGTCATCACGAAAATTGATTTGGATGCCGAATTAATTGAGACGGTATGCGATGCGTAATGTTTCCGTTCTTTACAACGCAGCACGAAGATATATAAATAAGTAGCACACGGAAAATCCGCGAACGAATCGGCCGAACCAGTCGATCGACAAATCGGCGAATAGCAAGAGCCGGGTACGTTCCATGCTCAGGAGCCCCACCATGCCGTTTTCCCGTCGTCGCTTCATGATCCTCGCCGCCTCCGTGGCTTCCACGGCGGTGCTTTCCAACGAATCACGCGCCGACGCGCCGGTGCTCTCCGAGAGCGATCCGACCGCCATGGCGCTCGGCTACAAAGCCGACGCGAGCAAAGTCGACAAGACGAAGTTCCCGCAGTTCCAGGTCGGGCAGACCTGTGCGAACTGTCAGTTGTATCAGGGCAAGCCGGGCGCGCCGAATGGCCCGTGCGCGACCTATGGCGGCAAGATCGTCGACGCCAAAGGCTGGTGCGGCGCCTACGTGAAGAAGGCTTGACTTATGCGCCGCGAGGAGCACGCTGCAAGCAGTTGATCAATGCGTTTCAGGAGGCGCCATGAAGGCGGTGTGCCCGCTGCACGGGCCAACGACCATCGTCGGTACGAACGCGTATGGGTTTCCGGTTTATGCGTGTTGCCGCGACGACATTCCCTTTGTCATGCCACCGGACGCCTGTACGCGCGAACCGGTTCAATCGGGGGATGAGCCGAAGCGCCAACCCCGGCAGCCAACGTCTGACAAGGAACCCCACTGACGACCCAGTCACCACGCACACGAACGCGGCTGCCCGCGTCCGTGTGCGTTGGCATCAGGTCGCCGGTGCGGTCAGCGACGTGTTGTACGTGGTGCCGGCGATCACCACGTTGGTCAGCGTAATGCCGCTCACATTGCTCGCGAAGACCGGACCCGGCGCGGCCGATGCGGACGTTGCAGGCGTGGTCGGCACTGCGCCCGTGCACACCGGATTGCCGAGGTTGCAGTTCGAGATCGTGACGCCGCTGATCGGACTCACGGTCGGCACCGGCAGCGGACCGTTGTAATCGACGGCCTCGGGGCCCTGCATGACGAGCGCCTGGAAGCACGAGTTCGACCCGGCCGCGAAGCCCGAAGGCATCGAGTACGACACCGCGCCCGAGACATTGCTCGCGTTCACGTTCGTAATATTGATGTTGCTGATCACGGACGGACTCCAGCGTACTGCGTCGCCGGACGGGCTGTAGTCGCAGTCGAACGTGATCAGGCCGCCCTGGCCCGTGGACGGGTTCGTAGCAAGGCCGGTCGTTCCCGTACCCGTGATCTTGCTGATCGCCGCGCCGAGCGAACCGCCGCCGTACTTGCCGGCGAGGTTCACGCCGTTGGACAGCGTCACTCCGTTGATCCACACGTTGTTGATGAACCCGCCGCGGTTCATGTTGCTCTTGAACCGCAGCGCGATATTCAGCGGATTGCTCGCCCAGTTTTCATTTTGCATCGTCAGGTTGCGAGCGTAGACGTTGCGCACGCCCGCGCTCATTTCACTGCCGATCGTCAGACCGCCGTGCCCGCTTTGCATCGTGCAGTTTTGCACGACGATGTTCTGCATCGGGCCGTACTCGGTGTCGAGGTACTTGCCGGACTTGATCGCGATGCAGTCGTCACCGGTGTTGAACTGAACGTTCTGCACCAGCACGTGGTTACACGCGTCGGGATCGAAGCCGTCGTTGTTCGGCCCGACGCTGTCGGCGAACACGCCGTCGATCACCACGTTCGTGCAGTCGGTGGGGTGGTGTTGCCAGAACGGCGTGTTCTGCGTGTGATAGTTCTGCAAATACACATTCGTGCAGCCGATGAACTCGATCATGCACGGACGCAGATAGTGACCGTTGCCGAAAATGCGGTTCTCGACCGGCACGCGCAATTCGGAAAGCGCGGGCAGATAGTTCTGGTCCTGGTTCCAGCCCGTGCCCGTGAGCAGGCCCATTAGGGTAGTTGTCGTTCCGTACTGATTCGTGAAGGAGACGTTGGCCTGCGGGTTCTGGATTTGCGCGGCGGGGAGGCTGGTGAGCGCGACGTTGTTCGGATTCGCATAAGCCTGCGAGGGCGTTGACGAGCCCGCGCAACCGTACGTGTTGCTGCTTCCCTTGTAGGTCCACCAGCAGGAGGTTGGCGCCTGGGTGCTGGGTTGCATGGGCGTCATCGCCTGACCGTTCAGCACGCAGGTGTTGTCGTCGGCGGTGACGGCAATGTTGGTCTGGCGGAAGGCGTAAATCGGCGAGCCGAAATTCAGGCAGTCGTTCGCCTGCCAGCGCGTGTGGTACAGATTGCCGTTCGCCGTCTTGTACGGGCCATTCTTCGCGTAGTCCGCCGGGTTCGGACTGAAATAGATCGTGCAGCCCGACTCCAGGTGGAGATTCACATGGCTCAGCAGCACGATCGGGCCGCCGCAATACCAGTTGCCGGCCGGGATCACCACGCGGCCGCCACCGGCGCGACTCGCGTCGATGATTGCGGTGTTGAATGCGCTGCACGAGTCGTATTGCGTGCCCGTGTAGTCGCACGGGACCATCACGCCGGAGCCCGGGCTTTGCAGGTCGCTGGTCGGATGCGCGGTCTGCTCCGTGCCGCCCGTCACCCATGGAATCTTGCCGCTCGGCCATGCGGTCGACGTAATCAGCGCGGCGGCGGGGAGCGTGCGCGCGCCGTAGCTCGTCACGTGAAATTCGGCGCGGTTGAACAGCGAGCGATCGACGTGAGCGAGCCTCCTGATGATGGCCGTGGCCTGGCCGTCCGGGCCCCAGATCGGGTCGCCGGCGGCGTGGCCTGGCGGCTGCGGAAGGTGCCCGCCGAAGGTGGCAGGCGTGGGGAACATGGAGTCTGCTGCTGCCGCGCCGCGGCTGGCCGCGAGCAGGCTTGCGCCTGCGGACGCGCCGGCAAAGGCCATGAACGCGCGCCGTTTGGGCGAGGCGGGAGCGTTGGTGTGGCCTTCGGAAAGCAGGGGATCGTCTTTGCCTTGTGTTGTCATTTGATTCGTTCTCCTATTTTATCTCGCTGATTTATTTCGCTGACAGGGTGGCTGGACTTCGGCGGCCTTTAGGCCGCGTGACGACGCTATTGCGAACGGGAGAGGCACGGTTACAGCGAAGAGATCGAACAGGAGCGGCTGGCCGATCACCATGGATATTGTTGTCAGACGACATCGAAATCGTCAATCAGATTTATCTAGGTGATGAACCTGGTGCTTCCAGTTGTCGCGCATATCTACAGCTAGCTTACGGGCGTTGGGAATTTGTCTGACGAGCGGGGTGGGGTTCTCCGATGCAACGCGGGCGGCGTTGTTTGGTGTGAAGGTGTGTTGGGTATTTGTAATGGAGGCAAAGCCGATGTTGAAGTTTGCGACGCATAAGGGCAGGCAACGAGTGCGTGCGGTCTTTCGGCGTTCGAACGAGCAAGCGGCGTTAGTTGATGACGAAGCCCGCATGCGATTGTCCGGGGCGGCGATGATTGACTGTTAATTTGGATTCCTGATTGGTGAATTCGCACGCGCATCGGCTTGGCCGGGCGAGAACACCATCGGTTGCGGCCCAATGCGGAGCGGCGAAAGCGTGGCAGTGAGCCTGCAGGGCGCACAATCGTCATTTGGCAGCCCGCTGTCTCCAGTCGGCTTCGGGCCTCGAACGCCACCCCCGGCGCTCCCGGTCCGTCAAAATAAGGGAACCGAACGGTCGACTCTTTCATATACTGCTCGTAACAACAGTCTGATTGCATTCGACCTGCTCGCTGCCGACGCAGGTGCAATTCAGGAGAAGCGGCGATCGACGCCGGCGGCCTCACTACGCGTCGCCACGCTAATGCAATCTATGCGCGGAAGTCGAGTGCGACCGGCGGCGTCGCGCCGCGTGAGTCGTGCCTATCGGACGCGTGGAGATACGCTATGAAAACCCTCCCGAGAAACTGCGCGACGCTTGCTGCATTGGCGCTCATGCTGATGGGGTGCGTCACCGCAGGCGCGCCACAAAGCGGGCCGCATCTGAGCCCTACGGAGTGCCGTGACCTGGCCGCGCTGAAAAGCAACCCGTCGCCAACGAAGGCGCAACGCCAAAGCGAGCTTTCGGCGTTGAGGAAGGCGGGCTACGACCCGGCGCCCTGGAACGACGACCCAAACTACCCGGATGATCTACACGCGGCGCAGCGGCTGGTCGACCACTGGTTCCAAACGGATTGCCAACAGGTTCAACCCGGGTGAGATGCCCCGGCGGCCCTGCGGACCTCCTCGCACCTGGCGAGCAGCAACCGTGCGCGCCGGCAATCACGCAGGCACGACTGAACGTCGCGCTTCTTATGATTTGCCGTCGGTATAACTCTCTCGCGGAGGGTACACACCGGCGAGGCGCGCGATCAGGATCGCGACGAACAAGCTGCCGGTGATCTGTTCCACCATGCACATGCCGCGCGCCGGGCGCGTGAGTGGCGTGATGTCGCCGAAGCCGGTGCTTGTGAGGACGGTGATGCTGAAGTAAAGCGCGTCGGCATAAACGAGCCGCCCCGATTGTCCGACGATCATGTACGACTTCGGATAGAAGAATCCGATGCTCGCGTATATGTACGCCCAAAGCACGCCAATCAACAGATATGCCGCCGCCGCGCCAAACAACTTGTCAGGCGTCATGATCCTGGGCTGGAAAACGTAGCGCAGAAGATAGGCAACCGTGATGGAATAGAGCACTGCGCAGAACAGCCAGGATACGGCAAGGCTGCTATCGTCGTCGTGCCAAAGGCCGAGGTACTGGAACCACATGGCCGGAATGGCAAGCAAAAGCGCGATCGCAAACGACAGTGTCGTGCGTCCGACCGCTGCCACGGTTGCGATCAGAAGAAACATATTGACGACGTTCAGGAACAGGCGGCCACTATCGCTCGCCGGGACAAACGAAACCGCGCCGATGAGAGCGAGCAGCACGACAAACAGCCAGAAACAGCGCTGGTAGAAAATGCGGGACAGCGCTTCGCGCGTGGTATGGAAGGCCATGATGTTCTCCCCTGGGTTCGCGCATGTCTCGGCCAGACCCGCCGGGCCGCGTGTGACGGAAGTATAGAGCGGTAGCACACGCAGCCGCGTTCGCCCGCGTTGGCGCAAGTCGACCCGTGGCGGGCAGTCACGATTACCTTAACAGGACGTTCGCAAGGGTGAAACCGGCTATTTGCCTTGTAATGTGGGTGGCGTTACACTGCGCCCGCGCTGAGGCAGCGCCAGGTGGCAAGCTTCCAGTGAGGGATCTGCGAGATGCCAGTGAAAGCGAGTTAGGGCGAAGGAGGAAACAGTAACGTGACTGCTCCATTTTCCGGCGGCTGTGCATGCGGATCGATCCGTTACGTATGCTCGCGCGCGCCAATTGCGACGCTAAACTGCCACTGTCTGGACTGCCAGCGCTCAAGCGGCGCTCCTTTTGCTTCCGGCTTCATCGTCCGGGTCTCGGACATGACGATCACGGGGACGCCGAAGACGTACTCGGTCCGCGCTGGCAGTGGCCGGCTCGCGACTCGCAGCTTTTGTTCCGATTGCGGCTCTCCTCTGTTCACCTATGGCGAGACTGCACCAGAAGTCATGTCCGTTCGTTTCCCTACGCTCGACAATTCGTCGGAGTTTCAACCGATGGTGGATATCTGGACATCGAGCGCCCAACCGTGGGTTTGCCTTAGTCAGACAATTCCTCACTATCCTCAGTCGCCCTGATTCGCTCGCCGCTATCGTGCGATTGTGCGATTGTGCGATTGTGCGATTGTGCGACTGTGCACGAGCAGCGCCCTATGTCGGCGAGGCCGTTCAAACCAGCCGCTTTTCAAACCAGTGATGGGCATAGGGTTCCGCGCTGAACGCATCGACTTCGATGTATCCGGATTGCCGGTATAGCGAAATCGCTTCGCGCAGAGCGCGGTTTGTCTCCAGGCGAATCACGCGCGCTTTGGCCTGCCGGGCACGCTTCTCCGCCTCGACAATCAACCGGCGGCCTACACCCAAACCCCGGGCGGCGGGACTCACCCACATCCGCTTGAGTTCGGCCGGAGACTTCTTGTGAAACTTCAGCGCGACGCAGCCTATGGGGCTTCCATGGAGTCTCGCGACGATCAACGCGCCTTCCGGCGCCGTCAGTTCATGAGCGTCTGCGGGCAGGCTCATGGACGGGTCGAATCCCGCCTCGAAGCGTTCGTTTAGCTCGCCGAAGTATTGTTCGAAGCACCACCGCGCATCATCGCTATCCGGCTTCTCAAGCACGTATTGCACAAGGGACGCCTGTAGCAAACGCTCAACCTCAGACATGGCTGCAACCAGTCTGCGTCGCTGCTCATCGCTGAGCGGCTCGAGCGCGCGTGAAGCGACGGCGTCGGAGAGCCGTTCGAGTTCGGCCCTTTCGATGAGCCCTTGCGCAGTCAGGCAGGCCCGGCGTACGCGCCGGTCGTTCGGATGAGTGAGGACGGCAACAAGGTTTTGTCGCTCAAGAGACGCCAGGGTCCGGCTGACATAGCCTGAATCCAGGTTTAGCCGCGCGCGTAGCGCGCGAATATCCGCACCTTCGACACCAATCTCCCATAGCAGGCGTGATTCACCCATCGGGCGGCCTCGTCCGAGGAAATGATCGTCGATGGCGCCGATGCTTTCGGCGACGATGCGGTTAAAGCGACGAATCTGGAGAATGTCGGCTGTGCTCATATCTCTGACTTTAGTCAGAGATGTGGCTTCCGTCAACATAGAGTCGATGCTGTGCCGCCCCCAAAGGACAGGCTCGGACCGGATGAATGCCGGCCGCGAGCCGCCAGCCTGCTCCACGGCCGGCGTGACTTATCCCCACGGATCAGGGTTGGCGTTTGCCGCGGCCGCCCGCGGGTTTGCCAGCTGGCTTACGTGAACCCGCAGCTGGCTTGCTGGCGGGTTTGCCGCGTGGCTTTTGCACGCTGAATGGGCTACCGCTGGTCAGGCTCGTGCCTTTGCCCGCGGCCGCCGTGCGCTGCGCGGCAGGCTTGGGTTTGTTTGCGCCATTTTGCGGGCGCGTTTTTTTGCCGGGCGGCTGCACGGCACCCGTCGCCGCTTGCGGCACTTTGGGCTTCTTGGGCTTTTTGGGTTTCTTGATGATCTGGCCCGTCGCGCTGGTTTCCGGCACGCGGTGTTCGGCTTCGAAGCCCGGCTCTTCTTCGCGGCGCAGCGTTTGCCGGATCAGCGCTTCGATCGCGGCCAGTTGCGGCGCTTCATCGGCGCACACGAGGGACACCGCCACGCCGCTGGCGCCCGCGCGGCCGGTGCGGCCAATACGGTGCACATAGTCTTGCGCCACGATCGGCAGATCCACGTTGATCACGAGCGGCAGGTCGTCGATATCCAGCCCGCGCGCAGCCACGTCGGTGGCGACCAGCATCTGGACTTCGCGCGTCTTGAAGCGCTCCAGCGCCCGCAGACGCGCGGGTTGCGGTTTATCGCCGTGGATGGTGTCGACCGCATAGCCCGCATCTTCCAGCATGGCCGCCAGGTAATCCACGCCACTGCGGGTCTTGACGAACACCAGCGCGTGCTCCCAGTGGTTCTCGGCCACCAGGTGCATGAAGAGGTCGGGCTTGTTCCTTTTATCGACCGTCACCACCCATTGCTTGATCTTGCTGGCCGTTGCATTGGGCGGGCTGACGCTGATATTGACCGGGCCGTGCAGAATGTTCGCCGCCATGGCGCGGATATCGTCGGTAAACGTGGCAGAGAACAGCAGGGTCTGGCGCTGCGCGGGCAAGGCTGCAAAAACGGCGTTGAGTTCGCGCGCAAAGCCCAGATCCAGCATGCGGTCGGCTTCGTCCAGCACCAGCGTTTGTACCTGATCAAACTGCACGGCGTTCTGTCGATTCAGGTCGAGCAAACGGCCCGGTGTGGCAACGAGCACATCCACGCCTTTGCGCAACTTCATCATCTGCGGGTTGATACTCACACCGCCGTAGGCGGCCAGAAATCGTAAGTCGAGCCCTTTGCCGTAAGCCATGAAGCTTTGCAGCACCTGTTCAGCCAGTTCGCGCGTGGGCACCAGCACCAGAACACGCGCGCGGTTGCTCGACACCGCCGGTCCGTGTTGCACCAGCCGTTGCAGCAGCGGCAGCGCAAACCCCGCCGTTTTGCCAGTGCCGGTTTGTGCCCCAGCCATGACGTCACGGCCGCTGAGGACAGCAGGAATCGCCTTGGCCTGCACCGGCGTAGGTGTCTGGTAATTGAGGTCCTGCACATTGCGCAGCAAGGGATCGATCAGGCCAAGCGAGGCAAAAGACATTGGCGTATTCCGGGCTAAAATCGCAATTCTAGCGGTTACCGGCTGATCGCGCCGCGCTGGCAAGCTGTGCTACGAGGCGGCGATGCGCGGCACCGCCGCCACCCGCTGCCCGAAACAAGGATGGAGTCTTGTCAGGCCATGCGTTGTGGATATAAGCAATCCTACTCATTTACGAGTGCTATTGCTTCCTTTTCGTTAGCGAGACGCGACCCTCAGATTTTTGCCGATCGATCTGAAACATCATGTCTGTGCTGTCCTGATTCCCGATGGGTACACGCTGAATTGTCGATCAATCGGGTATTCCCAAATTCGCGCAAGTCGGTAATCTGCGAGGTATCGGTGAACAAAAATGCTTCGCTGCCGAACTGCAACCATTCGGATCCTCCATGACTGAGCCTCGTTTGACGTTCCTTGACCAGAATGAATGGGAAAACTGGTTGACGCAAAACGGCGCGACCTCGACCGGGATATGGCTTCGCCTCGCGAAAAAGGGCGCTGGGAAGCCAACCTTGACCTACGAACAGGCGCTGGAAAGCGCCCTTTGTCAT
The DNA here is from genome assembly GCF_905220155.1 of Paraburkholderia sp. J7. Classification (NCBI taxonomy): domain Bacteria; kingdom Pseudomonadati; phylum Pseudomonadota; class Betaproteobacteria; order Burkholderiales; family Burkholderiaceae; genus Paraburkholderia; species Paraburkholderia sp. J7. Next base: position 211,539 of record NZ_CAJMYZ010000015.1, on the reverse strand, counting down.
GGCTGGATCGACGGCCAGAAACAGACAGAATGTGAAGCATACTGGTTGCAACGCTTCACCCGACGCTCCGCGAAAAGTATCTGGTCCAAACTCAACAAAGACCGCGCCGAAGCGCTGATCGCGGCAGGCAGAATGCGTCCTTCGGGCATGCGGGAAGTCGAGAAAGCCAAAGGGGATGGCCGTTGGGAGGCCGCCTATACCTCGGCCAGCAACTCGGTCGTGCCGGACGACCTGCAGGCCGCACTGGATGCCAATCCCGAGGCCAGCGCGTTCTTTGCGACGCTGAGCGGCCGAAACCGCTACGCCATCCTGTTCCGGATACAGAATGCCAAAAAGCCCGCAACACGGGTGCGCAAGATCGAGGAGTTCATCGGCATGCTGAATCGCGGCGAAACCATTCATCCCTAGTCGCGCATGATCGGCCGTTACGACAATCCGGCTGAGCGTCGGGTTCTGGCCGCGCGGAGAAGCCGCGAGGTTGCAAAAGACCGCTGCATCACGCAAGCGGACCCTCGGTATCCTTCCTGCTTATGGCGACGGCAATTGCACTACCGACAATCAACGCTATTCCGAAGAGGGATAGCGGTTGCATCGTCTCATGCCACACGATGTAACCGAACAACGCCGCCCACACGATGCTTGTGTAGTTGTAGGGCGCGAGCCTGCCTGCGTCCGCCTGACGAAAAGCCATCGTCATTAAAAGTTGCCCGGCTGTCGCGAAGGCCCCGAGAATTGCCATAATCAGCAGCGAACTGGCGGACGGTGTTCGCCAGCTGAATAGAAGTGTGCATCCGGTAACGACCGTTCCCACCATGGTGAAGAAGAGAACTGTCGTCTCCGAGTCGTCGGTAGAACGAATGCGCTTTATCTGCAAGATGGACAACGCGCCGAAGACCGCGCTCAGTAGAAGGAAAGCCGGGCCGAGCCAGCTCGACTGCCCACCGCCCGGACGCACCACGAGCAGCACGCCCAGGAATCCAACGATCGCTGCCGCTACCGAACGCAGCGTCAAGCGTTCTCGCAGAATCAACGGTGCGAGGAGAATAACGATCAACGTCTCGGAATAGGCAAGCGCTACCGCTTCACCCAAGGGGACGTAAGGCAATCCCGCGAAAAAGAGGCCCGATGCGCCCAGAAGCATCAACGCCCGCACCGTTTGCCCTCCAAGATCGACATTTGCCAGCCGCCTGGTCAGGGGAACAGGTCCCACACAGCACATCGCCACCGCGGGGACCAAGCCGAACAGCATCCGAAAGAACGTCACCTCATTGGCTGGATATTGCAGCGCAACCGTCTTCGCCAGCGCGTCCACCACGGCAAAGCAGAACATGGACGCGAGTATGCTGCCGATGCTGCTCAGGGGAAGGGCGTTGGCGGACGTTGCGCTGGAAGATGACATGACCTGCCGCATTAGACGTGAATCCTGGCATGATCTCATAGGCTTGGTGAGATCCAGGCCGAAAATCATGGCCTTGCGTGCGCTATTGCGACCGACCGGCCAGCGAGAGATACGTCTTGCGTGATTGTCGGCTCTGCCGGTCGAGGAGGCGCGCCGCATTCACGCGCCGCCGCTGCCTCTTATGCAAAAGTCATAACCCGACCTTCAGGAGACGTTCGCGTCTTCCCGATGCGGTCATTCGAAAATGAACGAACAGGGTAGCAGTGGGCCATCGGGAAGGCGGCTTTTCTCAACGTCCGGGGCGAGAAAACAAGTTAACGAGATTCCCATCCGGGTCGCGCAGCAGGAGCGAGCGATTGCCCCAAGGCATCAACGTCGTCGGCATCACGATGGTTGCTCCGGATGCATTCATCCGTTCGAACACCGCGTCAACGTCCTCCACTTCGAACTCCAGGATTGCCGATTGATTGGCTGCGGCAGTGGCGGCGCCGACATTGAATAGCTTGATCAGGTGCTCAGATGATATCGCCAGTGTAGAGCCCTCGAATCGCATTTCGGCAAACCCATCGGCGAGACGGACAGCCTCGATCCCGGAAAGCCTCTGATAGAACTCGACCAGCTTTTCGATATCCGTGGTCACAACGCGAACCGATGCGAACTTCATTTTGAACTCCTCGCCAAGAAAGGAGCTTCAGTCTACTGATCCATACTGTCAGATTCTGGCAGTATGGTGCGGCTGGCGGCCTGATTGCGCTTGCGCCACTCACGAAGCAGTGTGGAGCGCCTCTTTGGGCAGCGCTCCTCCATCTGCTCGACACTCAAGATCCGATCCGAACGGAAATTCCGAAAATCGGCTCGCAGCTCGCACCACGCCATCAGGACTCGCGCCTGGTCGAAATACACCAGGGCAAAAGGCCAAACGATACGCCGGGAGTGAATGCCCGCGCCGTCCACGTAAGTTATTTCGAGCTTTCGTTCCGCGCGGACAGCGGCACGCAAAAGGTCCGGCGAGATTATGTGGGCCGGTCTCGACAACGGTGCGCCGACCAGCAGCGAAGACTCCTCCAGTTCGCGGCGCAATTCAGCGGGCAGTACGGCGGCTATTTTCGCAAGCGTGCTGAGCGCGCCGGCCGATAGCGTCTTGTCGCCGCGATCGGCCACCCAGCGCATTCCGAGCACCAGGGCATCGAGTTCCTCCGAGCGGAACATGATGGGGGGAAGCATGAAGCCCGGCTTCATCACGTAGCCAATGCCTGGCTCCCCCTCGATCATGGCGCCTTGCGCCTGCAAACTGGCGATGTCCCGGTATAACGTGCGGATGCTTACGCCGAGCTCGTCAGCGAGGGCCTGGCCGCTCACAGGGCGTCGATAACGACGTAACACTTGCAGGAGTTGAAGGAGACGTTCGGCACGGGACATAACTCAATCCGGATATCGATACTGAAGGAAATCGACGACGCGCCCCGTTGCTGCAGACCGAATGCATTGGGTACACGTTCAATAATCAATCGGCTCACGGCCCGCTGGCTTTAGCAGCGACAATGCGCGCGCCGACCCTGGAAAAACAGTCGGCAACAATCTCGAATGCCTGCTGCGCAGCGGGCACGAGCGTGCGCTCGGCGTGATGCACGATGCCGAGCGTCAGGTCCATGACCAATGGCGGATCGACGGCGAGCGCCACCGCATCGCCAGATTCCAGTTTCGAGACGATCGCGAGTTCGGTCAGGGCGACGATGGCGTCGCTCTTTTGCAGAATGCTGTGAACCGTGCCGACGTCGTCGGTTGTCACGGAGAAATAATCGATGACAGGCGCATTCAGGCCATAAAGGTCGCCGAGGCGCCTGGCCAGCGAGGGTTCGACGTAACCGGCGGCAATGAGCGGATACGCGCGCATATCGTCGAAAGTCACCTTCCGGCGGCCCGCGAGCGGATGTCCGCGCCGGGCAAACCAGCCGAAGGTGCAGGGGTACAGCGCCATGACACGCAAATCGGCGTGCTCACGCGCAACGCGAATATCGCCGACAAAGAAGTCCAGGCGTTCGGCCAATAGCGCGGCCACCAGCCGTTCGGATGTTTCGATCACGCTATGCAATTTCACTCCGGGCGATGCGTTCATCAGCCCGAGCACGATGGGCTCGAGGAGGATGGGCGCGAGTGACGAACCCATTCCGAACGCGAGCGATCCCGATTCGCCCGACTGCATCAGCGCCAGCAGGCGCGCGCCTTCCTTTTCATCGAGAATCATCCGCCGCGCGCGGGGCTCGTAGGCCTGCGCGTAGGGCGTCGGCCGCAGCCGGCGCTCGGTTCGGTCAAAGAGCGGCACGCCCAGCAGGTCTTCCATCGAGCGGATGCTGCGGGAAAGCGCGGGCTGGCTCAAATGAACGGCTTCAGCCGCGGCCGCAAGCGAGCCGTGGTCGAGCAAGGCGAGAAAGTGCCGGATCTGGCGAGTGTTCATTTCGTGGGTTCACTTGCAGAAACTGCATTGTATCCCCCAGAAATACGCAATGTACACAAGTCGCAGGGCTGCTTAGACTGCGCGGGCATTGACTCACTCTTCACGCCCATGCCTCTCGATACGACCCCAAGCCAGCGCCGTCCTGTTGTCGGCATCATCTCCGACAGCATCGAGCACTACGGGCATCGCGGGCATTCCGTCCTGCACGGCTACGTGCGTGCCGTTGCCACGATCTCGCGGGCGTTGCCCGTGCTGTTGCCGGCCTGCACCGAGGCGCTGGACGGCGAGACGCTGGCCGCGACGCTCGACGGCATCGTGCTGACCGGCAGCCCTTCCAATGTCGCCGCCGAGCGCTATGGCGCTTCGCCGCTGCCGGAAACGACACGGCAGGACCGCTGGCGCGATGCAGCCGTTCTCGACGTGTTGCCGGACCTGATCGCGGCCGGCATCCCGACGCTCGGCATTTGCCGTGGCTTGCAGGAGCTCAATGTCATGTACGGGGGCACACTCGAGGCCGCGGTGCACGCGCAGCCTGGCCGGCTCGATCATCGCGAAGGCGATCACGACCGGCCTATCGAACGCTGGTACGACGACAGCCACGCTGTGCGGATCATGCCCGGCGGTGTGCTCGACAAGATCGGCACGAACCCGGTGGAGCAGGTGAATTCGCTGCATCACCAGGGCGTCGACCGCCTGGGCGCTGGGCTGCGCCCGGAGGCCGTCGCAACTGACGGACTGATCGAGGCGTTCTCGATTGGCTGCGTGCCGCAGTTTGCGCTGGCAGTTCAGTGGCACCCCGAGATGCGCATCGACGACAGCCCGCTGTCGCTCGCCATTTTTGAAGCCTTTGGTGCCGCCTGCCGTTCGCGCCGTGACGCGCGCGCACACAATGCGCGCGTTTGACGTGCGCGCGACACAGCAACCCCCTCATCGAATCATGTCGAACACTCAATTTCGCGCCCTGTTCAGTCGCAACTACGCTGAAGCGCGCGACAAATTCCTCAATGCCGCCACTGCACGAGGCCTCGCCGTCGACTCGCATGTCCTGCCGCTCGAAGGCAAAGATGGAGAAGTGCTCGCGACCGATGTCGTGCTCGACGGTCCGCGTGATGCTGCGAAACTCGTGATCCTCATTAGCGGCGTGCACGGCGTGGAAGGCTATTGCGGTTCGGCGATCCAGACCGGCGTGCTCGGTCTCGGGCGTGTCGCCGACGCCGACACCGCTGTGCTGCATATCCATGCCATCAACCCGTACGGCTTTTCGCATTCACGTCGCGCAACACACGAGAACGTCGATCTGAACCGCAACTTCGTCGACTTCGGCACCGCGCAGCCGGTGAACGAGCGCTATGCGCAAATCCACGACCTGCTGCTGCCGGCCACGTGGCCGCCCGCTGACGACAACGAATCGACGCTCGACCTGTTGCGCAGGCAATGGGGTGCCCGCGGCTTTCAGCGTGCAGTCGGACTGGGTCAGTACGTTTTCGAGGATGGTCTTCACTACGGCGGCGCCGAACCGGCGTGGAGCAATCGCACGTTTCGCCGGATTCTTCGCGAGTACGCCCAGCGTTGCCTTCGCATCGGCTCGATCGACATTCATACGGGTCTCGGTCCCTATGGCCACGGCGAGCGGATTTTCGCCTGTCTCGATGAAGGCGGCGCGTTGGCGCGCGCGCGGCGGTGGTGGGGCGACGATGTGACCTCGGTGAATCAGGGCACGTCGACCAGCATTCCGATGACCGGCCCGATTCAGTACGGACAGTTCGAAGCGTGCCCGCAGGCCGAGCACACCAATATCTGCCTGGAGTTCGGTACGCATCCGCCTTCGCTCGTGCTGCCCGCTATGCGCGCCGAGCACTGGCTGCACCGAAGCGGCGGCGCCGACGTGGCGCAGGCCGCGTCGATTCGTCAGGCGCTCAAGGACGCGTTCTATCCGCAGGCCGACGACTGGCAAGCCGCGATCTGGCAGCAGGGGCGCGACGTATTTCTGCAGACCGTGCGCGGTTTGCAGGAGCCAGCAAACGCGACCGAGGCCGGTTGACGCGCCCGCGAACGAACCGCACCAGATAACGGAGACATCATGCGATCCACCCTTGTCGACGCACCCGGCAACTGCCAGGGCGCCCCAAACACAGAGCCGGCCGGAACCGTCAGCGGCGTGCGCCCGGTCATCAGCCGCAAGGCCGTTGCGGCAGCGGTGACCGGCAATGCGCTCGAATTCTACGATTTCGTGATTTACGCGTATTTCGCCGTCTATATCGGGCGCGCCTTCTTTCCGGTCGGCGGCCAGTACGGGAGCCTGCTGCTTGCGGCGGCGACGTTCGGCGTGGGCTTTTTCACGCGCCCGCTAGGCGCGGTGCTGATCGGCGCTTTTGCCGATCGTGCGGGGCGCAAGCCCGCACTCATTCTCACGGTTGCGCTGATCACGGTCGGCACGCTGGGAATGGCCGCCACGCCGTCGTATGCCAGCATCGGCATGGCGGCGCCGCTCATCGTGGTGCTGTGCCGGCTTCTGCAAGGCTTTGCGCTAGGCGGCGAGGTCGGTCCGGCGACGGCGCTTCTCATCGAAGCCGCGCCACCTGGGCGGCGGGCGCTCTATGCAAGCTGGCAACTCGCAAGCCAGGGCATTGCAGTCGCCGTGGGGGGCGTATTCGGTGTTCTGGTATCGATGACATTGCGCGCGGACCAGCTGGCGGCATGGGGCTGGCGTATTCCGTTCATCGCGAGCCTGCTGCTCGTTCCAGTGGCTGTCTATATTCGCCGGAGTTTGCCCGAAACGCTCGAGGACAACGACGCTCGCACGGCGTCTGAGGTATTGGGCGGCGTCGTGCGTACGCATCGGCGCTACCTGGTGCTGGGCGTGTTGATGACGCTCTCGGGCGCGGTCTCCTCGCAGATCGGCAACTACATGACGACCTACGCCATCCAGACGCTGAAGCTGCCGCCAACGATCGCGCAGACGAGCGCGCTGGTCGGCGGCCTGTTGACGTTTGCAGGCGGCCTCGCCGGCGGATGGCTGTGCGACATGCGCGGCCGCAAGATCGTGCTGATTGCACCGCGCGTGCTCCTGATGTTGTTGAGCGTGCCCATGTTCCTGTGGCTGCAGGCCGCGCCGGGTGCAACGAGCTTCCTGCTGGTGACGGTGATTCTCGCGTTGCTGACGGCCATGAGCGCAACGGCGGCGATGGTGGTCATGCCCGAATTGCTGCCCGCCAGCTTTCGCAGCACGGGTGTGTCGCTCGTCTACGCAATCGGCACGACGCTGTTCGGCGGCACCACGCAGTTCGCCGTGACGGCCTTGATTGCCTGGACCGGAAGCCCGATGGCGCCCGCGTGGTACATGGTGGCGACCAGCGTGCTGAGCCTTGCCGCCATGGCGATGCTTCCCGAAACACGCAACGTGGACGTGTCCAGATAGCGTCCTGCGCCGTGCGCGGCAGCGCCCGCGCCCGGCCAGCTACTCACCGCACCTTCGCATCATGCCGGGCGTAAGCCTGGCAGGGGCGCTCGCGCGCCTGCATTTTTCACCATAAAGACAATAGAACGAGACATGAAAAAGACCATGATCGCCGGCCTCGTGCTGGCCGGTATGCACGGTGCTGCGAACGCGCAGTCGAGCGTGACGATTTTCGGCAGCCTCGATACAGGGCTGACCTACGTGAGCAACGTCCACGGCAGTTCGTCTTTCGCCATGGCAGACGGCATCAACAAGAGCAACTCGCTAGGTTTCACGGGTGTCGAAGACCTGGGCGGCGGCAAGCATGCGCTATTCAAGCTGGAAAACGGCTACTCGGTGAACACGGGTACGCTGGGGCAAGGCGGATTGCTGTTCGGCAAGCAGGCCTATGTCGGCCTGGGCGATGCGTCGATTGGAGATGTGACGCTCGGGCGTCAATACGACTTCGCGTACTCCATGATCCGCTATTTGCCGTGCTTGTCGTGTGGCATCTACAGTGTTGAAAACGGCGACCTGGATCGCGTTTCCGGCGAGCGGTTGAACAACACCGTGCAATTCATGTCGCGCACGGTTGCGGGCTTTTCGGCTGGAGCACAGTACAGCTTCGGCGCAAGTTCCGGTAACACCACGACAAACGCCGGTCGCGCCGTGAGTGCAACGTTGCAATACGCCAGCAGTGCTTTTGCCGCAGGCGCCTTCTACACCGATATCAATGGTGCGCCCGTCTATGTCGGCATGACTGGCGCGGCGGAAATCTTCGGGCGCCCGATCACGCCCGCTACCGCGTTGCTCGTCGACAAGCAGCGCATCTTCGGATTTGGCGCAGCCTATACACCGGGTCAATGGCGGGTGTCAGCGGTTTATACCAATACCCATCTGGAACTTGGAAACGCCAGCGCACAGGATCAGGTGATTCACGTTGGCGGTGAGTATCGGCCCCGGCCCGATCTCGTGCTCGCCACCAAGCTCACGTACGACAAGCTCGATGCGTCGCATTGGCTTACGCTCTCATGCGGCGTGGACTATTTGCTCTCGAAGCGCACGGATGTCTACCTCGACGTGCATGCGCAGCGGGCATTCGGGGACAGCACCAAGGCATCGATCGCGCTGGCCGGCACGTCGTCGACAGACAAGCAATTCCTGTCGCGTGTGGGCATCCGGCATTTGTTCTAGCCGTTCTCGCGGGTACGGTACGGCCTGATTTTCGGGGGCGACGCTCTGGTCACACCCCGATGCCCAGCGGCGATCAGAGGTCTCCGCGCACTTCACCCGTGCCCAGCACGTTTCGCTGCCGGTTGACCTCCGCCCAAAGGGCATCGCTGTCGTCGTCGCGCAGCAGGATCATCCACTCCAGTTGATCGTCGGTCACACCGAAGTATTCCAGGATCTCCCTACGAACGGCATCGACGAACTGCGCGTATTCCGGCGTTGCCTGGGCCTGCGCGTGCAAGGCGTCGTATGCCGCATCGTCCGCGCCGCCGCCGTGCTCGTCGATGTAGCGCGAGATCCACTGGTCGCGTTCGCGGTCGTAGTCGGCCTCGGCGCGCATCGCCTGCACAGCCGTGTAGAAGTCCAGTTGGGCAAACGCGGCGATCGCCGCCGTTGTTGCCTCGTCGAATGGGGTTGTCATCGCATATCTCATGTGGGCCGTGGCACATTATCGCGCGGGCCGCGACTGGACACCCGAGACTTCCTCACTTTCGCACCTGCCATGCCCGCGCAGGCGGCCTGCGGCGCGTTCGAACGCTGTCGATGCGGCAGCCGCCACACACCGCGTTCTGCCCGGGTACGCCCGCCTGGGGGCTTGCAGCGCCGCCGATAGAGGCGTAACGTTGTTGCAGGAGATGGCATTCTCCTGGAACCGCCCCGACGGGCTAATGATGCCTACCGGCCTGGGAACAGGCACTGTCGGTGCATGCGGTTTCTTCGCTGGCCCCACCTGTGTCTGTGCCGTCAAGACGGCAACTCCCGGTTCACATCGTCACAGCCCAACCTTCGTTGGGCCTGGGTTTCGTCGCGCTTTGCCAAAGGCGTGGCGACGAGGGACTGGAAATGGGATTTCACAGCATCCTGTTTGAGACGCCCGAAGACGGGCCGCCTGCTGGCGAAGTGCACGAGCCGGAGTGCTTTGGCGACCTGAATCTCGACCAGATTGAGCTGAAGGTCACGCAGGGCTATGACGAGTACAACCTGAAGCCATTCTTTCGTGCAGCGCTCGACCGTGAGAGTGCAATACAGTATCGGCACGACGTGATGCGCGACCTCGGGAACCACGAGATTTCCCGCTGTATTCACGCCTTTGCGCAGGCTATGCGCAAGATGCGCTCAGCGCTGGCACAGGCAGAGAAGCTTTACTATCCGCGACAAAAGCAGTGGTGGTTTCTCGAAGCTGCGTTCCGGTATTGCGATGCGCTTGGGACGTTAGGCGCAACGCTACATGAGGCTCAACCGAAGTCGGCAGGCTTGCGAGAATTCAGCGCGTGGCTTGCAGAGTATCGTCGTGGCGAGGTCTTCATTGGACTCAGGCGAGATGTGGTGGAACTGCAGACGGCGCTGGAGGCCGTTAGATACGCGGTTCACATTCACGGCAACGCGGTGACCGTGCTGAATGACGACCGCGAGAGCGATTACAGCGCATACGTCGTGGCTATTTTCGAGCGATTCAAGCAGGGTGAGGTCAAGGACCACAGTGTCGAGGTCAAGGAATGGCCGGAAATGAATCACGTCGAGGCACAGATACTGGACTACGTCGCCAGGCTCCAGCCTCAACCGTTTGCGATGCTCGCCAGCTTCCAGCTCAATCACACTGACTTCCTTGATGCCACCATCGCCTCATTCGACCGCGAGGCGCAGTTCTACATCGCGTACGACGCCTATATTCAGAATTGCCGGGAGCAAGGTCTTCCATTCTGCTTCCCGGTGGTTTCGTCGTCGAGCAAGGCCGAACGTTGTCACGATACGTTCGACCTGGCGCTCGCGCACAAGCTGTGCGCAGACAAGCTTCCAGTCGTGCGCAACGACTTCTGGCTGGAGCGTGCTGAGCGCATTATTGTTGTCTCGGGTCCCAACAATGGCGGCAAGACGACTTTCGCCAGAGCGTTCGGGCAACTTCACTACCTCGCGAGGCTTGGCTGCCCGGTGCCTGGCAGTGAGGCGCGCCTGTATCTCTGCGATCAGCTCTTTGCACATTTTGAGCGCGGAGAGAATACGAAGGACATGCGCGGCAAGTTGCAGGATGACCTCATGCGCATGCACGCCATCCTGGCGCGAGCCACGCCCCGCAGCGTCATCGTGGTGAACGAGATTTTCAGTTCCACGACGCTTGCCGATGCGCTATTTCTCTGCCGCCGAATCATCAACCGGATGATGGAACGCGACGCGCTTTGCGTATGCGTGACTTTTGTCGAAGAGTTGGCCAGGCTCGGCGCGCAGACAGTGAGCATGGTCAGTGAAATCTGCCCGTCCAATCCGGCTGGGCGAACGTTCCGTATTCGCCGAAAGCCCGCCGATGGACGCGCATACGCCGTCTCTGTTGCCGAGCAGTACGGGCTCACCTATGAACGCCTGAAGGAGCGCCTTGTACCATGAAAGCATGGTTGCTCTATGCGCAGCGCGATTTCGACTGGCATCGCGATGAACAATGGAACGAAACCACACTCACGCGGGATCTCGAACTCGCCAGCGTTTTTGCGGCGATGGGGGCGGGCGACGAATTTCTCGAGGGTGTGGCGAAGAAGGTCGTGACCGTCAGTCTGGATGAGCTTGACGACATTCTTTATCGACAAGCCGTGCTCAGGGATTGTCTGAGCCACGAGGCCGTTGTACGGCGGCTCTATGCGATTGCCGTGGAGGCACAAGAGACAGAGCGCAAGAGCTTCTACTGGGGATTGACGGCTTCGGCTAGCAGCGTCCTGCACGCGGCCCGAGACCTCGTGCAGGCGTATCTCGCCTCGTTGGTGAAGTTGCGCCAGCTCGCTGACGATGAAACGTCGTCATTCGAATCAGCCGGGTTCAGACGGTTCTTCGCGATGGTGCGCGAAGCGTTGCCGGATGACTATTTCGCGGCCGTGAAGTATTGCCTGAAGGAACTCAGGTTCAACCGCGGTGTGCTGATGAGTGCGCAACCAGGTCGTGGCAACAAGGGCACACACTACGTTTTACGCAGACCCCACGAGCCGGACCCGAATCTGATTCGCCGTCTATTCGCAAGGCGGCCACCCTCATACACGTTCCGCATTGCCGAGCGAGATGAGAACGGCGCCCGTGCAGTCGCCGAACTTGAAGCGCGCGGCATCAACCACGTTGCAAACGCGCTTGCCCAGTCGGCTGATCACATCAAGAGCTTCTTCGCGATGTTGCGCGCGGAGCTTGGCCTCTATCTGGGTTTCATGAATTTGCGCAACAGACTGGCAAAGCGAGGCTTGCCAGTCTGTTTTCCTGTGCCTTTTCCGGTTGAGCAGCGCAGGCACAGCTTCTCAGGCCTGTACGACATCAGTCTCGCACTGCGTATGGAGCACGCACCGGTGGGCAACGATGTCGACGCGAACGGCAAGGATGCTATGGTCGTGACCGGCGCGAACCAGGGCGGGAAATCGACTTTTTTGCGTAGTATTGGAATCGCACAGGTACTGCTCCAGGCGGGCGGCATCGTCGGCGCCTCGGCATTTGAAGCAAACGTCGCAACTGGGATCTTCACGCACTACAAGCGGGAGGAAGATGTCACGATGCAAAGCGGAAAACTCGACGAAGAGTTAAGACGCATGAGCGAGGTCGTTGACCATATCCGGCCTCACGCGCTCTTCCTGTCAAACGAGTCGTTTGCATCGACCAACGAACGTGAGGGCTCGGAAGTCGGTAGAGCGATTATCGACGCTCTGCTCGAGGCGCGCGTAAAGATATGCCTTGTCACGCATCTGTTCACGTTGGCAAAGGGTCTCGCTACTGAATGCGCGTTTCCCGCAGTCTTTCTGCGGGCCGAACGCCGGGAAGACGGCGAGCGCACGTTCCGCCTGATTCAGGGAGAGCCGCTGCAAACGAGTTTCGGGCAGGACTTGTACCGCGCCTTATTCGAGGAAGACGCAATGGAGTCAGACGATGCTGGGCATATGCAGGAGCGTTCGCCACGCGTTAAGGCTTGACCCCAGGGCAGCAGCCAGCGGGGCGTCGTCGCTTCTCTGGCTTTTGGCCCAGCACAGTTCATTAACTTGATCAGGAGGTGTTTATGCAAGGTAGTCAACTGACCATCTATGCGGCTAATCAGAGTCATCGTGTCCGGCACCTTTCGGTCGTTGACTGGATACTTGAGGAAGCCAGGAGTTCGGACATTCATGGCGCCACCGTGGTCGAGGTAGCCGAAGGTGTAGACCACAAGGGAAAATATCATGCGGCTCGTTTTTTCGAGCTTGCGGAACAGTCGGTCGCCGTCACCCTTATCGCCGGAGATGCGCAGATTGACAACCTGCTCGACAAGCTCAACGGCGGCGGTGTTCCCCTCTTTTATACGCGTACGCGAATCGAATATGCCACGCTTGGAACGAAAGCTGCGGACTGAGGACAGAACACGCTGAGCTTGTCCCCTATGTCGCCCGCGTGCGCTGCAATGCAGCACATGTCGGCGCCAGACCCTTGCACTAGAATGGATTGAGGGTCCTTCGGTGGCGGGTCGGCACCGAGACCTTCCGGCTGCAGCTTCTGCTCAGCGGTCTCCCGCGCGTGGAGGAGGGCATGAACGGCTTTCAGCTTACGTTTTACACCGAACATGACCGCCATCACGGACATCGGACGGTGTGCGAATGGCTGCTTCACGAAGCGGGCCGCCTGGGAATTCATGGCGTCACAGTGATCAATTGCGCGGAGGGGACTGGGCATGCCGGCGCACATCATGGGGCGCATCTGCTGAATCTCGCTGACCAACCGGTGCAGGTTATTCTCGCCGTCACGGAAGATGAGGCGCAGCGCATGCTCGACGCCGTTGAAGCTGAGCACGTTCACGTCTTCTACACGCGGTTTCCCGTCGAGTTTGGGGTGCTCGGCGCGGACTCGCAGCAGGTAGGGAAAGCGCGCTTTTCCCTATTCGGTCATAAGTCGAAATAGTCACTTCACAACATGCGCCGCCAGGTCTTCGTACTGCGAATCTGCGGCGGCGCCGGCGTGCTATTCACGCGCGTGTGAACTATTCTGAAGTGGTGACTAGCGGTTGGTTTTCTTCTACGCATTCGACAGGAGGTGTGCCATGTCGATGTCGACCACTCTGCAGGAACGCCTGCGCAGCAAGGGCTCACGCTACGAAATCGTGCGCCACCCATACAGTCATTCGAGCATGGAAAGCGCTGCGGCAGCGCACATTCCCGGCGACCGCCTTGCAAAAACCGTACTGCTCGAAGACGAGCACGGCTATGTGGCCGTCGTACTGCCCTCGACCTACGCCGTGCAATTGTCGGAGCTTTGGAACAAGACAGGCCGCAGGCTCGCCCTCGCGACAGAAGCCGACCTGCGCGAGCTGTTCAAGGACTGCGATGCTGGGGCGCTGCCGCCGATCTGCGGGGCGTATGGCATGAAAACCTATCTCGAAGCGAACCTGGCGGGGCAGCCGGACATCTATTTCGAGGCGGGCGATCACGAAGAACTGGTTCATATGGAAGCGGACGAGTTTCTGGCGCTGATGGACGACGCCGAGCGTGCCCATTTTGCAAGGCGCATGCGAGGCATGAGTGGCCGCGCGTGAGTGAGCGGTGCGGGGCCGCCGCGCATTGAATGTCGACGTAGCGGTAAAACTCCCCCGTTCGCGTGCAGATCGTGCGCGACGAAAGGGCGCGCTCGTGCTCGTGCGAAAGGGCGGCAGCACGCGCGGGCGCGGCGGCGATACCCGCAGCATCGAAGGAACGCACGGCGGCGACTCAAGGAGCGAACGATGAAGTTCTATGCGCGTGAGTACGAAGGGCGTCTGGAGGTGTTCAGCTTCGATGGCGTTTATCGAATCCGTATCACCCAGTTGTGCGGCGCGGCACAAAAAGCGTTCGTGGATACCGTCCAGCTATGGATCAATGACGGTGTATCGGCAGACGAAGCCATTGCGCGAGAGGCAGAGTCGTTGGCCCGGTTAATTAAGGAATACTAGAAAATCTGGCGTTCGGCGAAGCCGCGACGTGCTCCCCCGCCCCGTAGGAGAACCCGGATGGCCTCGCCCGAAGAGATCAACGCCGACATGCTTGCCTTCTGGAACGGGAACGGCGGCGACATCTGGGTGGCGCGACAGGAGCACACCGACATCACGCTCGCGCCGGTGACAAACGCCTTGCTTACCTTTGCCACACCGCATGCCGGAGAGCGGGTGGTGGATATCGGCTGCGGTTGTGGCGCGCCCACGCTGGAGTTCGCGCGCGCCGTGGGTTTGTCGGGCCGCGTGGCGGGGGTGGACATTTCCGGGCCGATGCTTGCTGAGGGTAAAAGGCGCGCGAGCGCCGCCGGCATTGCCAATGTCGATTGGCGGCACACGGATCCGGCAACCGCCGCGCTGGACGAATACGATTTGCTGATCTCCGCGTTCGGCGTGATGTTCTTCGGCGACCGGGTGGCGGCGTTCGCCAATATGCGCCGCGCCGCCGCACCGGACGCGCGCATGGCGCTCGTGTGCTGGCGCGCGCTGGCGGAAAACCCGTGGATGGAAGTGCCGATGGCCGCGGCTGCGCGGCACCTGCCGCCGAGGCCGCAGCCGGTGCCCAACGCGCCCGGAATGTTCGCCTTCGCCGATCGGAACCACGTGACCGAGGTTGCCACGGCGGCCGGCTGGGCGCCGCCGCACTTCGAGAAGCTCGACATGGACCTCGATATCGCCGCTGGCCGTGGGCTGGAGGAGGCGGTGGTTCAGTCAACCCAGATCGGCGCGGTGAATAGTTGGTTGCGCAATCAGCCAGCAGAGATTGTCTCTGCCGCCACCGCATCGGTTCGCGAGGCGCTTGCGCCCTATGCGGACGGTGCGAGAGTGCGGTTGCCCGGCGCGATGTGGTTAATCAGCAGCACGCCCGCTTGAATGAGCGTTGGCCAGCTGCCGTACCGATCAGGCTGTGCCCCTTTCAGCGCGCGGCAAGATGCCATCCTCGACGAAAAAACGCCGACGCGCCGTTTCGTCCGACGGAGCCTCGGGCCCCATCCCTCTGATATCGGGCATGCGATCGGGTTCCATTGCGAGACACGGCAGAACACGGGCGCGGCGCTCATCAGCACTCTTTCCGCGCTCGTACAGCAGTTGGGCGAGCCAGTCGTGCACACGGTGCAGAGCGCCGTAGTACCGGTCGTGCTCAAAAGCGTATGCGTGCGCAGCGGCTTCCCAGTCATCACCCGCAAGCAAACGGTGAAGCAGCACCCTGACGTCACGCAGCGTCAACGACAGCCCTCCTCCCCACGCCGGGTCACTGGCCGCCGCGGCGTCCCCAATCAGCACCACGCCGCCGTTGCAGGGATGATCGACCCAACTATCGGCACCGGGATATGACGCAAGCGGGCCAATGGCACGCGCGTGTTCGAACCAGTCGCGCGGCACGCCCGTGTCGACACACGCATCGACGAATTCGCCGATGTGGCCGTTTCCGCTGATGGGCCGCGCAAGCTGCCCGACCCGCGAGACAAAATACGTGCGAAATCGCTGACTGCCGATTGGATAGATCAGTGCGGTCTGTCCCAATGCCGGGCACTGGAAGTGGTGGATCGCGTCTTCTGGAGCATCCAGCCCTTCACACAAAACCCCGGCAACAACCAGTCGTCCGGCGTCCTGATTAAGCGAAAAGCCCGCGGTCCGGCGCACTACCGACCTGCGACCGTCAGCGCCCACGACGAGGCGCGCTTTCGCCCAATGTTTGCCTTCGTTCGTGCGTATCTCGGCAACCGGCGCCTTGCCCGGCACATCACCGGGTTCGACGCCTACCACCTCGGCTCCACGCAGCACAATTGCCCCCGATGCTTCTGCCGCGTCCAGCAGGGTGCGTTGCATCGCCGGGTGAAAAAAGTTCAGACACGCGGTGTGGGCGGGGGTAGTGGCGGCAAGGTCCCGGCAATCCATATGACCCGGTCCCGTGTATTTCTTCCAGAAGGGCACCACGTGCGCCCCATCGTCGAGAAGCAGGCGTTCAATCCCGAGCGTACTGGCTTCGACCACGCCCCACGGGAAGATGCCTTCGCCACGCACGCGGTCCTTGAACATCGTTTCGCGCTCGACAATGAGCGTGTGCGCTCCGGCGCCCGCCAGTGCGCGGCCAAGCGCGGCGCCGCCAAGGCCGCCGCCCGCGATCACGACGTCGTAGCTGCACGGTGTCATCTGTAGACCTCCGCCGCGAATGACGTTAGTAAACCGGCATCGAATGAACAGGCGCCAGTGCACCTGGCCGCGCATTCGTCCATCGCCATTATGCAGCTTGCATGCTTTGGCGCTCCACAATTCGGTGAACTGTCAACTCGCGCTCGAACTTGCGAGCGGTCCAGGTCGCGCGCTGGCCGCGAGTCTGTTTGCCTGCGTGAAAGCGACCGGTCGTAACAGACAGCCCCGATTTCGGCAAAAAGACAGCATAGGTGAGAGTATTCAGGATGCCGAAGAAGCAGTTCCAGCAGCGTGATGAGCCGACGCGGACTCCGGCGGACACGCTGTGATTGGTTGTCGTTCCTGGACAACTATCTGCCTTATTCTGGAATGCCGCCAGGTCCGTAGTCGATAACCTCGTTACAGGCGACTTCGGAGAATAAGTATGCAAGCGCAGTTTTTGATCGGCGTCGCGGCCGCCGTTTTTGCAGCCTTCTCGTGGTCACTGAATTTCGTGGCGCCCTATGTCGTTGGCCCCTACACCATTTACGACATGGCCGTGACACGCTTCCTGCTCTCGGGAATTTTGGGCCTGCTGTTGTTCGTGGCGGTGAAGGATCGGGGCGCACGCACCGACACAGGTGACTGGCTGGTCGCCGCGTGGCTCGGTTTCGTCGGGTATGTTGGCTATTTCGTGACCATCATGGCGGCCGTACGGTTCGCCGGCCCGATTATCCCGCCTGCCATCGTCGCAACTGTGCCCGTGGTGTTGGCCATCGCCGGCAACCAGGGCCCACAAGCCACGTCGTGGAGAGTGTTGAGCCTGCCGCTCGGCTTCATAGCATTAGGGCTGGTAATGGTGAACTGGCCCGGGCTCGTCGCGGCACTCAACGGCCTGTCGGCAAGCGTCATCGCCGGAGTCGCGATTTCATTCGGGGCAGTCTCGCTGTGGACAGCGTTCGCACTGTCGAATCGGAACGCACTCAAAAAGCGCCCGACAATGGACCCGCGCAAATGGACAGCGATGATGATGATCGGTGGCGCAATCGAAATCGCGTTATTCGTTCCTGTGGCCACGCATCTGTCACTACTGAATTTCGCCAGCCTCGGATTGCAATGGCCTTCGTTCGGGATCATCCTCCTCAGCTCCCTGGTGCTCGCCGCGGTTGGGTCGATTGCCGGTTCGTGGGCATGGACGATTGCGTCAAAGCGGCTTCCGATTGGGCTCGCGGGTCAGCTTATCGTCACGGAAACCGTGTTCGCCACGTCGTTCGGTCTGGTGGCGAGTCGCCGATGGCCGACGTTCAACGAGGCAGTCGGCGTCGGAGCCATTGTCTGCGGCGTCGTCCTCGCGCTTAAAGTTCTGCCTTCGTCAGCGGTCGAGGCGGAGGAGGTCGTCACTTAGATCGATACCTCACGCGCATGCGACCTGCGCATGGCTACAACCGGCGTTGTGCTAAGGTTCATATGACGTTTTCCGTGGGTTCGCCAGTGCGGCGCCGATGCGCCGCAAGGAGACCGAATATGGTTTGCCTGAGCATTGAGGGGCGCGAGCTGGAAGCGCCGGCCACCTGCTCGATCCTGCAGGCCTTTGTGCACGCTGGCCAGACGCTCGTCGAAGGCGTCGGTTGCATGGGGCAGGGTGTGTGCGGGTCCTGTCGCGTCATGGTCCGGCGCAGCGGTGAGCCGGAGGTCAAGACCGTACTCGCGTGCGAGACGCTGGTCGAAGAAGGCATGCAGGTCGCTTTCCTCGATTACCTGACGACGCCTGCGCGCCACGTGTATCGCATGGAGGACCTCGGCGATAGCTGGCAGGCGCTACGCACCATGTCCGAAATATTCCCGGAAGCGTCCCATTGCCGCCATTGCAGCGGCTGTGACCGCGCCTGTCCGAAAGGCCTCGAAGTCCAGCGTGGTGTGAACCTGGCGGTGGAGGGCAGGCTCGACGCATCCAGTCAGGTTTTCGACGAATGCGTCATGTGCAACCTCTGCACGCTCGCTTGTCCCGAGCACATTCGGCCCAACCATCTCGGCCTGTTCGTGAGGCGCATGATTGCGGCTCACTCGCTGCGTCCGGCCAATCTTATTCGCAGGCTGCAGCAGATCGAGCGCGGCGAAATGAAGATCGACTTCGACGCACCAGGCGCGCAGCCGCCGCGTTGACCGTTACCTACGAACATGTCTATCGGCATCCCTTACGAAAACGCGCTTCTGCGCTACCGCGCCGGCGTTGCGCCCGTGCTGCGTGCGGACGACCAGTCCGTCGACGATCTCCTCAAGGGCTATCACCCCGACCACGGGCCGAATGCGCGCGCGGCCCTGGCCGTTGGTGTGAACCGGGGCGAGTCCTGCCAGCCGGATCTCGCGCGCCAGTTGCAGGCCAACGCGTTGATCGACGACGTCGACCTGGCCGGCGCGCAGCTCGTGCATACCGACGTGCTGGTCGTCGGCGGCGGAGGCGCAGGATGCGCTGCGGCGCTCACCGCGGCGAAAGAGGGCGCGCAGGTCATGCTTGCCTGCAAGCTGCGCCTCGGCGACAGCAACACCGTGATGGCCGAGGGGGGAATCCAGGCGGCCGTGGGTGAGGACGACAGCCCCCAGCTGCACTTCGAAGACACATTGCGTGCCGGCCATTTCTGCGGCGATCCCGAGCTCGTCGCACAAATGGTGATGGACGGCCCCGATGTGATTCGCTGGCTCATCCAGCTCGGCATGATGTTCGATCTCGAGGATGACCGGCCGATCGGCGGCAATCTGTTGCGCAAGAAGCCCGGTGGCGCTTCGGCGGCGCGCATTCTCTCGTATCGGGACTACACCGGGCTCGAGATGATGCGCGTACTGCGCGAGGCCGTCGACCTCGATGCCGGCGTCGAGGTCTGGAACCGCTGCCCGGTGGTCGAACTGCTCTCGGACGAACGCGGAAACTGCGCGGGTGCCGTGCTCTACAACCTCGAATGGCGAACTTTCGTGCTGGTGCGAGCCCGTGCTGTGATCCTCGCCACGGGCGGAGCGGGGCGGCTGCATCTGAATGCCTTTCCCACCTCGAACCACTACGGCGCAACCGCCGATGGCCTCGTCCTGGCGTATCGAATCGGCGCGCGGCTGCGTGAGCTCGACTCGTTCCAGTATCACCCGACCGGGGTCGCCTGGCCGCCCCACATGGCGGGCGGCCTGATCTCGGAGGCGGCGCGCTCCGCAGGGGCGAAGCTGATCAACGGCGAAGGAGAGCGTTTCGTCGACGAACTCGAGGCGCGGGACGTGGTGGCGTCGGCAATCCTGCGCGAATGCGCGCAAGGGCGCGGCATCACGCACGACGGTCAGGTCGGGGTGCTCCTCGACACGCCGACGCTCGAAATGGAGAATCCGGGCATTCTGGCGCAACGTCTCGTCACGTTGCGCCACCTTGCGCACAAGTGCGGTATCGATCCGGCACGGCAGCCGTTTCTTGTTTATCCCACTCTTCACTATCAGAACGGCGGCGTCGCAGTGGACAAGGACGGGGCGACGAGCGTGCCCGGCCTGTACTGCGCGGGAGAGGTCACAGGAGGGATTCACGGGCGCAACCGGCTGATGGGCAATGCGCTGCTCGACATTCTGAGCATGGGGCGCCGGGCCGGGGCGAGAGCGGCAGCGTCGAAGGCGCGCACGATGGCCAGTCGCGCCGGCATCGGGCACGTTCACGCGTGGCAGCGCGAGCTCACATTGGCTGGACTGCCGTTGCACATGAAGGCGCCGCAGCTCTTCCCCGACTACGCGCATTTCGATTTGCGTGCCGACGCGAGCTTGCGCCCGGATGCACGCGCGCGTGTGGCCGGCAGCGTCCGGTAACGCGATCCACGGAGCGCCAATGGACAAGCTCAATCAGATTCTGTTGCGCGATGAGATCCGCGTAGGCGCGAATCTCGATGGCTGGCTCGCGCGCGGTGGCGGTGAAGGACTCGAGAGGGCGCTGCAAGACCCCACAGCGATCATTGCGGAAATTGCCGCGGCGGACTTGCGCGGCATGGGCGGCGCGGGATTCCCGACGCATCGAAAATGGACGCCTGTTGCCGCCGCGCCCGAAGGGGACAAGTACATCATCTGCAATGGCAACGAAGATGAGCCCGGCACCTTCAAGGACCGCTTTCTGCTGGAACATACGCCTCACCAGGTGATAGAAGGCGCGCTCATCGCCGCACTCGCCACTCGCGCCAACCACGTCGTGCTTTATGTGAACCCGCATGAGCAACAGGCACTCGCGGTCACTCGCGAAGCCGTGCGGCAGTGGCACGAGCATCCGCTATTCACGGCGATCGAACAGGTGATCGGAAAGACCATCACACTTCTCGTTCTCCCCAGTTCGGGTCTGTACATCGGGGGAGAGGAGACGGCGGTCATTGCGAGTGTGGAGGGCGGCTTTCCGTTTCCACGGCGCAAACCCCCATTCCCCGCACAACAGGGGGTACACGGCGCGCCGACCATCGTCAACAACACGGAGACGCTGGCTCACGTACCGGGAATCCTGCGCCATGGTGCACAGTGGTATCGGGACCTGGGCATTGGCAATGCCGCGGGAACCAAGCTTTACTCGCTCTCCGGCGACGTCTTGCGTCCCGGTCTGTACGAACTGCCGATGGGCACGAGCCTCGCGACGCTCGTCTTCGAGTGCGGCGGCGGCATGCTGCAGGACAAGGAGTTCAAGGCGGTCTTTACCGGCGGCCCCTCCAACACCCTGCTGACGAAACGCGAACTCGATGTCGCGCTCGACTTCGACTCGGTCCGGCAACGCCGCTCACGTCTTGGCACGGGCGCGATGATCGTCGTTTCGGAAGGCACCAGCATCGTGCGTAAGGTCGCGGAGTACGTGAGCTTTTTCGCCCAGGGCTCATGTGGGCAGTGTCCGCCGTGCAAGGGCGGGACGTTTCAGTTGATGCGGCTTCTCAACCGGCTCGACACCGGCCGAGGCGTACGCGCCGATCTCGATTCGCTGGAGAACCTGTGCCGCATTCTTCCGGGCAGCGGACGTTGCGGTCTCATCGACGGCGCGGTGACTGTCGTGGAAAGCTCGCTCAACCAGTTCCGCGAAGAATACGAAGCACTTCTAATCTAGCTGACCTGGCTAACCTAGCTCACGAAAGGCAGCTTTTCATCGCGTGCGGTTGCGAGCATCGACAGCGTGATCTTTCGCACCTCCAGCTTGCTTTGCGTAATGTGAGCGCGCAGCAGGATGCTCGCTTCGGCAAACTTCCTGCGATCGATGAGATTGAGCATCGTCGAATGCTCGTCGTAGGTCGCGCTCGTGCGATGCGCCTTGAGAAAATCGAGCCGCCGAACGATACGGATACGCTCGGTCACCTCGTTATGCACGCGCAGCATCTCGTCGTTGCCCGCTGCGCTCACGAGGCCGCGATGAAAGCCCTCGTCCAGTGCGAACATTGCAGCCGGATCGCTTTCGCGTTCGCTTTCCTCGATGCACCACACGGCCCGCAACGCGTCCATGGCGTGGTGGGGAACGCCGGGGAGCCGCTCGATCGCCGCCAGTTCGAGCACGATGCGCAGGTCGTAGAGCTGGTCGAGCCGGTTGAAGTCGATATCGCAGACTTTCCAGCCACGCCGGAATCCCACCTCGAGATACCCTTCGCGCAGCAGGCGGAACAGGGCGTCGCGAACCGGTGTGCGCGACACACCGTAATGCTGGGCGATGTCGTTTTCGGAAAAGCGGTCGCCGGGAAACAGGCGAAAGTTGAAGATGTCCTGCTTGATCAGCTGATACACCTGTTCCGCAAGCGGGTTCGCGCTATAGACCATCTTCGCGCCAGATGCTGGGGAGGCCTCGGCGGCCGCTTCGGGCAAGTCGTTCATGAGTCGGGTGTAGAAAACGTCGATAGTTTTGCAGCGCGCCCGTGTAACGCGGGCGACGAAAGCCGGTTCCTTATTATCCGCGCTTAGACAGGTTCGATGAGGCTCACGTGCGCCGCCACGATCATCCAGCCGCCGAACGTATCGTCCGGAGTGTGCAGCCGCGCCCACGTCTGCATCTGGCGGCCTGTCAACGGCGTTGCGTCGCTCGTGAACTCCGTGCTCACCGTCGCATAGTCGGCGCCAAAAGTCGTCACCACGGTGCGATGCAGGCGTCGCGAGCGTGGCACGGGCACACAGGTCTCCCGCCAGCGGCGGATCGCCTCGCCGCCGTGCTGAATCTCGGCGATGCCGTAGCGTACGGTTTCCGGTGCGTCCCAGAAGAGTGCGTTCATCGTTTCGACGTCGTTGTCGACAAGCGCGCGCTCGTAAGCCTCGAAAGCCGCTTGCACCTGCGCGACAATTTCGGGCCGGTTCAGTTCGAGCGTCATCGGGCTGCCTCCAGCAGGGCGTCGAGCGGGGCCGTCCAGCCGACGATACCGCCCTGCGAATGAATCATCGCAATCGTGGCGTCGCGAAACGCGGGAATGTAGCTCGCCGTTGCATCCTCGATCAGCAGGGATTCATAGCCTCGGTCGTTGGCTTCGCGCATCGAGGTTTGCACGCAGACCTCGGTTGTCACGCCCGCGAACACGAGGTGCGTGATGTCCCGCATCGCCAGTTCCTCGCCCAGGCGCGTGGCGTAGAAAGCGCCTTTGCCAGGCTTGTCGATGACGAGTTCGCCATCGAGCGGCCGCAGCGAATCGATGATGGCGTTGCCGGGCTCGCCGCGCACCAGGATGCGGCCCATCGGCCCTTCGTCGCCAATGCGCGCATTCGGCGTGCCGCGCAGGCGTTTGGCCGGTGGGCAATCGGACAGGTCGGGTGCGTGCGATTCACGCGTGTGTACCACTTGCCAGCCCTCGGAACGTGCGTGGGCGAGCAGCCGCGCCACCGTTGGCACGATGCCGGAGAGCAGCGACACGTCGTTGCCGAGCGCCTCTCCAAAGCCGCCTGGCTCGATGAAGTCGCGCTGCATGTCGATGACGATGAGCGCCGTGTGGCGCGCGTCGAACGTGAACGGAACGGGCTTGGCCCGGGCGATGGTTGTCATCGCTGTCCTTCTCCCTTTGTGCTGTGTGTCGTTCGAGTGTCGGCTCAGGCGCTTGCATGCAGCACGGTCGCCTCGTCCGGCTGCGGCTTGCCTTCGTCGCCATGGCCTGCCATGTGACGTCCAAGCACCACGCGATCCGCAACGCTCGCCGCCGTCTCGTACACGAGGCGGCCTTCGGCCATCACGACAATGCGGTCGGCGAGTTCCAGGAGTTCGTCGAGGTCTTCGCTCACGAGCAGGACCGCCGCGCCGGCATCGCGAGCCGCGAGAATCCGGGCATGGATATCGGCCACAGAGGCGAAGTCGAGTCCGAACACCGGATTGGCGACGATCAGCACGTTCACTTCCTGACCTAGCTCGCGTGCCAGTACGGCGCGCTGCACATTGCCGCCGGAAAGCGTGCCGATGGCGCGTTCGGGCAGCGGCGGCCGCACGTTGAATTCGGCGATCAGCCGCTCGGCGCGCGCACGCATCGCACGACGGTCAAGCCACCATCCCCAGCGCCGCAGCGGTGAGCGATCGAAATCGCGCAGCGCCATGTTCTCCGCCACGCTCATCCCCGCGACGCAGGCGTTGCGCAGCGGCTCCTCCGGAAGCGCGAACACCCGCAGCCGGGTCATTTCCTCGCGCGTCGCGGCATAGGGCGCGCCCTCTACGCGCATCTCGCCCGAGACGACCTTGCGCTGGCCAACGAGCGCTTCGATCAGCTCCTTCTGGCCGTTTCCGGAGACGCCTGCGAGCCCGAGAATCTCTCCCGCCCGCACCGAGATCGAGGCTTCGCGGACTGCGGCGTGGCCGCGGTCGTCTACGACCGAAAGGCTCGATAGCGAGAGCAGTGCCGGGGCGTCAGGCGAGTGAGTCCGGCGCGCAAGCCGTGCCTCGCCGGCGTCTTCGGCGGCCCCTTCGCGCGCTTCGAGGCTCGCGTCGCTGCCCATCATCCAGGCGGCCAACTGGTCGCGGTTGGTGTTGGCAACGGCGCAGGTCGCGACGAAGCGTCCTTTGCGCAGCACGGTCACGTTGTCCGCATAGGCCATCACCTCGCGGAACTTGTGCGTGATCATCAGGACCGTGAGGTCGCCGCGCGAGGCGAGCTTGCGCATCAGGCCGAGCACTTCGTCCGCTTCCTGAGGGGTGAGCACGGACGTCGGCTCGTCGAGGATCAGGAAACGCTGCTCCAGATACAGCTGCTTGAGGATCTCGAGTTTCTGTTTCTCACCGGCCGCGAGAGACGACACGGGCGCGTCCAGCGCCAGGCGAAACGGCATGCGCCGCATGAACGCGTCGAGTGCCTTGCGCTGCGCCGCCCAGTCGATCTTCCACGGCAGCTTGCCGCGTGCGAGGAGCAGGTTCTCCTCGACGCTCAGCCCGGCCGCCAGCGTGAAATGCTGGTAGACCATGCCGATGCCGAGCGCCTGGGCATCGCGCGGGGACGTAATGTGCACCTCGCGTCCGTCGGCCAGGATCGCGCCGTGATCGAGCACGCCGTAGCCCACGAGCCCTTTCACGAGCGTGCTCTTGCCCGCACCGTTTTCCCCGAGCAGCGCGTGGACGGTCCCGGGCGTCACCTTGATCGTGACGTCGTCGAGTGCGCGGAACGCACCGAATGACTTGGTAGCGCCGATTACCTCGACGCCGAGCGCTCGCGTCGGGCTCGCCATGATCAGCGCTCCAGGGCAGCGACGAGCGCCGCCGAATCGGAGACCGTGCCGAACACGCCTCCCTGCATCAGCACCATGTTGAGCGCCGCGTCGTGATTGCGCTTGTCGGTTGCTCCGCAGCAGTCTGCGAGCAGGGTGCATTCGAAGCCGCGGTCATTCGCCTCGCGCATGGTCGTGTGGACGCACACGTCGGTTGTGATGCCGGTGAGCACGAGGTTGGCAATGCCGCGCGTGTGCAGGATCAGCTCCAGGTCCGTCGCGCAGAACGAGCCCTTGCCTGGCTTGTCGATGACGATCTCGCCGGGCAGTGGCGCCAGCTCGTCGATGATCTCCCATCCAGGCTCCCCGCGCACGAGAATGCGCCCGCACGGTCCGATGTCGCCGATGCCCACGCCATTCGTGCCCGCCTGGCGGCTGCGCCAGCGCTTGTTCGCGGGCAGATCGGACAGGTCCGGGCGATGCCCTTCGCGCGTATGGATGATCGTGAAGCCCAGATCGCGCATGAGACCCAACACGCGCTTGATCGGCTCGATCGGAGCGCGGGTGAGCGAGAGGTCGTAGCCCATCTTGTCCACATAACCGCCGTAGCCGCAAAAATCGGTCTGCATGTCGATGATGACGAGCGCCGTGTTGTCCGGGCGCAGGTCGCCGTTGTAAGGCCACGGGTAAGGACGCGCTTCGATGTACTGGGTCATTTTCGTTCTCCGGGCGTGCGCTTTCGGGCGCACGCGATTCTCGATTCGGGTCGGCCGTTCAGGCGGCGTTCACGCTCAGCGCGTGAGGCTCAGTTCGCCCGGCGCACCGGCCAGCGTGCGGTCGGGCCGGCAGTTGACGATCATGAGCGCGAGCGTCAGCACGTAAGGCGCGGCGTTGAAGAGGTAGTAGCCGGTCGTCACGCCGATTGCCTGCAGGGCCGGGCCAAGCGCGCCGGCGGCGCCGAACAGCAGCGCCGCCCAGAGACAGCGCAGCGGCTGCCAGCGCGCGAAGATCACGAGCGCGACGGCCATGAGGCCCTGGCCGCTCGACAGTCCCTCGTTCCAGCTGCCGGGATAGACGAGCGAGAGATACGCGCCGCCCACGCCCGCGAAGAGGCCGCCCACCGCCGTCGCCAGCACGCGCACGCGCGTGACCGGGTAGCCCATGGCGCGGGCGCTCTCGGCGTTCTCGCCCACGAGTCGCAGCGTCATGCCCCAGCGCATCGAGCGCAGGCCCCACTGCAGCGCGACGGCGAGCACGACGCCGATCACGAAGAGCAGGTTGATGTGCAGCGCGTTGTGCACTTGCGGCGAGGCTGCCCACGCGCCGAGATCGATCGACGGAAGCATCGGCGCCTGCGGCTCGATAAACGGCTTGCCGAGATAGAACGCGAGGCCGGTGCCGAACAGCATGAGCGCGATGCCGAATGCAATATCGGACACCCGCGGCAGCGAGCAGACGAGACCGTGGAGGCAGCCAAGCACGAGACCGGCCGCCGCCGCCGCGAGCACGCCGATCCACGGCGAGCCCGAGAGATACGAGCCCGCATACCCGCACATGGCGCCGGAGACGAGAATCCCTTCGAGGCCGAGATTCACGCGTCCGCCTTTCTCGGTCAGGCACTCGCCGAGGCTCACGAACAGATAGGGCGTGCTCACGCGAATGGCGCCCGCGAATAGCGAGAGCAGCAACACCGCGACAGGCGAGTGGAGGCTAGACATGATGAGTACGCTCCAGCGAGACGGAAGAGGCGTCGAGCGCGGCGGCCTGCAGCTTCACGCGCCAGGCGGCGAGGCGAGGCGCGAGCGCCTCCCACGCGAGCAGGTTGGCGAACAGCAGGCCCTGCAGCACGAGCGTGGCGGCGTCGGGCAGATCGAGGCGGCGTTGCAGCAGACTGCCGCTCGCCTCGATGCCGCCGACCATCAGCGCGCACACGATCACGGCGAACGGGTTCTGGCGCGCCGCGAAGGCGACCAGGATGCCTGCGTAGCCGTAGCCGGAAAGCAGCGACGCATTCGCGCTGCCTTGCACGGCCGCGACTTCGAACATCCCGGCAAGTCCTGCCGATGCTCCGCCGAGCGCGCAGGCGGTGAGCGCGAGTCCGCCCACGGGCAAACCAACGAGGCGCGCCGCGCGCACGTTGCCGCCCGTTATGCGCATCGCAAAGCCAAGCGTGCTGTGACGCACGAGCACCCAGGCGGCGAGACACGCGAGCGCGCCCCAGAAGAGCCCCCAGTGAACGTCGAGACCCGGCAGCGAGCCGATGGTCATGGCGTCGGGGATGGGAAGCGTCGACGGCTTGTTGAGGCTCGCGGGATCGCGCAGCGGCCCTTCGACCAGAAACTTGAAAACCGCGATGGCGATATACGACATCAGCAGGCTGCTGATGGTCTCATTGACGCCGCGCCATTGACGCATCGCGCCTACCGCACTGATCCACAAACCGCCCGCGAGCATGCCGGCGATGGCCATCAAGGGCATGGCGATGAACCAGGGCGTCGCGTGCGGCAGGCATGGCGGCACGACGGCCGCCGCGAGCCCGCCGAGCGCGAGCGCGCCTTCGCCGCCGATCACGATCAGGCCGACCTGGGCGGGCAGCGCGACGCACAGGGCAGTCAGCATGAGCGGCGCGGCGCGCAGCAAGGTGTTCTGCCACGCGAACGACGAGCCGAAAGCGCCCTGGACAATGAGGTCAAGGGCCTCGACGGCCGGCTGCCCCTGGACGAGCAGGAACGCGCCGAACAGCACCAGCGTGGCGGCGATCGCGCAGAGCGTCGGCAACGCAGGCAGTACGGCAAGCAACAGACGCGCAATGCCAGCGGGCAGTCTTCGCGGCCGCCCGTGAACCGGCGAAAGGGAAGTGGACATCACAACTCCTGGTGAGGACGCAAGCAATCCTCAGATCTGGCCAACCACACCGGCAACCAGATAGTTCATGCTTTCGAGCGCGATATCGGTCTGGGCGTAACTCGTGCCGGACGCGATGGCGCTACCACCCTTGTTGTCCTTCATCGGCCCCTTGAAGATCACGTAATCGCCCGCGACCATCTTTGCCTTGATTGCATCGGCATTCGTGCGGGTATCCGGGGTCACCTTCGCGCCATACGGCGACATCTTCACGAAGCCTTCACGCAGGCCGCCACGCAGGATATTGGGTTGCGTCTTGCCCGTTTGTGCGTTGGTGACGAGCAGCTTGTAGGGCGTGGCCCAGTCCCATTCGGCACCCGTCAGATAGCCCTTCGGCGCCAGCGCCGCCTGGCTTGCGTGGTAGCCGCAGCTCATCGCGCCACGCTTTTCCGCGGTCTCGATCACGACCTTCGGGCCGTCCACGTGGCACGTGAGGACATCGCAACCTTGATCGACGAGGCTGTTCGCGGCTTCCGCCTCTTTCACCGGCATCGACCAGTCGCCCGTGAAGATCACATGCGTGGTGATCGACGGATCGACCGATTGCGCGCCCAGCGTGAACGAGTTGATGTTGCGCAGGACCTGCGGAATCGGCTTGGCCGCGACGAAGCCGAGCTTCTTCGTTTTGCTCGCATGGCCCGCCACGACGCCGTTCAGGTACTGGCATTCGTCGATGTAGCCAAAATAGCTCGAGATGTTGGCCGGATTGCCGCTCTTCCAGAGGCCGCCGCAGTGTGCAAAGCGAACCTTCGGGTATTTGGCCGCCATCTTCAGCACATGCGGATCGAAATAGCCGAACGAGGTCGCGAAGATCAGCGTGGCGCCGTCCTGCTCGATCATCGCCTCCATCGTCTTTTGCGCGGCGACGGTCTCGGGCACATTCTCTTCCTCGACGACCTTCACGCCCGGCAGCTTCTTGATGACGGCTGCCGCCTGCGCCTGGGCCTGGTTGTAGCCGTAGTCGCCGCGCGAACCCACGTAGATCACGCCGACCGTGAGCGGTTCGGCGCCGAAGGCGAGGTCGAATGGAAAGGCGCTGCCGAGGGCGAGTGCGCCCGCGCCCTTGAGAAAATGACGTCGGTTGGTCATGGCTGGACTCCTCACGAATTGGATTCGTTAAATTTAGGCATGCGTATCAAACGGATTTGTGTACCTCGACCGCGGTGGCGAGCCATGCGCGCCAGCCACCGAATTCGGTGATGTCGCGTGCGCCACTTCCCGGCCCGACAGCCGCAGGCTCGCAGATGAAGCCTTTGACGATCAACCCGTCGGCTGTCTGCACACTGCCGATGCCCAGCGGTGCCGGCACGCGGGCAACAAAGGCGCCGAAGGTGCGCAGCGGCACCTCCCAGAGTTCGATCTCGATGGGCTGGCCCGGCTCGTCCGGCGTACCCACGAGCGCCGGCTTGGCCGGTGTCGTGCCGGCGAGCGCATAGAGGCGGTACTGCGATGTGGTGCGGGTTGTCTGGATGAACCGCGCGCCCGCCTCGAGCAGTTGCCAGCAGAGAGGCTGCCCGCGCAGATGCGCGCCGACGACGGCGAGCGTCACCGTTGGCTCCTCGAAGGGCAGGGGTTTCGCGGCGATGCTGGCGGCGTCTTCGGCCGCGGCGTGAGGCACGAAAATCGCCTGGATTTGTGCAGCGAGTACGGCGAGCCGCTGGTCGGCCCCTGCGGGGGCGATAAGCGTGACGCCTGCCGGCAGGCCATCCGCTCGACGCACACCGGGCACGGCGAGCGCACAAAGGTCGAGCAAATTCACGAAGTTGGTATACACGCCTAGCTGGCTGTTCGCGCCGATCGGGTCCGCGTGCACATCGTCGAAGCTCGGATGGGTGGGCGTGGTCGGCACGATGAGGACATCGATTTCCTCGAACATCGCTTCGACTTCGCGGCGTAACGCGGCGAGTGCGTATTGACCATTGAACGCATCGACGGCGCTATAGCTGTCGGCTTTGGCGATGACCTCGGCGACAACCGGATCGATATCGGCGCGATGCGCCTCGAAGAACGAACCGAGCGCGGCCCGCCGCTCTGCCACCCAGGGGCCGTCGTAGAGGAGAGCCGCGGTGCGCTGCATGGGCTCGAACGGCACGTGTACCGGCGTGAACGCAAGGCGCGTGGCAAGCGTGTCGAGCGTGGCGGCAAAGGCCTGCTGCGCCTGCGTGTCGCCGAAGAATGTCAGCGGCTCCGGCACGGCGAGGCGCAGCGCTGCATGGGGCAAGCCAAGTGACGGCACGCGGCGCGCGTAGTCATCGTGCCCGTCGTACTTGGCCATCTGCAACAGGACTTCCCAGGCGTCGCCGACGTCGTGCGCGAAGATCGATACGCAGTCGAGGCTTCGGCATGCCGGAACCACGCCGCGCTTGCTCACGAGGCCCGGCGTTGGCTTCAGACCCACGAGTTCGTTGAAGCCCGCAGGGACGCGCCCCGAACCCGCGGTGTCCGTGCCGAGTGAGAACGCGACGAGCCCGGCTGCAACCGCGACCGCCGACCCTGAACTCGATCCGCCGGAGACGTATGCATCGGATTCGAACTGGCGCACCCGGCCGTAGGGCGAGCGCGTGCCGACGAGGCCCGTCGCGAACTGGTCGAGGTTCGTCTTGCCGACGAGGATGGCGCCCGCATCGAGCAGGCGGTCGACTGCAAAGGCCGATGCGCGAGGCGTGTAGGCGAAGGCGTCGCAAGCCGCAGTGGTGGGCATGCCGGCGACGTCGATGTTGTCCTTCACGGCGAACGGTACGCCGAAGAGCGGCATCCGCTCGAAGACCGCAGCGCCCTGGCGCGCGTACGCTTCTTCGAGTTCGGCGGCGCGGCGGGCGAGGTCGTCCTCGCTCACACGCGACAACCAGACTTCCGGGCGCCTCGCGGCCGCGATACGGGCGATCAACGTCTCGACGACCTCGCGAGGCGTTGCGCTTTTGCGGGCATAGGACTCGAGCAGGGCGCGGACCCTGAAACGTGCGTCTTTAGACATGAGTTCAATCTTGAATACAAGTTTGAACTCAAGTTAGCAGTAACTGTGCCATCAAGCCGGTTGTAGCCTGAGGGGCTTGCGGGACAAGGGTTTCAGGGGGAAGAGGATGCCGGGGAGCGGGCGTGCACTGAACCGGACTTGATCCGGAATGGGTCGCAAATGTGCCCGCGGTGGTGCATGCATCCCGCACATCGTGCAGGACCTTGCAAAGTCCTTCAAAGGCTGGAGAGGGGGGGGGCTTACTGCACGGCTCTGGCGGTAGCGGCGATAAGCATCGCAGCGCTGGCGACGGGGGGGTGGGTCGGGTGGAGGCTGTGGGTCGGTCTGCGGCCACTACCAGTCGCGCACACTGGATCTCCCTTCAGCCGGAAGGAGATCGTCACGGCAACGCGTCGGCAATGGGCCGGCTGCTGACGGTGACCGGATGGCCGAGTACCCGTAGGTAGTCGGGCAACAATTGGTGGACGCGAACCAGTCAGTTGTTGTGGCAGCATCGTCGCAGGTTCGGGACGGCAAGAGCCGGCCGATTTCGCTCGAACGGAGCTGGCCTCCAATTAAACAATCGACCTTCGCACGGTGATCTACGTACGCAGAAAATAGCAGCGAAGTGGACGCGCGAGGAGACGACACTCGTCAAGTCACGAGGCGACGCAATGTTCGTCGCAACTACTTAATAAGTCCACTCGCACGCGACCGTCCCCGCACCTGCCGCGAAGAGGTGTGAGCCGCATGGACAAGTTGCGCTACCTCGCCGATGATAAGGCTGGATGGGCATTCCAGAGATGCAGCAATGACCGACGATCTGACGACATGGTTAGCGCAGGTTGGCCTTGGCGCGCACGCTGCAAAGTTCAGGTCGCAAGGGATTGACTGGGATGTGCTCGGCGATCTTTCCGAGGCTGACCTGAAGGAACTTGGCCTTACCCTTGGCGACCGGAAGCGGCTCGCAAAAGGACTTGCGGCGCTGACCGAATCCCACGCACATTCGATTGTGCCGGTGGAGGCATGCAGAGCCTTGTCTTCGTCGCCGGCTTCCGAAGCCATCGATGCAGAGAGGCGGCAAATCACGGTGATGTTCGTCGACCTCATCGATTCGACAGCGCTAGCGGAGCGATTCGATCCAGAGGACATGCGACGTCTGCTAGGGGTCTACCATCAAGCTTGTGCGCGCGCGATTGAAGCTCACGAAGGCCATATCGCGCATTATATCGGCGACGGCCTGGACGTCTATTTCGGCTATCCTGATTCGCACGAAGACGATGCCATACGTGCAGTGCTTGCCTCTCTCGCCGCCATCGCCGCGCTTCGTGAGGCCAACGAATTCATCGAGCCGGAGTACGGCGTGCGCCTGCAGGCGCGGATCGGGATCGAGACGGGACTTGTCGTAGTCGGCGCGATTGGCGCTGGATCTTCGCTCGTTCAGCGCTCGATCGTTGGAGAGGCGCCAATCATCGCCGCGAGGCTACAGTCGCTCGCCCCGCCCGATGCGATAGTCGTGGGACCGGCCACCCAGCGCCTGATCGAAGGATCGTTCAAGCTTGAAGACCTTGGATGCCATGAACTGAAGGGGGTCACGGGTCCGGTCCGGGTTCAACGTGTACTCGCGCAAGCGGATACGATCGACCGCTTCGAAATCAGGGCGGCCCAAGGAATCACACCGCTCATCGGCCGGGCCGCGGAACTCGAGATGATCCGGGGTCGCTGGAAACAGAGTGTCGATGGCGAGATGCGCTGCGTGCTGTTGACCGGCGCGCCGGGAATCGGCAAATCTCGCGTGCTGCGGGCGCTCTGCGACGGCATGAGTGAAGATGCCCATACGATCGTTTCGCTTCACTGTTCCGCGTACTATCGCAACAGCCCATTTTGGCCGGTACAACGCTGGCTGCAGCGCACGTTCGGCGTCGGCCTGGACGCTTCGAATGCATCGGATAGGGAGCGACTGGCGGCAGGAATTGCAAGACTCGGGGTCGATGCCGACGAGACGCTTCTTGTTCTTTCAAACTTGCTCTGGATGCCAAAAGGAGATCGCCGTCCGGCCGTTGACACCTCTTCCCCTTCCTTCAAGCGCCGGACGCTCGACGTGCTGGTGGCGATGCTCGAAGCGTCAACGCGCGTTCAGCCGGTACTTGTCGTTGTTGAAGACGCGCACTGGATCGATCCGTCATCCCTGGAGTTTGTTCGGCTTGCGGTTGAACAACTGGTGTCCGCCAGGCTAATGGTACTGGTCACCGCGCGGCCCGAGTTTGAACCGGGATGGACTTACCCTCATCTCGTACAGATCAATCTCGATCGGCTATCGCGCCGCGATTGCGTTGCGATGATCAGGCGACTGACGGGTGGCAAACGGCTTCCGGATCTGGTACTCGATCAGATCGTCTCAAAGACGGACGGTGTGCCGCTTTTCGTCGAGGAACTGACCAAGGCCGTGCTCCAGGGCGATCTGTTGCAGGATGCCGGCGTCAGCTACGAGTTGAAAGGCACGGCGCAGACGATCGCGATTCCGGACACGCTGCAGGGCTCGCTGCTGTCGCGGCTCGACCGGCTGGAGCCAGCAGTCAAGGAAACCGCGCAGATCGCAGCGACAGTGGGACGTGAGTTCGGCAGGAAGCTGCTTGGGTTGATTGCGTCGCGGCCGGAGGATGAACTTCAGCAAAAGCTCAATTGCCTGATCGCGGCCGAAATCATTATTCCAGCTTCAGGGAAACTCACTGGCGGGGACGCCTATTTATTCCGGCACGCATTGATCCAGGAGATTGCATATCAATCCCTGCTGCTTGCGCACCGTCGCCACTACCATGCGCTAATCGCCGCCGCTCTTGAAGAACATTATCCGGACGTCGTCGAGCGGCAACCCGAACTGATCGCTCAAAACTTCGCTGCAGCCGATCTGCCGGATCGCGCGATCGGCTATTGGCAGCAGGCCGGGCAGCGGGCACTTGCGGGTGCCGCCTACGACGAGGCGATCGCCCATGTGCGGCGCGGTCTTGAGCTGGTCAACCGCTGCTCCTGCAGCGAGCCGACTCGGTCCAGCCACTTGCTGACGCTGCTGCTGACAAGAGGCAGAGCAGAGCTCAGACTGGCGCAGCGCGAGGCGATCGCGACCT
Organism: Paraburkholderia sp. J7; assembly: GCF_905220155.1. Lineage (NCBI taxonomy): Bacteria > Pseudomonadati > Pseudomonadota > Betaproteobacteria > Burkholderiales > Burkholderiaceae > Paraburkholderia > Paraburkholderia sp. J7. Next base: position 177,329 of record NZ_CAJMYZ010000015.1, on the reverse strand, counting down.
TCCGCGAGGCGGCCTGCATTGCCCGCGAACGGAAGCTGACGTCGCATCTCGTGCAGGCAGCGTTGGAGTTTGACACCGCCGAGACGTTCCTCGAAGGCTCCGGAGATGAATCGATTGCTCTGCTGGAGGAGGCGCTGACCCTGATCGGCACCGAGGAGTCGGTCGAACGTTGCCGCCTGTTGAGTCGCCTTGTTCGCACAGTTCATATGACCGGTGCACGCGAACAACGTAGTGAATTTTCCCTGGAGGTCGTCGATCTCGCCAGACGCCTGAACGATCTGCCGAGCCTGTTCGACGCATTGGCGTGCGAATTGATGCATGTCGGGGCTCTCCCGTTGCCTGCTAACCGGTTTGCGCAGCGAGAAAGCGTGTTGCTTGAGCTCAGGCAGATTGCGGAAGATCTCGGCGATGCCCATACCATCGGTCATGCGTGCGCCAGATGTCTTGCCGGCTATCTGGAGATCGGCGAGGTGGACAGTTTTGAGAGCGCGCTGGAACGGTATCGGGAGATTGCCGCCAGCGGACAGCACTTCGTCGACAAGTGGTGCGTTACGGGGGCCCAGGCAATGCGGGCCATACTCGTTGGCGACTTCGCCGAAGCGGAGCGCAAGGCGCGCGACTCGTTGCAGATGGCGCAGAACGCTGACGCGAATCTCGCAACGGGCGTCTATGGCATGCAGATGTTTACGGTCCGCCGCGAACAGGGCCGGCTCGCTGAGGTAGCGCCGATCTTCAAGCGGTTTGTCGATGAGCATTCCGAGGACACTACGTGGCGGCCAGGATTCATGTTGATTTGCAACGATCTTGGCTTCGAAGCGCAGGCCCGTGACAATCTCGAACGGATCGCGGAATCGGAATCCGGTATCCCCGTGGACAGCAAGCGGCTTGTTACGTTGACCTATCTAGCTGAAGTTGCCGCGCGCCTGCGGGACGTCGAACGTGCCGAACGGATTTATGCCCTTCTCCTGCCATTCCGCGATCAGGTCGTCACGGTTCCAGTCTTTACGCTTTGCTGCGGATCTGCGGCACGGTTTCTTGGCGTACTGGCCCATGCTCTCGGCGATTGGTCTGCTGCCGAACAGCATTTCGAATACGCGCTGCACATGGATGAGCGCTTGCGCGCGTGGCCCTGGCTGGCGCATGGCCGGCATGAATACGCGCTCATGCTGGCGGCGCGCAATGGCAGCGAAGATAGAGCACGAGCGCAAAATCTGCTGTCGATGGCCGCAGCCGCAGCCAAAAAACTCAAGATGTTCGCGCTCGTGGAGCGCATCGGCACCGCGCAGACAGAAGCTTGGCCCAGAAGATAGCACAGGCTGGCGCACCGTTTGACGCGCAATGGTCCGCCGCTACTCAAGGAGAATCACATGCCGCGCTTTATGATTGAACGCAATTTTGCGGAACAACTCGAGGTCACGGGCGAAAGTGCCGCAATTGTGAAAAGAATCAACGACGAGGAGGGCGTCGAGTGGCTTTTTTCGTTTCTCAGCGCCGACAAGAAGAAGACTTATTGCCTGTATGAGGCGCCCAACGCCGACGCCATCCGCGCCGCCGCACGTCGGGCAAATCTGCCGGCCGATGTGATCATCGAGGTCAGCGACTTGCGGCCGGAAATGTTTACTTAGAAGGTGGGGGCACGGATGCAATGTCTGATGGCTGTCTATGCAACGACAGCATTGCCGCCAACGAAAGCTCCAGCGGCGGCAATCCGCAAGTGGCGACCGACATTCGGCCGCCATCGCGGCGCACAGTACGACCTCCCACGCCGTCCCAACTACAGACGGCATGCTCCACATCGCCCAGATCAATCAGACGAAAACGCTTACGACCCGCCAAAGAAAACCGGCTTCATCCCACTCGGGCTGGCCGGACGTCCCGTCTGGGACGACCCGTTCGTTGCAGGGCCATAGCCGCTGCTCTGGCCCGCAGCACTGGTCTCGTTGGCCTGCATACTGGCAGGAAAGTCGACGGTATTCGCATTCGCCGGATTGAAGCCGGCTTGTTGTAGCTGAGCGATTTCTGCTTGCACTTGCGAGCGCGTCAGCGCTCCGTCTGACTGCGCCGACGATGCAATTGGCATCGCAATAACGGCGACCGCGCAAACTGTGTGGACTAGCGGCTTCATGATTGCCCACCTCCAGGTGAGTGACTCCAGTTGATTCGGGCCGCAAACGGCCCGGACTTTCGTTCGACGTTTGCCGCACTTTATAGCGCTCAAACGTTGACGTTGTCGTTCATTTCAATCGTATGCGCGAGTGATCGTTTTGGCCTCCATCATTTGATGGAGGCTGTCCAACGTGAAAACGAGAAGCTGCTGTCTACGCGTTCTATCGTGATGAAGTAGCTCGATAAGCCAGACTAACCCAGACGATCAATTTCGGATAACTAACCCACGGTGGCGTAAGCCAGCTCTGGACGCGAATGTCATGCTTATAGGGGAGTCACTGGGCACGTTTCCTAACCAGGTCATGCCGTGCTCGCCACTATTTTGTGGCTGATTTTCGCCACACGACCTAAGCTGATAAAACCGAGCGAGGGTCGAATCCATGCATATCAAGCAAAACGTGACCTGCGCGCTGCTGCTTGCCGCGACGCTGGCTGCAGGTTGCAGCGGTGGTGGTGGAGGCGGCAACACCACGCCCGTGTCGGCGCCGGCTGGATTGACCGAACGCGATGTTGCAGTGGTCTACTCGCAGGGCGCTGAAATTGTTCCCGATACGCTCAGCATCAGCGGTGGCCCCATTACACAGTGCAGCATATCGCCGCCTTTGCCTGCGGGGCTATCGCTCGATCCTCAGACCTGCGCGATCAGCGGCACGCCAAATGGCGTTTCTCCCGACACCATTTACACGATCAACGCCAGCAATGCGGCAGGAAGCGAGTCTATCAAGGTCGAGATCGAGGTCAAGGCCGAAGTGGTTCCTCCGGAAAGCCTGAGCTACCTGAACGCCGCAGTGATCTATACGACCAACGCGGCAATCATTCCCAACACGCCGATCGCCACAGGCGGAGAAATTACCCTGTACAGCATCTCGCCGGCGCTGCCTGCGGGGCTTCAGTTCGATCCGCAAACAGGCGTCATTTCCGGCACACCGCTGGCAGTCAGCCCGCCGGCCGTCTACACGGTGACCGGCAGCAACAGTGCCGATTTTGTCGAGACCCAACTCACGATCGAGGTGCACGCTGCCACTCAGCCGCCGGCAAGCCTCAGCTATTGGGATCTCGCTCCCATCTACGTCGTGGGCCATCCGATCTCGTACGACGAGCCGCAGTCCACCGGCGATGAAATCACCTCCTTCTCGGTCTCGCCCGCGTTGCCCGCCGGATTGAGCCTGAATCCGCAGACGGGCGCGATCAGCGGGACGCCGACCACGGCGCAGCCGCCGACGACCTATACGTTTACCGGCAGCAACAGTGCTGGCAGCGTCACGGTGCAGATCGTCATCGGCATCGACGAACCGGCGACCGGAGCGTGGACACCGGCTGGTTCCATGAGTCAGGGGCGGTTCCGGCACACGGCCACGCTCCTGTCCAATGGCCAGGTCCTCGTCGCTGGGGGGCAAAGAAAACAGGTCACGGCCTCCACCGAACTGTACGATCCGGTTGCGAACACCTGGACATTGACTGGCGGCCTGAGCCAGGCGCGGCAATCCCACTCGGCGACACTGCTCCCCAACGGCCACGTGCTCGTGGCGGGTGGATTCAAAACGGGCGTTGGCAGTGAACAGTCGTCGGCGGAGTTGTACGACCCGGCTTCCGGTAGCTGGTCGTCCACCGGCAGCATGAGCGATGCGCGTGACGCTCACACGGCCACGCTGTTACCCAACGGCCTCGTGCTCGTTGCGGGCGGCGAGGGAAAGTCGGGAACGCTGTCGTCGGCTGAGTTGTACAACCCGGCAACGGGAACCTGGTCGCCAACAGGCAGCATGGCGCAAGCGCGCTTCTCCCATACTGCGACGCTGCTGGGCAACGGTCTCGTTCTCGTCGTGGGCGGGGCGACGGATTCAGGCGTCCTGGCTTCTGCGGAACTCTACAACCCGTCAACGGGCACCTGGTCACCCACGGGTAGCATGAGTCAGGTGCGCACCAACTTCGCCACGGCGTTGCTGCCTGACGGTACGGTGCTGGCCATAGGCGGAACGGACGGAAACGTCGAACTGTCGTCGGTCGAACGGTACGTCCCCGCTGGCACATGGACACCGACTGGCAGCCTGATCCATGCGCGCGACTTCCTGAGCGCCACGTTGCTGCCCAACGGCCGCGTGCTTGCGGCCGCCGGACTGGCCGGGAGCGACCTCTACTCGGACGAGCTCTACGATCCCGCCACGGGCACCTGGACGCCGACCGCAAGCCTGAGCTGGGCGCGCGAGCAGCACACGGCAACGCTGCTAGCCAACGGTAGCGTGCTCATAACCGGGGGACTCGGTCGCGGAATTCTGGCTCACGCCGAACTGTTCCATTGATACGCGAATGCAGATCGCGACCGCCATTTCATGCGCGCTGTCTGTCTCAAGCCGGGATCATTTCTCAAACTGGGCATGCGGTTGCTGATTCCTGATGTAGGCGCGTCGGTAGAGAATCGACCAGACCGTCAGCCCGGCATAAGCGCCATATCTGACCAAAGTCGAGAGCCGATCCACGTCGTGCCCGGCAACGTGCCCGACGATATAGACCCGAATCACGTTCTCAGCGACGAGGCCGATTCCCCAAACGGCCGTCATGAGCCGGATCGATCTCACGAGTGCCGGGCGCGATTGCCACATCTCGTCGAATTCCCGTTCGCGTCCCTCGCGCTCTCGCGCCAGCGTCGATCTCGCGAGATAGAACACGAGTGGACGCTTGACCGGCAACGAGAGGAGAAAAAGCACGCCAATGAAACCGCCTACCAGGGGTTCACGTGCTTCGCGCAACCATCGACCAGCAGGCGACGTTAGCAAGGCGAGCGACAGCGCCAGGCTCGCGAGGACGATTGCGCTCAAGGCATCGAAGTGCCGAAAACGCGCGAAATCGAAAGTGATCCAGGCCAGCAACGGTATGCTCGACGCCATCAGCGCGCCGGGTATCCCCCAGTGGGGAAGCGCCATCCGGTAAGCCAATGCAGGCAATGCCACATTGACAACGAATGCCAGAACGTACCGGGCAGAGGGGATCATCTCGAGCGCATGGACTTTGGCGAGGGCCGATACCGGCGCGAAGTGAACGTCCGAATCTCCGATGCACCTTACCACCGACTGGTCGTTTCTGGCCGCACGGCGTGGGTCGTTCAAGGTGCGGGGCGAGGGCGCTCAGGTCGGGTTGCGGGCCGACCCAAGATGACAAATCGGTAATCCACGCGTCACTTTTCGGCAAGCAGGGCCATGGAGAATTGAAGCTCCACAAACGCTGCGCGATACAAACATCATGATGTTTCTTCGTACCAGAATGGCGACCGTTGTCGCTACCGTTGTGGCGCTCTTCGTCGTGCTCGGCGCCGCAGGTTTGGCCTTCATGTACTCCGGGGTGTATGACGTCTCGGCAAGCTCCAAAGACAATCCGATCGTCGCGAAGCTGCTGCACGGAACTTACGAGGCCTCGTTGCATAGGCATGCCGGGTCCGATGTCGCGCCTGGCGACTTGCTTTCATTTGAAAACATTCGTTCAGGTGCGCGAATGTATGACGCAAGCTGTGCCCTCTGCCATGGTGCACCTGACCGGCCACTGAGCGCCGTTGGGCAGGGTATTCAGCCCGCCGCGCCCTCGCTGTTGTCAGCGAGCCGCCGGAATAAGCCCGCGCTGATGTTCTGGACGATCAAACATGGCGTGAATATGACGGCCATGCCGTCGTTTGGGAAGACGCAATCGGACGACGCGATCTGGCAAGTCGCGGCCTTTATTTACGCCGAACGCGGAATTTCGAAGGATAAGTACGACCTGCTCGTACACGGGAACGCCCAGACTGACAGCACGGCCGCATCTCTGAAGCGCCCCATGCCCGCGCCTGATCAAAACTGACGAAGCTGTCCGGATGTGCACACCCGCCTGGCTGAATGTCTTTCCTGGGTCAATTCCATGTTGCGCGTTGTCGTGGCTCTCCAGTTCGCAGTGCAGTTGGCCGCCTGTTCAACGGCCCCGTCAACCCACTTGGCGGCGGTTGATGTCGTCGATTACGCGGGCCAGGTATGTGGCGATCAAAGCGGTCACGTAAAAATGCCTGTATGCCTTTTTCCTCGAGCGATCGCGCAAATGCCCGGGCAACGCTCACAATCCGGGCTCCTAAGCGCTCGTTGACGCCGCCTTTTGGTTGCAACCGCTACCGTCGCGATCAAACGGCGGAATGCCGCGGTACCGTAAATTGAACGGCTGCGCCGCGCGGCGAGCAGTCGCTCGCCCACAGGCGTCCGCCATGTGCGTCGATGATCGAGCGGCAAATTGAAAGCCCCATGCCGAGCCCGGTCTCCTTCGTGGTATAGAACGCGTTGAACGCGTTCTCGGCATTCGGGCCAAAGCCTGGGCCCGAGTCGCGCACCGTCACGATCACGCAGGCACCCTCGGCCTCGCCGGTGCTGATGTGCACGTTCCGCACGCCATCGAGGCTGCTCATCGCCTCGAGCGCATTGATGATCAGGTTCAGCAGCACCTGCTGCAGTTCCACACGGTCGCCTTCGATAACCGGCAAATCTTCCGCGAGTTGCAACGTGAGCTGGGTGCCGCTCTTTCGTGCTTCTCCCTGGACCAGTTCGGCGATCTCGCGAATCGCCTCGTTGAGGTTGACGGGTTCCTTTTTGCGTGGCGCTTTTCTGATCAGTTGCCGCAGTCGCCAGAGCACGTCCCCGGCACGGTTGGCGTCCCTGACAATCCCGCCTAGCGCAAGGCCGGCCTCGGTGAGGTTGGCAGGCTCGCGGTTCAGCCATCGCAGTGCAGCCTCGGCATAGCTCACCGTCGCGGCAATGGGCTGACTGACTTCGTGAGCGATCGAGGCCGCGAGTTGCCCCATGGTCGCGACTCGGTTCGCATGGGCGAGTTCGGCCTGGATCTCGCGATAGCGTTCTTCGCTCTCGCGGATTCTCATTTCCGCCTGCTTCTGCCCGGTCAGATCGAGCACGTAAGCCACGCCCTGGTTCGGCTGTTCTTCGAATGCCGCGCCGGCGATGAGGACGGGTACGCGGCTGCCGTCTTTCCTGAAGAACTCCTTTTCGCAGGGTTGCAGCGCGCCGGTCGCCTCAAGCTCTTCCAACTCGCGTGGGACGCGCGCTTGCCATTCGGGAGGCGTCATGTCGTACCATCGGAGCCCGGCCTCCAGATCCTCACGCTCGTACTGGCACATGTGGAGAAATGAATCGTTGGCGTCGATCAGTCGTCCGTCGAGGCCCCAGATGAAAATTCCAATGAGATTGGCGTCGACGAGGCGGCGGATTTTGGCTTCGCGTTGCGCAACGTCGCGATACAAACGGGCATTCTCGAGCGAAATCGCAGCCTGCGAGGCCACCAGTTTCAGCACGGCGATCCGGGCGGGGCTGAACACACGGGCAGTGAGATGGTTCTCGAGGTAGAGCGCGCCCATGAGCTTGGCGCCGTTCATCAGCGGCAGGCACAGAATAGAGCGTGCGCGATGTTCGCGCACGTAGGGATCGGCATCGGCCTTGGGATCGGTTGCGGCGTCGTCCAGAAAGAGGTTCTCGCGCGTACGCAGGACATGGTTGAGGATCGATTCCGGCAACAACGCTGCAGTGGCCGGTTCGTCGGACAGTTGCACGCGCACCCCGTCGCCGGCAATAGTGGCCTGCGCTGCAACGCGGTGATCGTCCCCGTCGGAAAGGATCAGCAGACCTCGCTGCGCGCCCGCCTGTTCGATGGCCGTGCGCATGACCATCTCGATCAGCCTTTCAAGGTGGATCTCGCCTGAAGCCGCCTGCAAGACCTTGATCACGGTCGCCAGCTCGAGGTGCTCGATTGGCGCGGCTATCGTATTTGTCGGTCCGGGCACGGGCTCTTCGGTCCGCAGGTACCGATACTTTTCCTCGAGCTGCCGCACCTTTGCGTTGGCGCCCCAGCGCAGATAGCCATAGTGCGCGTCCTGCATGTACACGCGCGCAATCTTCTGAAGGCCGCGGGCTGCATAAAAGCGCGCAGCGAGTTCGTTGGCCGTTGCTTCAACGTGCGTGAAGCCGCTTTCTTTTGCGGTTTCGATAGCCTGCTCGTAGAGCATCTCGGCGTCGACTACGCGGTTCTCGATACGGGCGATTTCGGCACCGACCAGCGCGGCATGGCTTGCGAAGTTCTCCGCGCACAGATTCGCCCAGATGCGAAGCTGGTCGTGACGGGAACTCAGTGCTTCCAGGTGCTGCGGTAGTTCGCCAGACGGGATGGCGTCGCAACGGGCAGCCTGCGCCAGCGCGGCATAGAGGTAGTATTCGGCCGCCTCGTTGTAGACGTACGCGGTGGTCCAGATGAGACCTTGTGCGTTCGACGCAGCCGCCATGGCTTCCTCATACTCGCCAGCTAGATAGCACTCCTGCAGTTTCCGGAGCCAGTACCATCTTGTGTTTTCAACAGGGGACTGGGGCAGGCCGGGGTCAGCGTGCAGCTGGTCAGACTGCGCGTCGTCAAGGTTGCCTGACACGGGCGTCAAGCCCCGGAGGGTCCGGATCAACGCGAGTTTTTCTTCGATAAAGTCGACGGTGATGCCGAACTGCAGCTTCTTCGCGTGCGCAAGGCAGGACTCGACCTCGCGTTGTACGTCGGGCAGCGGGTCGCCGATGAGAAGCAGTGTCTGGACGAGGTGGGCGTACGCGACGGCGCCATAGGTCAGGTCGCCGGTCCGGTGCGCCGTGTCGAACACGCAGCGCAGCTGGTCAATGCATGCCCGCACGGGTTCCACCCAGCGGGCCACATACAGGGAGTAGCACAGATACGTGCGCGTTTCATACCGTTCGAGGCCGCGCTCCTCCACGAGTTTGCAGGCGAGCCGGCCGAATTGAAAGCCGACTTTGTAGTCGCCGAAAAGCAGGACGGAAAATCTGGGCAAACGCGCGTAGGCCACGCACGAGGCATCGGCGTTGCCATGCTCGAGGCTGAGATTGATTGCCTTGCACAGCGTCAGGCAGGCGAGGTTCGCATCGGTGTCGATGGCAGGCAGAACGAGGGTGGTCAGCACCTCGATGGTTGCCAGGGCGGCCACGTCGTTCATTGGCGGCAGATCGATGAGTGCTTCGATGCTCCGGTCGCCGAGCAGTGAAGTGATGCGCTCGTATTCGCTGCGCGTGGTCATCTCATCCGGATGAGGCGACCACGCGATGCCTGCGTGACGAAGGAAGGCGAGGCCAACAGCGATCGCGGTGTCAGTCTGGCGAAGGAGCACGTAGATTTCCATCTGCCTGCATGCAACCTGGGCGCGTTCGGGCGGGGTCGAGGCACGCCTTGCCAGGGCCGCGAGTTGCGCTTCGGCGGTCAGCAGCTGTCCCGTGAGGATTTCGCATTCGGCCCGGTTCAACGCTAGCGTGAAGAGCAGGTCATGGCGACGCTGCCAGCAATCGTCGCTCAGTAGCGCCGCGCCGGTGCTGAAATAGGCGAGCGCCGAGGTGTAGGCCGTCGCCGCCCTGGCGCGCTGGCCGGCGAGCAGGTTGAGTTCGGCCAGTTGCTCGCGTTCGTCCTGGTCGCCGATGAGCACGGCCCCGCGATTGAGTTGCCCCACGATCTCGAAGATCGCCTCCTCGCGCTTGTCGTCCGGCGTCTGCGCGATGAGCAGCCGGCCGATGCGCAGATGGGCGTCGGCGCGCGATGCCTCCGGGATCAGCGAATAGGCGGCCTGATGGACCCGGTCATGAACGAAGGCGTAAGCGCCTTCGAGCCGCACGGCCAGTTCCTGGCGAACCGCCTCCCACAACACGGCATGAACCTGCGTCTCCTGCATGCCGAGCACAGCCGAGAGGGTGGCGATGTCCGCGACGTTCCCGAGGCAGGCAAGCTGCTGCAGCGCGTGCTGCGTTGCGCACGGCAGGCGGGTCAGCTTGCCGGCCATCAGGTCCACGATGTTGTCGGTGTAACCCTTCGCGTGGATGCGCTCGGTATCCCAGCGCCACTGCCGCGCATCAGGGTCGAACGTCAATAGGTCGCCTTCGGCCAGCGCATGCAGGAACTGGATGACGAAGAACGGATTGCCGCCGGTCTTGTCACGCACGAGGTGCGCCAGAGGCTCGATCGATTCGGGCGCACAGTGGAGCGCATCGGCGATCAGACGCCCGATGTGTGCACGGTTGAGCGGCGCGAGCCGGATTTCCGCTATCTTCGCGCCCGCGTTCCGGACGGCCTGAAGCCTGAGCGTCAGCGCATGGGTGGCATCCACCTCGTTGTCGCGGTAGGCGCCAATGACCATCAGGTAGCGCAGGTCCGGCTGGCACAGCAGATCCGCGAGCAGGTCCAGTGTCGCTGCATCGAGCCACTGCAGGTCGTCGAGAAAAAGCGCCAATGGATGATCGGCCTGGGCGAATACGCCGATGAAGCGCCGGAACACCTGCAGGAAGCGCTGTTTCGCCTGCTGTGGTTCAAGTTTCGGAACGGGGGGCGGCTCGCCGATGATGAGCTTCAGATCAGGGATCAGGTCGCTCACGAGGGCCGCATTCTGCGCCAGCGCCTCGAGCAATGCGGTGCGCCAGCGGGTCAGCTCCGCTTCGGACTTGCCCAGAAGCATGCGCACCAGCCCCTGGAACGCCTGAACAAGCGTGGCGTAGGGGATATCGCGCTTGTACTGGTCGAACTTGCCGGACGCAAACAATCCACGTGGCGGCACGAGTATCTTGTGCAGCTCGTTGACCACCGACGATTTGCCGATGCCCGAATAACCGGAAACGAGCACCAGTTCCGGCGCGCCGTTCTCGAGAATACGGGCGAACGTGGTGACGAGGGAATCGACTTCGCGCTCGCGCCCGTAAAGCCGCTCGGGAATCATGAGCCGGCCGGGGGCACCGTGTTCGTCCAGCGCGAAGTCGTCGATGTGACCGTGACGCTGCCAGTGGGCGAGGCAACGCCGCAGATCGTGCTCGACACCGGCGGCACTCTGGTAGCGCTCCTCGGCGGTCTTCGCGAGCAGCTTCATGACGATGCGCGAGATGGCCGTGGGGACGGCATCCACGCGTGTGTGCGGCGGCAACGGCGTTCTTGCGATATGGCAGTGCACCCATTCCATGGCGTCGCTGGCGGCAAACGGCAGGGCGCCCGTGAGCATCTGGTAGAACGTGACACCGAGCGAATACAGATCGCTGCGCGAATCGGCCGAGCGATTCATCCGGCCAGTCTGCTCGGGCGCCATGTAGGCGAGCGTTCCGGCGATGGTTTCGGGGGGCTCCGGTGCGTGCCGCTCGCGTGACAGGCGCGAGGCCAGGCCAAATCCGGCGAGCCGTGGCCGCCCATCGGCGCAATGCACGAAGATGTGCGCGGGCTTGAGGTCCTTGTGGACGAGGCCCCGCTGATGCAGCTTGCCGAGCGCGGCGGCAATGCCAATGGCGAGTTCGAGGAAATACCCGGTCTCGAGCGGCGCGCCAAGCAGCCTTGCGAGCGGCTCGCCGCCGGGGTCGTCGAACGACAACAAGGCCTGACCGCCTTCGCGCACCAGTCTTTGCGGGCGCACTGCCCATTCGCCATCAAGCTCGTCTCTGAGCCCGAACTCGCGGGCAAGACGCTCGAGACTGGCGGGCGAGGGCTGCTCTGCGGCGAGCCGCGCATGCAATACATCCTGGCCAGCTAACGTCGTGGACGGTTCCCTCCAGAAGATACGTTCCCCGTCGTCCCACAGAATATTTGCCTTTTTATCCATCGACGCTGCAATGCGATTATCTATTACGGATAGCATACACATTCTTCGTCGTGGCGCAATTCGCGATACAAATGGCTGCGCGCGCAACGTATTACGTCATGGTGTGCATAGTCTCGCGACGGAAGTCGTTGGATCGCGTCATCTCATCCAGGATGAAACGGCGGGCACTCCGTGTTGAACCAATCGTCGACCCGGCGCTGCGCCGCCTCCAGATCCGCGGGATAGTAGGGGTCGTTCCATGGTGACGGGTTGTAGCCCGCTTTTCTCAGAGCTGCGAGTTCGCTCTGGTGTTGCGCCATCGTCGCAGGCGCGTTGCGTTTAAGCGCGGCCAGGTCGCGGCACTGCGTTGGGCTCAGATGCGGCCCGCTTTGCGGCATGCCGCCGGCGGTACAGGCAGTCAACAGGAGCGCCAACGCGGTCAGCGCAGGGCGCAACGTTGGGTAGCGATTCATAGTGCGTCTCCACGCGTGTGATGGGCGCAACGCTAGCGGCACGATGCGACGGGCGCGCGTGACTTACGCGTTCATCTTGTCTTAGGCCACTCGGCGGACCCGGCGCAGTACGAAGTGAAGAAAGCGCCCGCGCCGTTCACCCAGCAACGGACTTTACACGTTGTTACCGTCGCGAAGCGCCCGTTTGTACGCGCTTTCCGTATACTGCCGCGCTTGTCGCCTTCCTCTTTACGCTTGTCGTGCCCGGCGCGGCGGCAATGCGAACCACACTGTGATGCCCATGTTCTCTACCAGGTCCGTTCTCACTGCCGCGCTTGTCGCCGCAGCAAGTCTCTCGTTGTCGGCATGCGTTGCCCCGGGATACACGCCGTACGGCGCACAGCAAGGCTACCAGGCCCAGTACAGCCAGCCTGCTTATGCACAACCGGGCACCGTGCAGCAACCCGCCTACGTACCGCCGCCCGCGCCGCAACAGCCGTATGACACGCAAAGCAACGGCCAGTACGGTTCGCAGTACAACTCGCAATACGGCAACCAATATGGCACGCAGTACGGCACGATCTCGAGGATTCAGCCCTTGAGTAGCGCGACTGGCGCATCGGGCATCGCCGGGGCCGTGGTCGGCGCATTGGCTGGTGGCGTGCTCGGCAACCAGATCGGCGGCGGCCACGGCCGCGATGCCGCTACCGTCATCGGCGCGCTGGGCGGCGCTTATGCGGGCAACCAGATCGGTCAGCAGATGGGCCAGCCCGCAGGATTCCAGATCGACGTGCAACTGAGCGACGGCTCCACCCGCGCGTTCAACGTGCCGACGCCCGGCGACCTGCGCCCGGGCGACCGCGTGCAGGTCAACGGCAGCCAGCTTGCGCGCTACTGATTCCGCCTGCTGTCGCTGAGCGGTCCTACCCGGGCGCGCCAGTTATGCGGCGAAATCGGTCGACGCAGACAGGTCGTTCCACGTTTGCGTTTCCTGCGTCACATAAGCATTTTTCGCAGCGATGGCGGCCAGGGTGTCCGTACCGAGCGGAAGGCGCAGCGGCGGGTTAGCCGCGTCGACGAGTGTGATCAATGCGGCAGCGAGCTTCGTCGGGTCGCCGGGCTGATTGTGATTCATTTGCACGGCCTTGCGGCGAACCGCGCCCGAGGTTTCGTCGTAATCGGCGATGACTTCGGGCGCCACGACCAGCGAGGACGCATCGAGAAAGTCGGTGCGGAAATACCCCGGCTCGACAACGGTTGCGTGAATGCCCAGCGGTTTCAGTTCGGCATGCAATGCTTCCGTAATGCCTTCGACGGCGAACTTCGTCGACGAGTACACGCCGAATCCGGCCGCGGCCCGATAGCCGCCAATCGATGAAATATTGATCACGTGACCCGCGCGGTTTGCGCGCATCGTCGGCAACACAGCGCGCGTGACGTTCAGCAGTCCGAATACATTCGTGTCGTACATGCGGCGCACGTCCTTGTCGGCGGATTCTTCGATCGCACCGAGCAGACCGAAGCCGGCGTTGTTAACGAGCACATCGACGCGGCCGAATTGCTCGAGCGCCAACTGCACTGCCTGCTTGGCCTGTGCCTCGTTGGTCACGTCGAGCGCAACCGGCAGCAACGCAGCCGACTCGCCCAGACGCTCAACGATAGCCTGCACGTTACGTCCGGCGGCCACGACAGCATTGCCGTTTGCGAGGGCTGCTTCGGCAATCAATGCGCCAATGCCTCGCGAAGCGCCGGTGATGAACCATACGCGTTTGAAGCCACCTTGTTGAGCGTCAGCCATGATGTCTCTCCTACGTGTGTGATGAGGTGACGCCATGGTAAGCGCGACGATTGACACGAACTAGCCGTATATTACTGGAGTGATAATCAACGTTTGCTTGCGAATCGGGGGCTCCGGAAATGAACGAAATTCGTGCGATCACCACTTTCGTGCGGGCCGCGGCGCTCGGAAGCCTGCGCGGCGCGGCGGTCGATCAAGGCATCTCACCGCAGGCCGCGAGCCATGCGGTGATGCAGTTGGAGAAGGAACTGGGCGTGCGGCTCTTTCATCGGACCACCCGCAAGTTGAGCCTGACCGAAGAGGGCCAGCGGCTTCTCAACAGCGTGGAGCCGGCGCTCGCCATTCTGTCGTCTGCGCTCGACGAGGCCCGGCGTTCGCAAGAGGATGTGGCCGGCATGCTGCGCGTGAGCGCGCCGCGTGCATTCGGGCTCCCGGTCCTGTGGCCGTACTTCGAGGAATTCCAGAAGCGCTATCAGAACGTGCAACTCGAAGTGCAATTCGACGATCAATTCACGGATCTCGTGACCGACCGCTCCGACGTGGGATTTCGCGGTGGACCGCCGCCTTCGGGTGGGTCGATCGCACGCCGGCTGGTGCCGATTCAGCTGATCGTGTGCGCTTCGCCGGAATATATCGAGCGCAATGGCGCGCCGCGCACGATTGAGGAACTCGCTCAACATCGCTGCACCGGGTATCGCCGCGCAAACACAGGAAAGCTTGCACAGTGGCAGTTCCGTATCGGCGACGAAATCGTCTATCGCGACGTGCCCGCCGCCATTTGCGTGAACGATACGGAACTGGAAACGCAGGCTGTGCTTTCGGGGCTCGGCATCGGGCAGTTGGGCAGCTTTAACGCCACGACGCATATTCGCAGCGGCCGGCTCATTCCGTTATTGGTGGAGCACGCCACCGAATACGGCACGATTTACATCTACTATAAGCATCGAACTGAACAATCGCTGCGCGTGAAGACGTTCATCGACTTCATGGTCGAGCGCATGGCCGGCAACCGGGACTTCTTTCTCGACGCGTCCGAACTTCGCGCTGCGCAGCAGCCTCAGCACAAGCGTGCTGCGAAGCGGCGTGGATAGTCGCCAGGCATTGCACCTCCCAAACGAGCAAGGTTTCCTGGCTTCTTCCTTAGTTGCCTTCGTGCGCAAAGGCGCTTGCCGCGCGAACCTTGGGCGGGCGGTCGCGCAGCAGTAGCGGCGTCAATCGCCGGTTGGCTGTCTGCGCCGCCCACTCGCAATACGCGGCGCTGCCGAGCACCCAACCCTTGAGCGTGGACTGCATCAGATTATCGACCTCGCGCTCATCAAGAGGCTGTGCGCCCAGATCGCGATATGACTCGTAGCGCTCGAACGGCGTATTGCCGAGCGCGCGATAGAGCGGATGTTCCTTGATGAAGCGATCGACGCGCAGCCCGACGTGGTGCGAGTAGCTCGACCACGCGTAGTTTCCCGGTTCGGCCGCGAGGCCAGCGCGCACCGGCGCATGATCGATGACCTGGCTTGCGAGCAGGAAATAGCGGTCGGGCTCGATCACGGTTGCGTGGTACCCGCCACGCCACACCGTACCGCGGCGTCCATGGCGGCGGTTGAAAGTTTCGACATAGCGACGGCTGACCGCCTGCATCGCCATGGCCACGCTCGACTCGTATGAAGGCGTGACGAGGAACTGCACCGCGTCGGGCATGAGCACCCACGCGTGGACTGCCAGATCGGCAACGCGCGCGGCGTCCGCCAGGCAGGCGAGAAAGTAAAGATAGTCTCCTTCGTCGAGAAATGCGGGCCCTGTGAGCCCCTGCAAGATAACGTGCTGCGGTTGTTCTGGGACGTAGTGCCGTGCGAGCCGTGTCATGCTGAATTAACCGGAAATCCGATAGGAGAAAGCGATCCGATTGGGGATCGGACGCTTGGGCGTTGTGTAACGTGAATACACGATCAAATTCTAGGGGTGGCGAGCGCGCCTCTGCGTTGCGAACAAGCCTTTTTTCTGGCCTCAGTTCACTGATTTGACGATTGCAAACGGCGTTTTTTATGCCGTCGCTGAATAGCAGCGAGACATCACGCGTTGCCAGTAGGAACGATTCCCGTTGCCTCGACCATCAGGATCACCGTTTTCTCTGGCGCTCGCGGGCGATGCAGCAGGCCTTTACGTACGACAAAAGCGTGTCCCGGACTCAACTCCACAAGGCGGTCCTCAAGATCAATCAGAAAGCGTCCGCTCACGACATAAAAGAACTCGTCCTCTGCGTCATGTTTGTGCCAGTGATATTCGCCTTGCACGACGCCCAGCCGAACCACCGACTGATTCACTTCACAGAGCGTCTGGTTGTACCAGGGATGCGTGTTCGCCGCCACGAGGGCAGGAATGTCGATGATTTCGCCGAATGAGTGGAGGACGTTAATACGGGTCAGATACGGAAAGGCATCGGTGCTCACATCAATCTCCATGAACGCTGGTTCGTGCGCGGGTTCGTATGGAACATGCGAGCCACTCTAGGCGATAGGCGTTCTGTGGGTCTTGCACCGGAGCGTCAGTCTTTGGTACGGGAGCGATCTTCGAGCAGCTGCGCGCGGTACGCGCCGGGTGTCAGACCCATCCGGCGACGAAAGACGCGCGTAAAGTGGCTTTGGTCGGTGAAGCCGGCGGCCTGGGCGATGGCTGCGAGCGAATCGTGGCGACGGGTCAATTGATCGCAGGCGAAGTCAATCCGAAGCTGGCGCACGTACTCACCCACCGTGCAGCCAAAGTGCTTGCGGAATTCGCGTGCGAGATGGTCGGCGCAAACGTGGTTGTCCGAAGCAATTTCATCCAGCGTCAACGACTCGCGAAAGCGATCGTGCAGCAATGCTTCCACGCGGCCGAGCCATCGACGCGCACCGACAACCGTTGCCGCACGCGGGACGGACCGCTCGCACGCTGCAAGAAGTTCGAGTACCAGACCTTCCACGGCCAACGGCGTAGCCGAATCCTGCTCGCGGCACTCGCGCACCAGGCGGCGCATGAACGACAGCGGCGCTCCGCTGGCAAAGTCATCCGGACGATCGAGAACCCGTGTGCGGCCACCAAGCCGCTGCAGCCACGCGGGCGAAAACTCGAGATGGAGTGCCCGTCCGCCGGACCCGTACCAACAATTTGCATGCGGTACGCCCGCGGGGAAAAACGTCAGTGACATCGGGCCGTCCTCGCCACGGCGTGTCGGCCAGGATCGTGTACCACGCCCGTCCAGCACGAAACAGAAAAACGGATTCACATGTTCGTGCTGCGGGATGATCAGATCCGTTGCGAAATGCGTCTCCACGACCGAGATGCCGTCATCGCCGTATTGCTGGGAGGTGGTGCCGAAGTAGTCGCCAGGTTCAAGTACCCTCAGCATGGGACGGCTCCCAAAGAAACGTTGCAGTCGATATTACACACTTCGATTTGTACTGGAGTGTATCGACTGCGTGCGTCGGTACATGCGTCTACAAAACGATCGATTCATGAAATGACTGGGATACACCCTCGCGTTCCAATAGCGCCTGGCGGGCCGCAAGGTTCATGTTATTTGTCGCGAGCGCAGCGCGCGACGGGAAAGTGAGGGATTTCAGCTATGGGTTCATTGAGCATTTGGCACTGGATGATCGTTCTCCTAATCGTGGCGCTAATTTTCGGTACGAAGAAGCTACGAAACATTGGCGGCGATCTGGGCGGTGCGGTGAAGGGATTCAAGGAGGGCATGGTGCAAAGCGAAACGCCCGAAACGCCGCGTGAATTGCCGCGCAGCGGCGCGGTCGACATGGAAGCAAAGGACGTGAAGCGTTCACGCGATTTCCGCTAACCATTAGCGTTTTAGTCTGATCCAGCGGTAGAACGGGGTAAAACGGACGATGAACGAGCGGGAAAATTCGGCCATTTTGCGCGCCGCCGGAGCAAGTGTGCGCATGGAGGTGCAATATGGATTGCGGCCGCTGCATCTCTGCGCGGCAACGACAGGAGGTGGTCATGAAATCGAACCTGCGATACGCCTTGTGTGCGTTTTTTCTGTTGACCGCTGCTGGGATCGCTCAAGCCCAGTCGGCGAGTGCGCCAATGGACGCGTCGATGGCGCCGTCCACGACGCAGGCAGCGCCCAGCGCGACGAAGTCGGACCGCGCACTCGCCCGTGCTGTGCGGCGTGCGTTGTCCAGAGCGCAAGGGTTCAACGTTTCCGGCGTTTTCGTTCGCGCGCGTAGCGGCGCCGTGACGCTGAGCGGAACGGTTCGCACTGGCGATCAGATCCGCCAGGCGGAAGAGGTTACGCGTTCGGTGCAGGGCGTCACTTCGGTATCGAACAAGCTAACGCTCTTTCACGGCGGGAACGGTTGAATCCACCGCGGTGGCAAACAGGCAGGACATCCGGTTCGTGCGCTGATTGCACGGGACGCAATCGGCGCACAGTTCACGTCGATAGGCCTGCAAGCGTGATTACGGCGACAAAGACACCAAGCGGCACCAGGTGCGTGAAGTCGCGGTGACGCAGAACAGTCAAAACCGCAGCCGCAATGATTAGCGCCCCAAGCGCCAGGCCAGCCATGCGACTGGCGGGAAGCGCAATCAGCAGGGCGCACGTCACTTCCAGTGTGCCGGTCAACCGGCCCCACCAGCGCGGGTAACCCCACCGGGCGAAATCGCTTTGCGCCGCGGGCGTGCCGATCGCGTTGAAGACGCCCGCGCCAAAGAAGCCGGCAACGAGAAGCCAGATCGAAAGCGTATGGATCATCTCAGCGCCCGCCCATCAGCAGCGACATTGCCGTGAAGACCATCACCGCGGCTGTCGCGCCGTGCATGCCGAAGGCGCTTTTGGCGGAGCCTTTCGCCGCCAGAATGACCAGCATGTCGCCCGCAGGGATGCAGGCTTGCGCAAGCAGCAGGATGCCGATCGCCAGAGGCGTGCCCCACACCATGAACGCGAGCACCGCCAATCCCGACGCAATGTCGCGCACGCCCTTGAGGCGAAGCCACCAGGCCATGTTGGCGCCGTTTTCGGGAAGCGGCAGGCCGAAACTGCGTGTCGCAGTCCTTGGCCTCACAAGATATAGGGTTCCGATCACGATAATCGCGACGGCGAGGAACAGCGCTAGTCCAATCGAAAGCTGACGCATCGCGTAGTCCTATGCTTCGGGGTGTAGTGGCGGAATATAATCTAGCATTGCTAGAATTTCAAGCTTCCGTATCATCGCGAGGCATGTGGACCATCGCAGTCAGGGAGACGAAAAGTTGAGTATCGCGGAGCGCAAGGGCAGGCAACGGGCAGAGCGCGAGTCGCGCATCGTCGCGGCAGCGCGGTTGATCGCTGAACGCGAAGGCTGGGATGCCGTAACGGTTCGCCGCCTCGCCGAAGAGATCGAATATAGCCAGCCGGTTCTCTACTCGCATTTCGAGAACAGGGATGCAATCGTGGCAGCGGTTGCCGTCGAGGGTTTCCAGGAGCTTGCCGTCGCGCTTCAGGACGTAGCGCGTGGATCGACCGGGCAACAGAACGCCCTCGAAAATGTCGCCATGGCCTATCTCGGCTTTGCCTTGCGTTGTCCTGCACTCTACGAGGCCATGTTTACCCTGCCGACGAATCTGCTGTTTGCTGAGGCCGAGACGCGGCCAGAACTGCGCGCGGGTTTCGAAGCGCTTGCATCGGTCGTCGCGCCGTTTTGCACCGATGTCGAAGACGTGACCGAGGCGTTTTGGGCCGCCCTGCATGGGCTCGCAGAACTCGAACGTTCAGGCCGAATCCGTCCCGGCGCGCGGGTTGCACGCATCACGTGGGTGGTTCGGGCAGTTGTTGGTTCCGGTAATCCTCGCTGAAATGAAAAATGGCGCCGCAGGCATTGAGCCTGCGGCGCCATTGCGTGGCGCTACGGTGGGGCGCTACAACAAAACCCCCGCACCGTACTCCAACATGACACTTACATCGTCACCGTATCGGCCACTTCCTTGAAGTCTTCGATCTTGTCGAAGTTCATGTACTGATAGATCTTGTCGCCGTTGGCGTTGAGCACGCCCATGTCGGCCATGTACTCTTCCTTGGTCGGGATCTTGCCCAGACGCGAGCAGATCGCTGCCAGTTCCGCCGAGCCGAGGTACACGTTCGTGTTCTTGCCCAGACGGTTCGGGAAGTTACGCGTCGAGGTCGACATGACCGTTGCGCCTTCGCGCACCTGTGCCTGGTTACCCATGCACAGCGAGCAGCCCGGCATTTCGGTACGCGCACCCGCCGTGCCGAACACGCCGTAGTGGCCTTCCTCGGTCAGCTGCTTCTGGTCCATCTTGGTCGGCGGCGCGACCCACAGCTTGACCGGAATGTCGCGCTTGCCTTCGAGCAGCTTCGACGCGGCACGGAAGTGACCGATGTTGGTCATGCACGAACCGATGAACACTTCGTCGATCTTGGCGCCGGCCACGTCCGACAGCGTCTTCACGTCGTCCGGATCGTTCGGGCAGGCCACGATCGGCTCGTGAATGTCGGCCAGATCGATTTCGATGACGGCAGCGTATTCTGCGTCCGCATCCGGTTGCAGCAATTGCGGGTCGGCGAGCCACGCTTCCATCGCCTTGATACGGCGCTGGAGGCTGCGCGGGTCCTGGTAGCCCTGGGCGATCATCCACTTCAGCAGCGTGATGTTGCTGTTGAGGTATTCGATGATCGGTTCCTTGTTCAGGTGCACCGTGCAACCGGCAGCCGAACGCTCAGCCGACGCATCCGACAGTTCGAACGCTTGCTCGACCTTCAGGTCGGGCAGGCCTTCGATTTCGAGGATGCGGCCCGAGAAAATGTTCTTCTTGCCTTGCTTGGCGACCGTCAGCGTGCCGGCCTTGATGGCCCACAGCGGAATCGCGTTGACGAGGTCACGCAGCGTGACGCCCGGCTGCATCTTGCCCTTGAAGCGCACGAGCACCGATTCCGGCATGTCCAGCGGCATCGTGCCGGTAGCGGCCGCGAAGGCGACCAGGCCCGAACCTGCCGGGAAGCTGATACCGATCGGGAAGCGCGTGTGCGAGTCGCCGCCGGTGCCGACGGTGTCGGGCAGCAGCATGCGGTTGAGCCACGAGTGGATCACGCCGTCGCCCGGACGCAGTGCGATACCGCCGCGCGTGCTGATGAAGTTCGGCAGCGTCTGGTGCGTCTTGACGTCGACCGGCTTCGGATACGCTGCCGTGTGGCAGAACGACTGCATCACGAGATCCGACGAGAAGCCCAGGCACGCCAGGTCCTTCAGTTCGTCGCGGGTCATCGGGCCCGTGGTGTCCTGCGAGCCGACCGAGGTCATCTTCGGTTCGCAGTACGTGCCCGGGCGCACGCCCTGGCCTTCCGGCAGGCCGCATGCACGGCCAACCATCTTCTGCGCGAGCGAGAAACCCTTGCCGCTGTCGGCCGGTTGTTGCGGCAGGCGGAACAGCGTCGACGGTGCGAGACCCAGCGCTTCACGCGCCTTCGAGGTCAGGCCACGGCCGATGATCAGCGGAATGCGGCCGCCGGCGCGCACTTCGTCGAACAGCACGTCGGACTTGACCGTGAATTCGGCGATGACTGCGCCGTTCTTGATGGCCTTGCCTTCGTACGGGCGCAGCTCAACGACGTCGCCCATTTCCATCTGCGACACGTCGAGTTCGATCGGCAGTGCGCCGGCGTCTTCCATCGTGTTGTAGAAGATCGGAGCGATCTTGCTGCCCAGGCACACGCCGCCAAAGCGCTTGTTCGGGATGAAGGGGATGTCTTCACCCGTGAACCACAGCACCGAGTTGGTGGCCGACTTGCGCGAGGAGCCGGTGCCGACCACGTCGCCCACGTAGGCGACCAGGTGACCCTTTTCCTTCAGCGATTCGATGAACTTGATCGGGCCGCGCTTGCCGTCTTCTTCCGGGGTGATGCCGGGGCGCGCGTTCTTCAGCATGGCGAGCGCGTGCATCGGGATGTCCGGGCGCGTGGTGGCGTCCGGGGCCGGCGACAGGTCGTCGGTGTTGGTTTCGCCCGTCACCTTGAACACGGTGATGGTCAGGCTTTGCGGCACTTCCGGACGGCTCGTGAACCACTCGGCGTCGGCCCAGCTTTGCAGCACGGCCTTGGCGTTGGCGTTGCCCTTGTCCGCCAGTTCCTTGACGTCGTGGAACTGGTCGAACATCAGCAGGGTTTTCTTCAGCGACTCGGCGGCCACCGTGCCCACTTCGGCGTCGGCCAGCAGTTCGATCAGCGGGGCGATGTTGTAGCCGCCCAGCATCGTGCCGAGCAGTTCGGTGGCGCGAGCGCGCGAGATCAGCGCGCAGGCGGTTTCGCCCTTGGCCACGGCGGCGAGGAAGCCAGCCTTCACGCGGGCAGCTTCGTCAACGCCTGCGGGCACGCGGTTCGTGATCAGGTCGACCAGCGTTTGCTCTTCGCCCGCGGGCGGGTTTGCCAGCAGTTCCACCAGTTCGGCGGTCTGCTGAGCCGTGAGAGGCAGGGGGGGAATGCCGAGCGCGGCGCGTGCGGCTACGTGAGCGCGATAGTTTTCAAGCATTGGGGGACCTACTGGTATTGCGTTTGAAGGCGAAGGCTTTTCGGGCGCTTCGATGCTTTTCCAGGCACTGCTTTGAGCGCAATTTTAATTGGAATGCCGTCTAACGTCAAATGTCTTATGTCTTATATAAGAGTTAGGCTAGACCCCAATGGCGGCGTGGAAAAGCCTGCGATTTTGCCGGAGAGCTTGCGGCCGGACGCTTTGCAAAGCTTTCGATTCGCTTTCTTAACGGGGGCAATCACCGCCTGCTGCGCGCAGCAGGGCCCGGCATGCTCCATGCATCGACGCAGGTGTGCGCGCGAGGCGTGAGGAAAACGGCTCGCGCGCTCCGAACCGGCAAAGGAGGCAGTCGATCATGAAGTCAACCCCACGCTACGAAGTGAATGTTTGCGGCGGCGATTTCCAGCATGTGAGGGAATGCTTTCGTGCATGGAAAACGGAAACGCTCATCTACCGCCAGGACCAGAAGATGTTCGAGGGCCGCAACGAGGTGCGGCCGCTGGCCAGGCGCGAGTACGAGAACACGGAGCAGGCGCGCAAGGCGCTGCAAAACGCTTGCACCCCGCACGATCGCTACGCGCTGGCCGCCGAAGTGAGCAACGGCGAGCGCGACATGTGGATCGTGATGGCGGCTTATCGGGAATGAACGATGGGCGCAGCCTCGGCGCGAGCCGGGGCGCGCCGGTGCGAGGCTGAAAGAGGGGAGCGGGGTAGAAAAATTACAAGCGCGGCGCGCGGCAATTGCAATTGCCGCGCACGAGAGCGGGATCAGATCAGGCGTGGCGGCCGGCCATCACGCCGCCGTCCACGGGCAGCACGGTGCCCGTGATCCACGAGGCGTGGGGCGAGGCGAGAAAGAGCATGGCCTCGGCAACATCCGCGGGCTGACCGTTGCGCCCGAGCGGATGAAACGCGTTGAACCCCGGCAGCGTTTTGCTGACCTCGTCCTCGGTCATGAAGGTGCGATAGACCGGCGTTTCCACGACGCCCGGCGCGACGGTATTGATGCGGATATGCGCGGGCGCGAGTTCGATGGCGAGATTGCGCGTGAGCGCATGCACGCCCGCATTCGCCGCCGAATAGGCCGCGGAAGGTGTGGCGCCGATGGCCTGCAGCGCCCAGAGCGAACCTGTTTGCACGATGGCGCCGCCGCCGCGTTTGAGCATGGCTTTGGCAGCGGCCTGCGCCATGAAGAACTTGCCCTTGAGGATCGTGTCGAGAAAGCCGTCGTATTCGGCCTCGGTCACGTCGAGAAACGCTTTGGGCCGGAAAATGCCGGCGTTGTTGATGAGAATGTCGACTCCGCCGAACGCCTCGGTTGCGAGGTCCACCAGCGCAACCGCAGTGGCGGGCAACGCGATGTCGCCGGCATGAAAGCGCACGCTCGCGCCCGAAGGGTCGATTTGCTCAGCCGCTTCACGCAACTTCGCCTCGTCGCGCCCGCCGATGACGACGCGCGCGCCGCCCTTTACGAGCCGCGCGGCGACTTCCTTGCCGATGCCGGAGCCGCCGCCGGTAACAATGGCGACCTTGGACGCAAAATCAAAAGAAAAACTATGGGTCATGGTGGACTCCTCGAAGTCACGGAATGGAGGGCGACGCTGGCGCAATGGAACCCATCTGCCGCTACGTCTACAGCGCCCATTCTGTTCCCGTGCTCATGCCGCCACAAATCAGATATTCTGTGTCTCATTGATAGAAAAACTTTAGATCATGAAGACGCCGGTCTACCTCAACGCCATGCGCGCATTCGAAGCGAGCGCGCGGCATCAGAGCTTTTCTGCCGCGGCGGCCGAGTTGAATGTGACGCCTGCCGCCGTTGGCCAGCTCGTGCGCAGTCTCGAAGACTGGCTCGGCACGCCCCTGTTCGTACGCAGCAGCGGCGGACGCGCGCGGCTGGTGGCGACGGAAGTGGCCGAGCGTGCGCTGCCCGACATCCGCGCGGGGTTCGATCGCTTGAGCCTCGGGCTGGAGCGCTTGAAGGAAGGATCGGCGAACGGCGTGCTGACGGTCACGGTGAGCCCGGCGTTCGCCGCCAAATGGCTCCTGCCGCGCATCGACCGCTTTCAGGCCGAGTGGCCGGACACCGACGTGCGTCTGGACACGAGCCTGAAACTGCTCGACTTCGTTGCGCAGGGCGTCGATATCGGCGTGCGCTATGGGGCGGGCGCGTGGCCGGGGCTCGCTGCCGAAAAGCTCATGGACGAGGAGATCTACCCCGTCTGTTCGCCTGCCGTGCGCCGCGCCGGCAAATGGCGCGCGCCGCGCGATCTCACCCGCGCGCCGCTCATTCACGATCTCTCCGTGGACAGCCATGCGGGCTTTGCTTCGTGGCAGGCGTGGTTCGGGAGCGTGGGGGTGACGCTCGCACCAGCCAGCCGCGGCATGAAGATCAACAACTCGGCTGCGGTGCTGCAAGCCGCGATAGAGGGCCACGGCGTCGCGCTCGCGCGCAGCGTCATGGTGCGCGACGATCTGGCCGCTGGCCGGCTCGTGCGTCTCTTTCCGGAAGTCACCTTGACATCGGCGCTGGCGTATTACGTGGTCTATCGGCCCGAATGCGCGAGTCTGCCTCGCCTCGTGGCGTTTCGTGATTGGCTGAAGGACGAGGCGCGACGCGGTGCGCAAGCGTCGCCAACGCGTGTTCGCGGCGCACTCAAGGCGCCAGCATCCACGAAGTGATGTCATGCACGACTTCGCTTTCGATGCCGTTGAAGCCGTGATACGCAAGCGCCCCGCACGCCTCGCCGCGTGAAGTACCACCGGAGACGAGCGTCAACTTCGTTCTTGGCGATTGCGTGAGCTTTTGCATGAGCGCGTCCGTATCGGATACCGGGCACAGCCTGCAGGCGTCGTCCTTGTTGTGCACCACGAGCACGGGAATCTCGAGCGCGGCGAGGTTCATGCCGGTGACCGGGTCGCCGCCCCGGTTTTCGCGCAGGATGGTCGAGGTGAGCACGATGCCGTCGGGGCCTGCGCCGGGGTTTGCGTTCGAATTTGCGCTATTCGCGAGCGCAATGGCGATGGCCGCCACCGACTGCGTGCCGCGGCTCGTGCCGACGAGCCAGACCGGCACGTGTAGTTGCGCACGCAACCATGCGATCACGGCGCGCGCGTCCTCGGCGTGTTCGGGCGTGAGGCGAAAGCCGTCCAGGTAGGGCGGCGACTGCCGGTCGCTCGGTGCGTCGACGACCGCCACGGCAACGCCGTCGTCAACGAACAGCGTGCGGGTACGCACGAGAAGGTTGTTGGCGCCCCAGCCGAAGTTTCCCTGCGGGTCCAGTTGCAGGCCGCCATGCCCGCCTGCGTAAAGAATCGCAACTGCCTTCGGCGCCTCCGGCGTGATGAAAAGAAAGCGCTGGGTGACGCCGGGCCGCGTTGGAATGTCGACGACCTTGGGCGCGCTTTGCGCGTGGGCCAGAAAGGACGACACTGCGAGCGCGAACGTCAGCAGCGACGCACGCAGCCATTGTGAAGCGATGCGCCCGCCCATCACTGCGTGGGCTAGCTCAGCGCCCTGCGAGCATGCGCCCGCCGAGCCCGATCAGCACAACGCCCACTACCGAGTCGAGCGCGGCTTTGCGCCTAACGAGGAACTGTCGCACTGAGGGATGCGAGGCGAGCAGGGCCATCGTGCAATACCAGGCGCACGAGATGAGAATGGCGATCACGACGACGGCCACCTCGAGCCAACGCGGCGCGGCGGCGGGCACCATCAACGCGAAGATGCTGCCGTAGAACGCAATGGCCTTGGGATTCGTCATGCTGACGACATAGCCTTTTTTCGCGGCCGCCCAACCCGATGCGCCCGCCTGCGTCGAGACCTCCAGGGGTTGGCGCGCGGTGAGGAGCATCTTCGCGCCGAGCCAGATGAGATAGGCCGCGCCCGCGACGCGCAGCCCGGTGCCGATCCACGCGACATGAGCGACGATCAGGCTCAAGCCCGCGATGGCGATCCACGCCCACGTGCCTGAAGCGGCGGCGAGGCCCAGGCCGGTCGCGAGACCCGCGCGGCGCGAAGCCACCGCCGTGGAGGTGACGATGACGAAGTTCGGTCCCGGGCTGGCGACGCTCAGAAGCAGCACGCCCGAAAGCGCGAGCAGGACATTGAAATAGTTCACGATGGCAGGTTCCGCGGCAGGTTCGATGCGCGTTCAATCGACGCGTCGATCAGTTCGTCATGATACTCCGCGCGACTCCGTGGTTTGGCTCAGTTGCCTTCAGCTGAGGTATTGTTTTGTTTGGCTTGGGCTGGGCTTCTGCCGCTTGGCATACGTCGTGCGAATGTCTGAGCCATCTGAAAACCGACTGAACGAATCAACTGAACGGAGCCATCGCCATGACCACCTCTACTGCCGCGCGCCGCGCCGCTTTCCGCGCCAAGGTCAACGAACGCCGCGGCCTGCTCGTGCCGGGCGCCTTCAACGCCATGAGCGCCCGCGTGATCGAGGACGCCGGCTTCGAGGCGCTCTACCTCACGGGTGCGGGCGTGACCAACATGTCGTTCGGCCTGCCCGATCTCGGTTTCGTCGGGCTCTCCGACATTGCCGAGCACACGGCGCGCGTGCGCGACGCCGTCAACCTGCCGCTCATCGTCGACGCCGACACGGGCTTCGGCAACGCGCTGAACGTGCGTCAGACCGTGCGCACGCTCGAGCGCAGCGGCGCCGACGCGATCCAGTTCGAAGACCAGATCATGCCGAAGAAGTGCGGCCACTTCGCCAACAAGGAAGTGATCGGCGCAAGCGAGATGGTCGGCAAGATTCGCGCGGCCGTGGACGCGCGCGAAGACGGCAACCTGCTCATCATGGCGCGCACCGACGCGGCCGCCGTGCACGGTATTGAAGACGCGATTGCGCGCGGCCATGCGTTCATCGAGGCGGGCGCGGACATTCTCTTTATCGAAGCCACGGAAAAGCTCGAGGACATCGAGCGCCTGCCGAAACTCATCGACGCCCCGCAGCTCATCAACATCGTGATTGGCGGCAAGACGCCGGTGCAGTCGCGCGAAGCGTTGGCGGGCCTCGGCTACGCGCTGGTGCTGTACGCGAACGCGGCACTGCAAGGCGCGGTGGTCGGCATGCAGCGGGCGCTCGGGCAATTGCGCGCGAACGGCCGTCTCGACGAAGATGCGAATATCGTCGCGCCGTTCGCCGAGCGTCAACGTCTCGTGAACAAGCCGCTCTTCGACCGGCTCGATCGCGAGTACGCACCGAAGGACTGAACGCCCACACCCCGGCATTTTGAGGAACAAGAGGAGGAGACACGCATGTCGAATGAAGCGGACTCTGCGCGGCGATTTCGGTGATCGTGTCGCTGCGCATGCCTGAAACGCGCGGGCGCCGGGCAGTGCCAGTTAGCGGGCGCGGCGCCTCACGAAGCGCTGCTCCGTGACCTGCGTGCCCCACTGGCTTCCTTCGAGTTCCTCCGCCAGTTCGAAGCCGAACGACTCGTATAGATGCCGCGCGGCGTCGAGGCCCTTGAACGTCCACAGGTAAGTCTCGGCGTAGTGCGCATCGACGAACTGCATCGCGCTCGTCATCATCTGCCTGCCGATCCCGGTGCCGCGCAGCGAGTCGTCCACGATGAACCAGCGCAGATGCGCGACGCCTGCGTTGCCGTGCTCGTTTCCGTCGATGGCAAGCGAAGCCAGTATGCGATCGCGCTCCACCGCGAGCCACAGCGCACGGCCTTGCGCCGGCAACGCGCCGGCGAATTCGGCCAACTCCGTCGCTACCTTCTTTTCGAAGTAAGCGCCAAAGCCCCAGTTCGCTGCGTAGAACCGCGCGTGCAGACTCGCAATGTCGCCAATACAGCCGGGGCGGTAGCCTTCCACGACCTGTACGCCCGCTGTCGACGCTGTCGTGCTTTCCTCGTTGGGGTTGTCGTGCGCGAGCGCGTCGGCGTAGAGCGCGAGCGCGCGCACGAGCGCCTGTTGATCGGCGGGAACCAGCCGGCGCAGTGCATTGGAAACCTGGTCCGTGGCGAAGCGGTCGATCTTTGCGCGCAGCTTTTGGCCCGCCGCGCTCAGGCTCAGTTCAGAGGAGCGCGCGTCGTCGTCGGCGGTCTTGCGTTTGACGAGACCGGCCGCCTCGAGCCGCGCGACTTGGCGGCTCGTATTCGACTTGTCGAGCCGCAGGATATCGCCCAGCGCCCGCGCATTGATGCCAGGCTGCGCGCCGATCTCGATGATGGCGTGCACGGCGGAAGGGGCGAGATCGCTGTCCGCGAGCGTCGTGCGCATGAAGCCCAGTTCGCGCACGAGCCGCCGCGAGAACTCGCGCAGCTCGAGAATGGTCGTCTCGCGGGGCTGGGCGGGCACGTCGACAAAATCCATGAGGGACTCCGCTATGGTCTTCTTGCGATTGGTTGCGACTCGCAACCATTAAAGGCCAATATAGGCGGCCATGACGGATAACGCAAGTTCGGAGCGCTGGCGGGAAATTGCCGTTCGACCCTTCAGTCGTTCAGGCTTCAGAAGCGAAAGGGCGGGCTACGCAATCCGCGTTCGCCCGCCCTTTTTTCAAAGCGGCGTTCTTGTGGGTCGACCGTTCAGTCGATTACCTTGTTGCCGGTTTCCTCGAACAAGGAAACGGCGATGAGCGAAATCAGCACGCAGCCGATCATGTACCACGCGGGCGCCATCTTGCTGCCCGTGACATGGATGAGCCAGCCGGCCACGAGTTGAGCCGTGCCGCCGAACACCGACACCGCTATCGCGTACGCGCTCGACATATAGCCTGCGCGCAGATGCTTCGGAAAGTTTTCCGGCATCAACGCGTAAGCGGGCGCGGAGCCCATCGTGTAGCAGAGCATGAGCACGATGAGCGCGCCGAGCACGACCGGCAGCGAAGGAAAGTGCGTCATGAGCCAGAACGCCGGGTAGAGCAGCAGGATCAGCGCGACGCGACCGATCACCGTGAGCGGCTTGCGCCGGCCCATGCGGTCCGACCACGCGCCGTAGATCGGGCACATCACGAGCGAGATCGTGCTGGACGCGACGCCCGCGAGGATCGACATCTTCGGTGGCAGTCCCAGGTATTGAATGCAGTAGGTCGGCATGTAGTACATCATCACGTACGTCGACACCGACATGCCCATGACCGCGAAGATCGTGAGGAACCAGTTGCGCACGTACAGGCCGCGCTTCGGGTCGTTGCGGTCCGCGACCACGCGCTGTGCGGGCGGCTCCTCGCGAATGTGCCGGCGCAGATAGATGCCGACCGGCGCGATGAGCGTGCCGAGCAGAAACGGAATGCGCCAGCCCCAGCTATGCATCGTCTCTGCGGAGAGCAGAAAGCCAAGGCTTGCCGCAAGACCCGAGCCGAGCAGCGCCGCCGCGCCCTGGCTGGCAAGCTGCCAGCTTGCGCGAAAGCCGCGGCTCGCTTGTCCGCCCATTTCGAGCAGCGTGGCCGTTGCCGCGCCGAATTCGCCGCCTTGCGCGAAGCCCTGAACGAGGCGGGCGAGGACGATGAGCAGCGGCGCAGCGATACCGATCTGCGCATAAGTGGGCGCAAGACCGATGGACGCGGAACCCACCGCCATCAGCAGGATGGTGAGCGTGAGCGCCGGCTTGCGGCCCGCGCGGTCGGCGTAGCGGCCGAGCACGATGCCGCCGAGCGGGCGCATGACGAAGCCCACGGCG
Source organism: Paraburkholderia sp. J7 (assembly GCF_905220155.1). Taxonomy (NCBI): domain Bacteria; kingdom Pseudomonadati; phylum Pseudomonadota; class Betaproteobacteria; order Burkholderiales; family Burkholderiaceae; genus Paraburkholderia; species Paraburkholderia sp. J7. The sequence goes on along the minus strand of NZ_CAJMYZ010000015.1, from coordinate 147,154 downwards.
AACACCGCGAACGCGAGCAGCAGCGACGTGACCTGGCTGTCGGCCGGAAAGAACTGATGGCCGATCGTGAGCGCGAAATAGCTGTAGACCGTGAAGTCGAAGAATTCGAGCAGGTTGCCGATCACCGCCGCGAGAACGATCTTGCGCTGGTAGCCAGGCGAGAGTGCGACTTCGTCGGCTGTTTTCAGAAGTGGTTCAGTGGCGGCGTTCATGCACGGTCCTTGCTGAGGAAGCGTTCGACGAGACGCGTCCAGAACGCAGCGCCAATGGTCAGGTTCTCGTCGTTGAAGTCGTAGCGCGCGTTGTGCAGCATCGGCCGGCCTTCGCCATTGCCAAGGCGTACGAAACAACCGGGGCGCTGCTGCAGGTAGTACGCGAAGTCTTCGCTACCCGCGATCGGCGGGAACGGCGCGATGACGTGCTCCGGCCCGACCAGTTCCTCGGCCACCTGGCGTGCAAATTCGGTTTCGGCTTCGCTGTTGATGAGCACCGGATAGCCGCGGATAAAGTCGATGTCCACCTTCGCGCCGTAGCTTTGCGCCTGCGCCTCGACGAGCGCGCGGATGCGCGCTTCGAGCGTCGCGCGCACTTCGGGCGAGAACGAGCGCACGCTCATTTCGAGCACGGCGTCTTCGGGAATCACATTCGGCGCATGGCCCGAACGGAACGCGCCAACGGTCACGACCGCGGCTTCGTTCGGGTCGACGTTGCGCGACACCACCGACTGCAAGGCCATCACGATGCTGCTGCCCACGAGCACCGGGTCCACGGCCAGATGCGGGCGTGCCGCGTGGCCGCCCTTGCCGTGAACGCGCAGCTTGACGGTGTCGCACGCGGCCATGAGCGGGCCGGCGCGAAAGCCGAACGTGCCGGTTGGCACGCCCGGATGATTGTGCAGGCCGAAGATCGCTTCGCAGGGGAAGCGATCGAACAGGCCGTCGGCGATCATGCGCTCGGCGCCGCTGTCCGAGCCGGCTTCCTCGGCGGGCTGGAAGATCAGGTGGACCGTGCCGTCGAAGTTGCGCGTTTTGGCGAGTTGGCGCGCCGCGCCGAGCAGAACCGCGGTGTGGCCGTCGTGGCCGCATGCGTGCATCTTGCCCGCGTGCACGCTTGCATAGTCGAGGCCGGTCAGCTCCTGGATCGGCAGGGCGTCCATATCGGCGCGCACGCCTACCGTGCGCGCGCTCGTGCCCGCCTTGAGCGACGCCACCACGCCGTGGCCGCCCACGCGGCGCGTGACATCGTAGCCCCAGGCTGCGAGCTTGTCCGCGACGAAGCGCGACGTGTCGGCTTCCTCGTACGAGAGTTCAGGGTGCTTGTGGAGGTGATGACGGATTTCGTCGAGTTCCGATCGGGCTTCGGCCAGGTCGGCGACTTCGCAGTAGTGGTGCTCGCTCACGGGGACTCCTTATTGGAATTGGTTTGGGCAAAAGCCGAAGGCCGAGTATTGCATCGACGAAAAACTCGACCCATGACGGAAAAGCACCGAAAATGTTGACTTGAAGTCAACGGTTGATTGTCGCGGCGCAGCAGGGCAATGCGCGCAAAAGGAGCCACGCAGTGCGGGGAAAAGCAGATCGGGAAGATGCGGCGCGAGGCGCGATTGACGATATCGGCGAGCGGCCGTTGCGCTATCTGGCCGAAATCGCGAGTGCGGGCGGCGTGCGCATGGCCGCCGAGGCGCTGGGCGTCAACGCATCGGTCATCAGCCGCCAGGTGGCGGCGCTGGAGCGGCGGCTGCGCTTTTCGCTGATCGAGCGGCGCGGGCGCAACGTGGCCGTGACCGAGATCGGTCAGGTGCTCGTGGATCACTATCGCGACGGCCAGCGCCGCCAGCGCGATCTGGCCGCGCGCCTGGAGGAGTACCGGCACTTGAGGCGCGGGCGCGTGGCGCTAGGCGTGGGCGAGGGCTTCATCGGCAATCTGATCGCGCGAGCGCTGCAGCGATTTTCGATGACGTACCCCGACATTCTCGTGGAGATCCGCTCGGGGCCGACGCCGGTCGTGCTCTCGCTCGTGCGCGACGACGTGGTCGATATCGGCCTCTGCACACGCACCTCCAACGACCCCGCCATGCGCATTCATCCGTTTGCGTCGCGGCCGCTTTGCGCGCTCGTCGCGCCCTCGCACCGCTTTGCGAAGTTGCAGAAGGTGGCGCCCGCCGAACTCGCCGGCGAGCGACTGATCTTCATGACCGAGTCGTTCGGCGTGCAGCACTTCGTGCAGTCGCTGTTCGACGACGCGCGCCTGAATGTGATGCCCGCCTATCGCGTGGATCTCTTCAATACGGCGCAGACGCTCGCGGCCGCCGGGCTCGGTGTGGCGTTCATGTCGTCGATCACGGCGCGCCGCGGCATCGATCTGGGCGAACTGGTGGCCGTGCCAATCGATCATCCGATTGCAGCGGGCTTTTCAAGCCAGATGGTCACGCGCGTGGGCCGCAGGCTCTCGCCCGCGGCAGATCACCTGAGGAAGCAGCTGGCGCAGAGTTTTCTGGAGTCGGCGGAGAAGTAACGGCGTGTCGTTGCGTGTGCAACGGATCGGGTCGGTAGCGGCTCGGTTGCCGATCTATTATTCCTGCGCCGAAGGCGCATCCCCAATCCTCAACACCGCGTCGCGTTTGGCGAGCAAATGCTGCCGCAAGATCGCCGCGAGCCGTTTGCCGTCACGCGCGTCGAGCGCTTCGAGCATTTCGCCGTGCTCATGAATCGCGCGATCCCACTTCGGGGTCTCGAAGTTCGAGCGAAACCGCAGCGCCTGCAAGCGGCGGTTCACGGCGATATACGTTTGCCGCAGCGCCGAATTGCGCGCCGCTTCGTTGATCTTGTCGTGAATCGCCTGATTGCGGCTGTAGTAACCGGCCAGGTCGTTCTGCGCGCGGCAGGCGAGCATGGCGTAGTGCAGCGCCTTGATCTCGGCGATCTCGGCCGCGGTGATCCGCTCGCAAGCCAGTTCGCCTGAAAACGCTTCGAGTCCGCTCATGAGTTCAAAGGTCTCGCGCAGTTCCGCCTCCGACATCTTCGAGACCGAGGCGCCGCGATTCGGCGAAATCTCGATCAAGCCTTCGGACGCGAGCACCTTCAGCGCTTCGCGCAACGGCGTGCGCGAAATGCCCAGGGTTTCGCACAGTTCGCGTTCATTGAGCTTGCGGCCGGGCTCGAGCACGCCTTCCACGATGAACCGCCGCAGATGATCGACGACGGTGTCATGGAGTTGCTGGCGCGGAATAGGCGGCAGTTCCGGGCTAACGGCGACGGGGTTCAGGTTCGGGTTTTGCATGCAAAAGGCATTTCCATCGATTTTCAGCGAATTCTAGCCCAAGGACAGGACCCCAAAGAAGCATGCTGTGATTGGGGTAAACCACATCGGAATTCTCTGTCTACGTAAGGGCTGACTGGATTATAGTTTTTTGCATGCAAAATTCAAAAACAGGAGCGATTGCATGTTGAAGCTCGATTTCCATCCCGCTGGTCGTCACTTCCTGCAGATTCCCGGCCCGAGCCCGGTGCCCGATCGCATCCTGCGCGCGATGAGCTATCCGACCATCGACCATCGCGGCCCCGAGTTCGGCGTGCTCGGACTCAAGGTGCTGGACGGTATCAAGAAGATCTTCAAGACCCAGCAGCCGGTGGTGATCTATCCGGCCTCCGGCACCGGCGCGTGGGAAGCCGCGCTCACCAACACGCTGAGCCCCGGCGACACGGTGCTGATGTATGAAACGGGTCATTTCGCGACGTTATGGAAGCAGATGGCCGAGCGCCTTGGCCTGAAGCCGGAGTTTCTCGGCCTGCCTGGCATTGAAGGCTGGCGGCGCGGCGTGCAGCCCGACATGATCGAAAAGCGCCTGCGCGAAGATGCGCAGCACGCGATCAAGGCGGTTTGCGTGGTGCACAACGAAACGTCGACCGGCGTGACCTCCGACATCGCCGCGGTGCGCCGCGCAATCGATGCCGCCGGGCATCCGGCGCTGCTGCTCGTCGACACGATTTCTGGCCTCGCGAGCGCGGACTACCGGCACGACGAATGGGGCGTGGACGTGACCGTCTCCGGCTCGCAGAAGGGCCTCATGCTGCCGCCGGGCATCAGCTTCAATGCGGTTTCGGCGAAGGCGCTGGCGGCCAGCGAGCAGGCAAAGCTGCCGCGCAGCTTCTGGGGCTGGACCGAGATCATCGAGATGAACAAGAGCGGCTACTGGCCGTACACGCCCAACACGAACCTGCTCTACGGCCTTTCCGAAGCGCTCGACATGCTGCAGGACGAAGGGCTCGACAACGTATTCGCGCGGCATCAGCGCCTGGGTGAAGCGTGCCGGCGCGCGGTGCGCGCGTGGGGCCTCGAGATCCAGTGCGCCGACCCCGCCGTCTACAGCCCGGTGCTCACGGGCGTGATGATGCCCGAAGGCGTGGACGCGGACGCGGTTCGCAAGATCATCTACGAGCGCTTCGATCTTTCGCTCGGTACGGGCCTTGGCAAGGTCAAGGGGCGCATGTTCCGCATCGGGCACCTGGGCGACTGCAACGATCTCACGCTGCTGGCCGCGTTGGCCGGCTGCGAGATGGGCCTGCGCATTGCGAGCGTGCCCTTGAGGGACAGCGGCTTGCCGGCGGCGATGGAATATCTGGCGGCGCAGCCCAATGTGGTTTCGCTGAAAGCAGCCTGAAGCAGGCGTTTTTCTCACATAAGACGCACATGCCGCGCACGGGGCGCGGCATGACAGGCTGATTTCCTAGGTTGTCCCAGGTTGTTCCCATGCCGGACGCCCCTGCAAGAAGGGCGAAGCGGCCGATAGAACCAGCAACGGAGACAGACGATGAAACGGTATCGATTGACGAGCGCGAGCAGCATCGTGCTGATCATGCTCTGCATCATGTACTTCATCACCTACCTCGATCGTGTGAACGTGAGCACGGCGGCGGCGGGCTTCGGCAAGGAGTTCCAGCTATCGCACACCGAAGTAGGGCTGGTTTTTTCGGCGTTTGCGTATCCGTATCTGCTGTTTCAGATCATTGGCGGCTGGGTGAGCGACCGCTTCGGCGCGCGCCGCACGCTGCTTTTCTGCGGCGCTGTGTGGGGTGTGGCCACGGTGCTCACGGGCATGGCGGGCGGTCTCGCCTCCCTGCTCGCCGCGCGCCTTTTGCTCGGTTTCGGTGAGGGCGCAACGTTTCCCGCCTCGACCTCGGCCATGTCGCGCTGGGTCGCAAAAGAGCGGCGCGGCTTCGCGCAGGGCATCACGCACTCCGCGTCGCGCATCGGCAATGCGGTGGCGCCCGCAGTCGTGGTGCTCGTGATGGCGCGCTACGGCTGGCGCGAATCGTTCTACGTCTGCGGCGCGCTCAGCCTGCTGTGGGTGGTGGTGTGGGCGTTCACGTTCACCGAGCACCCGAAGGATCACCCGCGCATTACCGAGGCCGAACTCGCCATTTTGCCGCCGCCCAAGCCGCGCGCGACGGGCCTGCCGTGGATGGCGCTCTTCAAGCGCATGATTCCGGTGACGATCGTCTACTTCTGCTACGGCTGGACGCTGTGGCTTTTCCTGAGCTGGATTCCGCAATACTTCCTGCACAACTATCACCTGCAGTTGGGCAAGTCGGCGATCTTCGCATCGGTGGTGTTCCTCGCGGGCGTGGTCGGCGACACGCTCGGCGGCCTCGTGACCGACTGGCTCCTCAAGCGCACCGGCAACCTCAAGCGCGCGCGCAGCTGGATGGTCTCGGTGTGCATGCTCATCACGTTGATCGTTTTGGTGCCGCTGATGTTCGTCCATGACCCGGTTATTTCGATGACCTGTCTCGCGGCGGGTTTCTTCTTCGCCGAAATGACCATCGGCCCGATGTGGGCGATTCCCATGGACATCGCACCGGAATTCTCGGGCACGGCGAGCGGCATGATGAACACGGGCTCGGCATTGGCCGCGATCATCTCGCCCGTGGTGGGCGGCTTTCTGATCGACCGCTTTGGCAACTGGGATCTGCCGTTCGTGGGCAGCATGGTGCTGATGGGGTGCGGCGTGATTCTCGCGTTCCGCATGCAGCCCGAAAGCCGTTTCGAGCTGGGCAAGCAGGCTGAAGCGCCCGCAGGTTCTCGTCAGGGAGTGTGAACGGCAATGGAAGGCGCACGCACCTCTGGCATGCTGGTCAAGCCGATTCATCTGGTTCCCTCGAGCGCGGGCCATGGCTCGCCGCTCGCGCGTCGCCTGCGCGAAGCCGTGCGCGGCGACGTGTTCTTCGACGCCGCGAGCCGCGGCCGCTACGCAACCGACGCTTCGATCTACCAGATCATGCCCATCGGCGTGGTGGTGCCGCGCGATCAGGACGACTTGCGCGCCGCGCTGGAAGTGGCGCGTATCGCGCATGCGCCGGTGCTGGCGCGTGGCGCGGGTACGAGCCAGTGCGGGCAGACGGTGGGCGAAGCGCTCGTGATCGACACGTCGAAGTGGCTCAACAACATCGTCGATTTCGATGCCGGAGCGCGAACGGTGACAGTCGAGCCGGGCGTCGTGCTCGATCATCTGAACGCGTGGCTCAAGCCGCACGGGCTGTGGTTTCCCGTGGACGTTTCGACGGCCGCGCAGTGCACGATTGGCGGCATGGCGGGCAACAATTCGTGCGGCTCGCGTTCGATCGAGTACGGCAACATGGTGCACAACGTGCTCGGCATCGACGCGATTCTCGCGGACGGCAGCGAGGCCCGTTTCCAGTCGCTGAAGAAGCCGCAGGAAGGCGCGCGCCTCGCGGCACTGCTCGAAGGCGTGCAACGCATCGCCACACGCGAGCGCGGCGAAATTGCCGAACGCATGCCGAAGGTGTTGCGCCGCGTGGCCGGCTACAACATCGACCTGTTCGACTGCCAGAACCCGCTCGCCTATACCGACGACGGCGTGGCGAATCTCGCGCATCTGCTCGTGGGCTCCGAGGGCACGCTCGCATTCAGCCGGCAGATCACGCTGAAGCTCGCGCCGCTGCCCGCGCACAAAACGCTGGGCGTAGTGAGCTTTCCGACCTTCTGGCAGGCGATGGACTCCGCGCAGCACATCGTCAAGCTCATGCCGACTGCGGTGGAACTGGTCGATCGCACGATGATCGAACTCGCGCTTGGCAATCCGGGCTTCAAGCCGGTGATCGAAAAGGCGCTGGTGGGCAGGCCCGATGCGATCCTGCTGGTCGAATTCGCCGGCGACAATCGTGACGATCAGGTGCGCCGCCTCGATGGTCTCGTCGAACTGATGGGCGACCTCGGCCTGCCGGACTCGGTTGTGAGGATGACCGACGCGAACGAGCAAAAGGCGCTGTGGGAAGTGCGCAAGGCCGGCCTGAACATCATGATGAGCATGAAGGGCGACGGCAAGCCGGTCTCGTTCATCGAAGACTGCGCGGTGCCGCTCGAACATCTCGCGGAGTACACGAGCCGCCTGACCGAAATCTTTCATCAGCACGGCACCGAGGGCACATGGTACGCGCACGCGAGCGTCGGCACGCTGCACGTGCGCCCGATTCTCGACATGCGCCGCGACGGCGCAGCGAAAATGCGTGCGATAGGCGAAGCGGCCGCGGAACTCGTGCGCGAGTACAAGGGCGCGTTTTCGGGCGAGCACGGCGACGGCCTGTGCCGCGGCGAATGGATTGCCTGGCAGTACGGACCGAAGATCAACCAGGCGTTCACGGAGATCAAGCAGATATTCGACCCCGAGAATCGCTTCAATCCCGACAAGATCGTGCGCCCGCCGAAGATGGACGACGCAAAGCTGTTCCGCTTCGCGCCGGGATATCGCGAGCGCCAGATGCGGCCGATGCTCGACTGGTCGGCGTGGGACGCGAAGCGCGATCCGCTAACGGGCGTTGAAACGCCGCCCGGCAGCGGCGACGACTTGACTGGCGGCCTCGCGAAAGCCGTGGAGATGTGCAACAACAACGGCCACTGCCGCAAGTTCGACGCGGGCACGATGTGCCCGAGCTATCGCGTGACGAAAGACGAGAAGCACGTGACACGCGGCCGCGCGAACACGTTGCGGCTCGCAATCTCGGGGCAGTTGGGCGAGGACGGGCTTGCGAGCGACGAAGTCAAGGACACGCTCGACCTGTGCGTGTCGTGCAAGGGCTGCAAGCGCGACTGCCCGACCGGCGTGGACATGGCGAAGCTGAAGATCGAGGCGCGCGCGGCGTGGAATACGAAGCACGGCCTGAAGCTGCGCGAGAAGATGATCGCGTTCTTGCCGCGCTATGCGCGTCGTGCAGCAAAAGCGGGCGGCCTGGCGGTGGCCGGCGAGCGCATTCCTTTGGTCAATGCATGGGTGAAGCGCGCGCTCGGTCTCGCGCCGCAACGCTCGCTGCCGCAGTTCCAGCCATCGTTCCTTTCGGAGGTCACGGGCGCAAGCCAGGACGCAGCAGCGGCAACCAAAGAGGTGGTGCTGTTCGTCGATACCTTCAATGACAACTTCGAGCCTGAAAACGCGCGCGCCGCGCAACGGGTGCTCGAAGCGGCCGGCTATTTCGTGCACTACAACGTGCGCGGCGAAGAACGTCCGCTGTGCTGTGGCCGCACGCTCCTCGCAGCGGGTCTGGTGGACGAGGCGAAGCGCGAGGCGCGGCGGCTACTTGATACGCTCATACCGTTCGTCGCGCGTGGCGTTTCGATTGTCGGGCTCGAACCCTCGTGCCTGCTCTCGATGCGCGACGAGTTCCTGCAATACGGCTACGGCGACGAGGCCCGAGAACTTTCTGCCGCGGCGTTCCTGTTCGAGGAATTTCTCGTGCGCGAGAAAGGCGCGGGTCGATTCGATCTGCCCTTGCACGCGCTCGACGCGCCGCGCGCGTGGGTGCACGGCCACTGTCATCAGAAAGCGTTCGACGCCTTCCGGCCCGTGCTCACCGTACTGGGCTGGATTCCGGGGCTGGAGGTGAAGCCGATCGAATCGTCATGCTGCGGGATGGCAGGGAGCTTCGGCTACGAAGCGGAGCACTACGAAGCATCGCTGGCGATGGCCGAGCTTTCGCTGTTGCCCGCCGTGCGCCAGGCGGATCGTGCCGATCTCGTCGTGGCGGACGGCACGAGTTGCCGCCACCAGATCCACGACGGCGCGAACGCCACAGCGCTGCATGTGGCGAGAGTGCTGGACATGGCGCTGCGCTGATGCGCGATTCAATGGGCTATCGTGCGCATACGGCGTCCACTGCGTGCAGCATCTTGCCGAAGAACGCATCGGCGAATTGTGAATCGAGCCAGCGCACGATCAGCGCGATCTTGCGCTCGGGCTCGATCCACATGAACGAACTGCCGGCGCCTACGCCAAAATAGCTTGACTCGGGCGCGCTCGGGAACATGCGCCGCTCCGTATTGAGCCAGACGAGCGAGCCGTAGAACGGCGCAAGCGGGCAGGGCGAGCGCATGCGCGCGATCCATTCGCTCGAGAGCACGCGGCGGCCCGAGGCTACGCCATCGTCGAGCAGCATCTGCGCGACCTTCAACTGGTCGTTGGCGCTCACCGACATGCCGCCGCCCCAATGCGAGCCGCCCGGCACCGATTGCACGCGTTTGCCGCCCAGCTCGATCCATGCGTCGTCGTAGCCGACCCATTGCCAGTTTTCGCTCGCGCCAACGGGCCGCATGATCGTTTCGCGAAATACATCGGGTAACGAACGACCGAACAGATGTAGCAGCGCGAGCGAGAGCTGGTTGATGCGCACGTCGTTGTATTCCCAATACGTGCCGGGCGCCTGCAACGGGCGTAAATCGCCTTTCTTTCCGTCGGGCGGCTCGCCGAAGGTGACGGCGCGATAGTGATCGGCTTGATCGGAAAGGCCGAAGCACTTGCCTTGCCACTCGCTCGTCTGTTGCAGCAGGTGCGTCCACGTCACGGTCGCATTGTGGTCGTCGTCGAAGCCGATGCCGGGCACGCGCACGCGTACAGGCTCATCGGGATCGGGCAAGAGGCCCTGATCGTGGGCTACGCCCGCAAGTAACGCCAGATACGTCTTCGCAATGCTGAAGGTCAGGTCCGGCCGGTCAGGCTCGCCCCATTGCGCGAGCGGGCGGCCACCCACGGCAATGGCGCCGGACACGGGGCCGCGGTCGTGGATAGGGCCGAGCAAGCGGTTCCACGGCGGCGGGTCGTTCACGTGCACGCCGAAGTTGCCGTCGGCGTGGCGGTCCCATGCCGATTCGTGATCGACGGAAAACTGAATGGCGTCCTGAACTTCTTGCGGCAAATCGTGTGACATACGTGCGGGTTTCCCTTTCGTGTTCCTGTACGGCGCCGGTTCAACGGGCGCCCAGTTTTACGCGTGCCCAGATCAACGTAGCGAGGCTCAACACAGCCGCGAACATCAACCAGAGTCCCGGCGCGAGATTATTGCCCGTCGCAGCAATGAGCGAGGCCACGGCCAGCGGCGTGAAGCCGCCGAACACGGTCGTCCCGACGTTGTAGGCGAGCGCCATGCCCGTGGTGCGCGTGCGGGTGGGGAAGAAGCTTGCCATGAGCGCCGGAATCGAGGCGAAATACACGACCTTCAGCACCGCGACCCAGATCACGGCGGCCAGCAGCGTGGAGAGCGAAGGATACGCGTTGATGAGCATGAACGCCGGATAGACGGTGAGCAGGAACAGCACGCCCGCCACGAACATGATGCGCGTGCGGCCTATCTTGTCCGACCAGTGGCCCACAATGGGTGTGAGCACGATGGCGATCAGGCCGGCCACGAGCGTGGCGATAAAGCCCGACGAAGGCGCGAGGCCAAGCTGTCGAGCCGCATAGGTCGGCATATAGAGGAGCACGTATTGAGCCGATGTGGTCAGTATCAGCACCCCGATCGATGCAATCACTTGGGCCTTTTGCGTGGCGAACAATTCGCGCACGGGCGACTCGGCTTTCTCGACGCGCTCGAATTCGGGCGTTTCGTCCATGCGTTTGCGGATATAGAGACCCACTGGCCCAATTAGCACACCGAACAGGAATGGAACGCGCCAGCCCCAGCTTTCGAGCTGCGGCTGCGTGAGCGCGCCCGTGAGCACGGCGCCGAACAAGGAGACGAGCAGCGTGCTCGCACCCTGGCTCGAGAACTGCCAGCTGGACATGAAGCCGCTGCGCTGCGGCGCGTGCTCGACCAGGAAGGCGGTCGAACTGCCGAACTCGCCGCCCGCCGAAAAGCCTTGCAGCAGGCGCGACGCAAAAATGCCGATGGGCGCGAGTATGCCGATCGTCGCGTAGGTGGGCATGAGCGCGACCATGCCGGTGCCGATCGTCATCATCGCAATGGAGAGCGTGAGCGACGCCTTGCGGCCCTTGCGGTCGCTGTACGAGCCGAGCACGAGCGCGCCGAATGGCCGCGCGAGGTACGAGAGCGCGAATGTGCCGAGTGTCAGCAGCAGCGATATCGTCGCGTTGTGAACGGGGAAGAAGAGCTTGGAGAGCGTCGTGGCGAAGTAGCCATACGCGAGCAGGTCGTAGAACTCGAGCGCGTTGCCGATCGAAGTCGCAATGATGAGCCGCGAGACGTTCTTGCCCGAAGTGCTTCGCGTGGGCTCGGACCAGGGCTCGCTGCCGTGATGCGCGGGAAGGGAATCGATGCTCATTGCGACGTCCTCATGCAAGCGTTGTTGGATGCGGTGCGGGGTTGGACGCACCGGCTTCTCTTGCGCCGAGGTCCCAGAAAAGGCCAGCCATGATGCGCAGCCCGTCGCGCACGACCGGGCCGAGCAGGTGCTCGTTCGGTGCGTGCTGCGAGCAGCCTGGATACGAATGCGGCACCCACAGCGTGGGCATGCCGAGCACGTCGGCGAATACATCGTTGGGGAGCGTCCCGCCCAGGTTCGGCAACAGCACGGGTTCGGCTCCCGTGGTTTCGCGCAGCGAGCGCAGCGCCCATTGCACCCACGCGTTGTCGGGATCGACACGCGTGGCCGGCGCGCCGCGCTCCACGTCGAGTTCGATCATGTCGAAGCCGTGCGCGTCGAGGTGCGCGCGCACGATGCGTTCGAGGTTTTGCCAGTCTGTGCCGACGACGAAGCGAATCTGCATGTAAGCGATCGCGTGCGGCGGAATTGCGTTCACGGGCTTTTCGGGGTTGCCGGTGCGAAACGCGAGCACTTCGAGATTGTTCCAGCCGAACACACGCTCGGTGGACGTGAGGCCCGGCTCGCCGTAGTCGCGATCGACCTCGGGCTCACCCGGATTGCCGCCCACACGAATATCGGCAAGCGCGCGGCGTACGGATTCCGGAATGGGTGGCGGGCGCAGACCTTCTACGAGAATCTTGCCGTTCGCGTCGACCATCGAGGCGATCGCGTTTGCGAGCACGACGCCCGGATTGCGCAAGAGGCCGCCCCAGTTGCCCGAATGGTGGCCACCTTCGCGCAGCGTCAGTTCGAGCTTGAAATTGACGAGGCCGCGCGAGCCGAGAAAGATCGTCGGGCGGTGCGCGCTCAGGCGCGGGCCGTCGGAGGCGATCAGCACGTCGGCGGCGAGTTCGTCGCGTAGTTGCGTGCACAGTTCGTGCAGGCCCGGTGAGCCGACTTCTTCGCCCGTTTCGAACAGCAGCTTGAGGTTGAAGCCAAGCTTGCCGCCGCGCGCGTCGAGCACGGCCTTGAGCGCCGCGAGGTTGATGCTGTGCTGGCCTTTGTTGTCGGCGGTGCCGCGGCCGTACCAGCGCTCGCCGTCGACGGTCACGTCCCACGGCGTGAGGCCCGTGCGCCATTGCGCGTCGTAGCCGCGCACCACGTCGCCGTGGCCGTAGCTGAGCACGGTGGGCAGCGCGTCGTCTTCGTGGCGATGCGCAATCAGGAACGGGCCCGCGCCTTGGGCGGGGTTCTCGACGACACGGTAGGTGAAACCCCAATCGACAAGGAGCGGCGCGAGTTCCTCGTCCAGATAGCCGCGCAGGCGCTCGCCGCTTTCCGGCTCCTGGCTCTCGGTGCGATACGCCACGCGGCGGCGCAGATCGTTCAGGAAGTGGCCTGAATCGTATTGACCGGCTGCGGTTTGAATAGCGGTGTCACGGGTCAACTCACGTCCCCCTGTTTTTAAGGCCGTCGAGCGATCCTGCAGTCGCCGATATTTCTTCACAATTACAATATTTGTGATTTATCTTTGCCGAAACGGCAAAGCGAACGAGACCGCGCTCATCGACATGGACAACACCGCACTGCGCTATTTTCTGGAAGTGGCCCGCAGCGGCTCGCTGAGCAAGGCGTCCGAACGGCTTTACGTGGCCGTTTCGGCGCTCAGCCGCCAGATCAGCCGGCTCGAAGATGAACTCGGCACGCCGTTATTCGAGCGGCGGCCGCGCGGCATGGTGTTGAGCGAGGCGGGGCGCATGCTCGCCGAACACGCGCGGCGCAGCCTGCTCGAAACGGATCGCGTGGTCGGCGAGATTCGGGGCTTAAGCGAGGGTGGCCGCGCGACCATACGCGTTGCGAGTTCCGAAGGCCTCGCACCGGATTTTCTGCCGCAGGTTTTCGCGCACTTTCTCCGGACCTGGCCGCAAACGCATTTTCAGCTGGACGTGTCGGCGCCTTCTGTTGCAACGCAGCGCGTGAGAGAAGGTACGGCCGATATCGCGCTGTGCTTCAGCCTCGCGCCGGAGAAAGAAATTGCCGTGCACTATTCGCAGCGCGCACCGATATTTGCGCTCATGCGGCACGATCATCCGCTGGCGGCGCGCGAGTCGCTTTCGTTGCGCGACTTGATGCCGTGGCCGGTTGCCATGAACAACCAGGGCGTAACGATCCGCCAGCTCATCGACATTGCGTGCAGTCTCGAAGGGTTGATCTTCGAGCCGGTGTTCGTCAGCAACTATCATGTCGCACTGCAAAGATTCGTACGCCTGACCGATGCCGTGACGTTCACCGGTTTTCTAACCGTGCGCGGCCGTCTCGAGGTGGAGGGTCTTGCCGCCGTGACGCTCTCGAACCCGGAGCTGCATCAGCGCACACTGCAGATCCAGACGATGGCGGGCCGCACGCTGCCGCAGACCATGCAGGCTTTTCTCGACCTGCTCACGCGCGCGATCGACGACGAGGATTTCGCATGCGGGTGATTGCGCTTAATTCGTGAGCCCGGCGGTAAGCCGCGCGGCGAGCCTGCGCATGCCGGCGAAAACGGCGTCGGCTACGTCTTCCGGAAAACCGGCGGGAATCTGCGCCGAGACGGCTTCGATCACGCGCGGCGTTTGCGCCGCCACCTGCGCGAGCATCGCTTCGACTTCCGGCGCGGCGTATCCCACGCGCTGGCCTTGCGCGATCCAGTGCCGGGGATAGATCTCCTCGACGCGATAGTGCCGGTTGCGCCCGCACACGGCCATCGCGAGGCTCACGCGCTGCGGCGCAATATGGTTACGGCCGCGGCCGACGACAGGATGCGCGCTGAGCACGTCGTAGAGCGGCGTAGCGGTGTACTCGCTGCCGGGCAGCAGTGCAATGCTGTAGTTCTTCGCGTGGCCGTCCGTTGCCGCGAGCAGCCAGAAGACGATTTGCGTGACGAAAAAGTGGCGGCGGTCGGCCGTGGCCTGCGCGGAGCCATCCAGCACTTGCATGATCGCGTCGATGCCCGGGCCGCCGTCGGTTTCGTATTTGGCGAGCCCGGACGTGCCCGTGGCCTGGCACAGGTCCTCCTGCGGCAGGCGCACGATCCATTTGCCGTCGCTGGCAAGACGCCGGTCGAATCGCTCCACGACCAACGCCTTCATATCCTCGAATTGCCCGATTTCGCAGGGCGCGACGGGCAAGCCGTAGGCCGCGATGATTTGCGTGCACAGCCACTCGTTTTCCACCGAGGTACGCATGTCGGCGCGCATGTTGCCGACGAGCCCGAGCGGCAGCTTCAGGATATGCGTGGTCGGCGTGCTGCCTTCGGGAAGCAGCCACTGGCCGCCATGCCACAGCAGCGCGGTCTTTTCCTGCGCCCCGGCGATGGAAAGCCGCAGGCTGTCCACGGAGTCGTGCTCGCCCGCGTGCGGCGTGGCGGTGGTTTCGCGCAGCAGTTGTGCGATGTCGCCTTCGCTCAGCGCTCGCCCCTTGATGCTCCTGAGGCTCGTGGGCGCAACGCCAGCGGGGAGAATCTGCAGCGCGCCCACGCAATCGCGGCCGAGCGCGGCGAGCAACTCGAACGGCGAGGTACCGCCCGTCTGGTAGCGCGCGGCGATACGCCTGCGAATGCGGTCGCTGTCCGGCAGCAGATTGTCGAAATAGTCCGCGACGATCTGGCCGCGGTAGGGCTGGTTGCCGGGGGTGAACGGCAGCGAGAGCGAGAGGGGGCGGCCTTGCGGGTCGTCGAGCCAGCTGTCGAGATACACGAGGCGCTCGTTGCCGCGCGCGCTCTCCCAGTAGCCCACGGGCAGGCCGTTCATCCACAGGTCGAGCCGGTTGGGTAGACGGGGGCGTGCGCTCACCAGTTCTCCCTCGGCTTGCGGCGCGTGGCGGACTGGCGCGGCGGGACTTCGGCCGCCTGCGTGGTGCGGGTGCGCGTGCGGGTGTTTTCCCGGTTGCTTTTGCGGACGGCCGGCGGCTTGGCCGCGCTCGGCATCGTGGCTGTGGCCGCGGGAGCTTTGGCCGGGCGGGGCGCGGCTTTCGCCGCGACCGGCGCAGCCTTGGCTTCGGGCGCGCCGAACTTGATTTCGACGTCGACGAGTCGCAGAACCCGAACGAGCCGCTCGACGCTCGCCGCTTCGGGATTCGCCTCGAACGCGGCATAGCTTTGCTGCGAGATGCCGAGCCGCGCGGCCACGTCTTTCTGGGTGAGGCCGGCTTTCTTGCGGAAGCCGACGAGAATCGGGCGCAGTTGGCTCAGGGTCTTGAGAGGGTAGTCCACGGCAACTCCGGGCGGCTAGATGCGGATGCAAACGGAAGCAACGGCCGATGCAAACGGAAACGCGCGGCGCAGTGGAATACAGTCTATACGTTGTAAAGTAAAAATACAAACCATAGACTGTAATTTGAAAATACAGTCTGTAGGTTGTATCTGGTGCCAGGAGAGTGCGGTAGCAGGTGAGTGACGACGATCAGGTTGCCATGCAAAGCTGCAACTAACTGTCCGGCGCGGCGTGATCCCGCCCAGCCGCTTCGCGGCCAGGGCGGTCTGCCTTCAGGTTATCGAGCCGGTTCTCCAGCATGCACAGCAGACCGGGCGCCCGCTTAGCCCTCGGCGCCTTGCATCGGCTCGCCAAGCACGAACGGTCCGCCCTGATACTGCTGCGCGGCGTCGCCAGGCTCGGCGTTCGGCGCGGTCGCCGGGAAGCGCTCGGCGTACGCCGCCGAGCTGTCGCGCGGCCGGTAGCCGAGAAAACCCGCCTTGCCGTTGTCCCACCAGCTTGCCGGGTTGTCCGACACGCCATACACGACAGCATGACCCACGCGGTTGGTGAACAACGAGCAGCGCACGAGTTCGATGAAGTCGCGATAGCTCAGGAACGTGACGAGCATGCGCGCGTTCTTCGGTTCTTCGAACGACGAACCAATGCGCAGACATACCGTTTCCATGCCGAAGCGATCGAAGTAGTAGCGCGACAGCGATTCGCCGAAGCATTTCGTCACGCCGTACAAGCTGTCCGGCCGGTGCGCGGCGTCGGTATCGAGCACGCTCGTGACCGGATGGAAGCCCGTGACGTGATTGGAGCTCGCGTAGACGATGCGCTTGATGCCGTGCTTGCGCGCGGCTTCGTAAAGGTTGTACGTGCCGCGAATGTTGGCTTCGAGCAGGTCGTCGAACGGCGCGTCGATGGAAATGCCGCCCAGGTGCACGATCGCATCCACGCCTTCCACGAGTTGCATGACCGCCTCGCGATCCGAGAGGTCGACGCGGTGCGTTTCCTCGTGCGCCGCCGCCTCGCCCAGTTCCGTGATGTCGCTCACGCGAACGACGTCGGCCCAGTTCGCGAGCGCGCCGCGCAACTGACGGCCCAGATTGCCGCCCGCGCCGGTAAGAAGAAGACGGCCGAACGGTTTGGCGGAAAGTGAGTGTTGCGACATCAGGGCTCCCTGGGAATTATTTTGATATTGATGGACGCATGGAAAACGTTTTCCGAATATAGCCACCGGCAATCGCAGCGTCAATGGAGGAATACCTGCTCCGAATACGGGGTTCACCCCAGGTCCGTTTCTGCGACAATGCTCGCCGTCGATCATCCCTGGCGCTGCCAACCTATGAAAAGTGGTTCCCCGACGATTCGCGATGTCGCCGCGATGGCCGGCGTCTCGGTCGCGACGGTATCGAAGTACGTGAACGGCACGCAACGCTTTTCGCCGGCGGTGGAAGCGAAGGTCAAGGACGCCATCGAGGTGCTCGGCTACCGCTCCAATCCGCTTGCGCGCTCAATGATCACGGGGCGCACGCGCACCATCGGCGTTGCCATTCTGGACATCGCGAACCCGCACTTCACGAACGTGGTCAAGGGCGCGAACCGCGTCGCGCTTCAGCACGACTACACGCTGCTTCTCGTGGACGCCGAAGAAAATCTCGCACGCGAGCGCTCGCTCATCGAAGCGCTTTCGCCGCGCGTGGACGGCCTGATCGTCAGCTCGCGCGCGTCCGAGGAGATCGCCAGGTGGACGATGAATCTGGGTAAGCCGGTCGTCATGCTCAGGACCGTGCGCGGCCTCGACATTCCCACCGTCGGCTTCGACAACCGGCTCGCGACTTCCATGATGGTGCGTCATTTGCTCAATCTCGGGCACCGCCACGTGGCCTACCTCGGCTTCGCCGCGGCGACCATCAACGACGAACGGATTGCCGGCGCAACCGAGGCGCTGGCCGAAGCCGGCCTCACGCTCGACGTGTACGAGACCCACGCGCCGACCGCCCAGGCGGGCGAGCAAGCCTGCTCGCGGGTGATGCTGGGCCCGAAGCGCCCGCAGGCGGTGATCTGCTACAACGACCTCATCGCGCTTGGCTTCATGAAGGAAGCGAAGTCACTCGGCTTTCGCATACCGCAGGATGTCTCGGTCGCGGGCATCGACAACGTGCCCTATGGCGAATACGTGGAGCCGCGCCTGACCACGATCGACGGGCAAAGCGAGCGTATGGGCGAACTGGCCATGCAAAAGCTCATTGACGTCCTCGCAGGCCGCGCGGATGTCGAGCAGGTCGTGCTCGAACCCCGCCTCGTTGTGCGCGACTCGACCGCTCCCTGCCGCTGATTCCCTGATCTGCGAAGTACCCGCTCGCTGGCCGTTCTTCAACGGCCGGCGGCCTCGTCACGCGTGCCCAGGGCACGCACTTTCGCACTGCCGCTCCGCGTAACTACCTACTAGCCATTTCGAAAGGAACGCATTAAATTTAAGAAAACGTTTTCCCGAAGTGACACATAAAGAACAAAAGGAGATCGGAGAATGCCGGAGAATACGCGCCGTTTGAAGTGCGCCGTCGTCGGGGTGGCGATTGCAGGTGCTGCGCCTGCCTTTGCGCAAAGCAGTGTCACGCTCTACGGTATCGTCGATACGGGCATTGGCTGGCAGTCGAGTCAAACGACGCTCGGTTCGACCTCGGGCGGGCGTTCGGCGGTCAAGATGATCAACGGCGTGTGGGCCGGCAGCCGCTTCGGCCTGAAGGGCGCCGAAGACCTGGGCGGCGGCACGAAGGCGATTTTCCAGCTCGAGCAAGGCTTCAACAGCGCAACCGGCGCGCAATCGACGAGCGGGCTCATGTTCAGCCGGCAAGCGTTCGTGGGCGTGACCAATCCCACCTACGGTTCGCTCACGGCGGGCCGCCAGTACGCTTCGTACTACCAGATGCTTTCGCCGTACAGCCCGACCACGTGGCTCACCGGTTTCTACGGCGCGCATCCGGGCGATCTCGACGGTCTCGACACGATCTATCGCGCCAATAACACGCTGTTGTACACATCGCCGAAGATCTACGGCTTCACGGTGAGCGGTTCGTACTCGCTCGCCGGCGTCCCCGGCAGCGTGACGCAAGGCTCGACCTGGACCGCCGCGGCACAGTACGCCATGGGGCCGTTCGGCATGGCAGTGGGCTTCTCGCGCATCAACAACTCGAACGTGAACGGCGGCGCCTTCGGTGCCGATACGACCACGTCCAACGCGGGCGCGCAGCCCGGCATTTCCGCCGTCACCTACGGCTACCAGTCGGCGCGCGCACAGCAGCGCTTCGCCGTGGGCGCGGGCTATACGTTCAACAGCCAGTTCGATCTCACCGCGACTTACTCGAATGTGCAGTACATCCCCGGCGTGGGATCGGGCTTCCACGACACCGCGATCTTCAATACGGGCGGCGTCGTCCTGCACTGGAAGCCGGCTCCGACGTGGGACTTCGCGACGGGCTACAGCTACACGCGCGCAACGCGAGCCAACGGCATCACGAGCAGCGCGCAATACCAGCAGTTCAATCTCTCGGAGTACTACACGCTTTCCAAGCGCACGGGACTTTACGCGTTGCAGGCTTTCCAGCGTGCAAACGGCAAGACCCTCACGCCGGCGGGCAACGGTACCCAAATCATCAACGCGACCGCGACGATTGGCGATGGCTTCCAGACCACGCCGTCTTCGTCACGCAGCATGGTCGCTGTAGGTGCAGGCATCATCCACCGGTTCTGAGACACCCGGTTGGCCAGCTAATCAGCCCAAACACGGCTTGAAAACAACTCTTCCATTCTTGGGGCAAGCGATGAAAAAAACCTTTCGCAACGCACGCACTGCACGCACCGCAAAGACCGCAATGACGGTTCTGGCAGCGGCTCTCGCACTGACCGCCGGCGCCGCGCACGCGCGCGTGTTCCGCGTAGCCGACGTGCACAGCGACTCCTTCCCGACCAACATGGCGATCAAGCACATGGGCGAAGAGATTTCGCAGGCCACGGGCGGCAAGGACTCCGTCAAGGTGTTCGGCAACAGCGCGCTCGGTTCGGAGAACGACACGATCGATCAGGTACGCATTGGCGCGCTCGACATGGTTCGCGCCAACGGCGCCGCGTTCAACGAGATCGTGCCGGAGTCGATGATTCCGTCGCTGCCGTTCCTCTTTCGCGACATCGACCATTTCCGCAAGGTGATGTACGGCCCCGAAGGCCAGAAGATTCTCGACGCGTTCAAGGCGAAGGGCATGATCGCGCTGACGTTCTACGAGAGCGGCGCGCGTTCGATCTACGCGAAGCGCCCGATCAAGTCGCCGGCCGACATGAAAGGCCTGAAGGTGCGCGTGCAACCGTCCGACCTGATGGTCGACGAAATCAAGGCCATGGGCGGCACGCCTACGCCGATGCCGTTCGCCGAAGTCTATACGGGCCTGAAGACGGGCCTCGTGGATGCGGCTGAAAACAACCTGCCGTCGTACGAGGAAACCAAGCACTACGAAGTGGCGCAGGTGTATTCCGAAACGGATCACGCCATGACGCCGGAAGTGCTCGTGTTCTCGAAGAAGGTATGGGACACGCTCACGCCGCAGGAGCAGGACGTCATCAAGAAGGCGGCGGCCGACTCGGTGCCGTACTACGTGAAGCTCTGGACGGCGCGCGAAGACACGGCGGGCAAGACGGTGCAAAAGGGCGGCGCGACCATTGTTCCGGCTACGCAGGTCGATCGTGCAGCGTTCGTGAAGGCCATGCAGCCTGTGTGGGCGAAGTATGAAAAGACGCCCGAAATGAAGCAGATCGTGGACGAGATCCAGGCGATTCACTAAAGCCCGGGGCTCCGCGCCGCAAGCGGCGCGGAGCCGGAAAAACGCAGTTGTGAAGTCTGTACCGTGCAAGGGTGGATCATGACCTTCCTGAAACTCCCCAACGATTTACTGTTTCGCCTGCTGACGATCGTCGCCTCGGTTGCGCTCGCCGCGCTGACGGTGCTCGTCTTTTACGGCGTGATCATGCGCTACGTGTTCGAGAGCGCACCCGATTTCGTGGAGCCGGTCGCGTTGCTGCTGGTGGTGACCATCGCCATGTTCGGCGCCGCGCTCAAGGTGCGCGAGCGCGGGCATATCGGGCTCGATTCGCTCGTCAAGAAGCTTTCCCCACGGGGGCAACTGATCGCAGAAGCGTTTCAGCATGTCTGCCTGATCGCGCTTGGCGGGGCGATTTTCTTCGGCTGCCTGCAAATGGCGGAAACAACCATGGACGACCGCATCGCGATTCTCGGCGTGCCAGAAGCGGTGCGCTACGTCATTCCGGTCGTGGCCGGCACCTGCATCGTGCTGTTTTCGCTCGAGCATTTGTTGGCGCTGTTCGTACGCAAGGCAAAGTAGGGCAAACATGGAACTCGCAATTCTTTCGCTCAGCTTCTTGGTGCTCCTCGCCTTTGGGGTGCCGGTTTCTTTCTCGCTCGGTCTCGCCTGCGTCAGCACGTACCTTTACGAAGGACTGCCGGCCGCGACTGCCATGCAGTCGATGATCTCGGGCATGAACGCGTTCTCGTTTCTCGCCGTGCCGTTCTTCATCTTCTCCGGCGAGTTGATGCTGCACGGCGGTATTGCCGACCGCATTCTGCGCTTCGCCCAGGCCGCCGTGGGGCACTTCCGCGGTGGCCTGGGCATGGCCAATGTCGTTGCGTGCACGCTCTTCGGCGGTGTTTCCGGCTCGCCTTCGGCCGATACGTCGGCCATGGGCGGCGTGGTCATTCCGCTCATGAAGCGCGAAGGCTATAGCGCCGCCTATGCGGTCAACGTGACGACGCACTCGTCGCTCGCCGGCGCGTTGATGCCGACCTCGACCAACATGATCATCTACGCATTCGCGGCGCAAGGCATTACGGGCACGCTGAATGGTCAGCAGATGAGCGGCGTGTCGATTGGCGACCTGCTGTTCTCGGGGCTGCTGCCGGTGTTGTGGGTCATGGGCTTCGTGCTGATTGCCGCGTACTGGCAGGCGCGCCGCTTTGGCTATCCGCTCAGCGCGGACGGCTCGACCAAACTGCAGGTGTTCCCCGGCTGGCTCGCCGTGGTGCGAGCGTTCCTCGGCGCGCTGCCTGGCTTGCTCGTGATCGCGATCATTCTCTTCTGCGTGGCGCGGGGCATTGCGACCGCGACGGAAGCGGCCGCGATTGCCGTGGTGTATTCGCTCGCGCTCACCGTGGTCGTGTATCGCACGATGACGAAAGAGAAGCTGTTCTTCGCCCTCTCGCGCGCGGCCAAGACCACGGGCGTGGTGCTGCTGCTGATCGCGGTGTCGAACATGCTGCGCTACCAGATGGCGTATCTGGAGATTCCGGAAGCCATCGAGCGCGTGCTCGAACATGCCACGACGCTTCCCTGGCTGATGCTTCTGTACATCAACATCATCCAGGTGTTTCTGGGCACGTTCATCGACATGGCGGCACACATCCTCATCACGACGCCGCTGTTCCTGCCGCTCGCCATGCATAGCGGCGTGGGTCCGGTGCAGTTCGGCATCATGATCCTGCTGAACTGCGCACTGGGCCTCGTGCATCCGCCAATCGGCTCGGTGCAGTTCATCGGCTGCGCAATCGGCGACGTGTCGATCGGGGAGACGACCAAGGTCGCGTGGCCATACTATCTCGCGATCTTCAGCGCGATCAATCTGGTCACCTACTTTCCGTTCTTCTCCACGTGGCTGCCTAGCGTGATCAACGGGCATCCGGTCTTCTAAAGCGACGGGCACAAGCAAAACGAAGCGGGCACCTCGAGTGCCCGCTTCGCTTTTCTGCGCCGCTAGCGCATCACGCCACGCGTATCACCACCTTGCCGAAATGCTTGCCGGCTTCGAGCCACGCGTAAGCTTCGGGCGCTTCGTCGAAACCGAATACGCGATCCACCACGGGGCGAATCTGCTGCGAGGCGATGAAACGCGTGAGGTCGTCGAGCATCGTGCGGCTGCCGACCATGAGGCCGTGCAGCCGCTTGAAGCCGCCGATCACCGGAAGCAGGCCGAGTTCGGGGCCCGCGAAACTCGTCACGCCGCCGATGATCGAAACGAGCCCGCCCATCTTCGCGGCCGCCACCGAGCGCGGCAGCGTATCGCGTCCGCCGACTTCCACGACGATATCCGCGCCTTCGCCGCCTGTGAGCTTCAGCACTTCGTTCTGCCATTCGGGGTGCGAACGATAATTGATCGTCTCATTCGCGCCAAGTGAGCGCGCGCGCTCGAGCTTCTCGTCGCTCGACGAAGTGACGATGGTCCGCAAGCCCGCCGCGTGGGCGAGCTGCAGCGCCCAGATCGACACGCCGCCGGTGCCGAGCAGCACCACGGTCGCGCCGGGCTTCGCCTCGCCATCGACGAAGATCGCGTTCCAGGCCGTGATGCCTGCGCACGAGATCGTCGCGGCCTCCTCGTAGCTCAGGTGCGCGGGAATCGAAACGAGCGAGGTTTCGTCAGCGACGAAGCGTTCGGCCAGCACGCCGTCGAATTGCGCGCCGGGCGTCTCGCGCACTTTCGAGGGCGTGGGCGCGCCGTCCACCCAATGCGGGAAGTAGGTGTTGATCACGCGGTCGCCGGCTTTGAAGCGCGTGACAGCCGCGCCGACTTCGACCACTTCGCCGGCGCCGTCGGCAACCGGCACGAGCGCCGCGTCGCCGAGCCCCAGGTAATCGCCGCGCGCGAACATCAGATCGCGATAGTTGAGCGAAGCCGCGTGAATCTTCACGACCACGTCATGCGGGCCGGGCGCGCGCGGCGTGAAGTCGGTGCGCGCGAGTGCGCCATGGCCGCTGCCGGCCTTGAGTTTCCATGCGTTCATGACTGCTCCAGTACGAGTGGGAGCACCTATGATAGTGTTGCTTGTGTGGCGACATTGGTGAGATTTTTGACCTTCGTTGTTGCCGAAAGGGATACAAAGGAGTCAGTGCAATGGATGATCGTCTGAGCGGCGTGGCCGAATTCGTGGACGTCGTGGACGCGGGCAGCTTCTCAGCCGCGGGCGCGCGCCTTGGCGTGACGCGCTCCGCGGTCGCGAAGATCGTGGCGCGGCTCGAGCAGCGCCTGGGCGTGCGTCTGCTGCACCGGACCACGCGTAGTTTGAGCCTCACCGACGAAGGCCACGCCTACTACGAGCAGTGCCGCCGCGTGCTGAGCGAGCTGAGCGCGGTGGAAGCCGCCTTCGACCATGGCCGGCGCGAGCCTTCGGGGCGCTTGCGGATCAGCGCACCGGTGCTGTTCGGGCGTCAGTGCGTCGCCCCCGTGGTGCGGCGGCTCGTGGAGGACTATCCGCGTCTGAATGTCGAGCTTTCGTTTAGCGACCGCGTGGCCGATCTCGTCGAGGACGGCTTCGATCTGGCCGTGCGCATCGGCACGCTGCCCGATTACGGCACGCTCGTCGCGCGCCGGCTCGGCGTGCAGCGCATGGGCATTTGCGCGTCGCCTGCGTATCTCGCGCAGCACGGCAAGCCCGCGGACGTCGCCGCGCTCGCCACGCATACAGGCATCGCGTATGGCCGCGCAGGGCAGAGTCCGCCGTGGCGTGTGCGCGGCCCCGGCGGCGAAGTCGAGGAGTGCCGGCTCGCGTCGCGGCTGTACTTCGACGACCTGCTGGCGATTGCCGATGCGGCGGCCGCCGGCGCCGGTCTCGCGTGGCTGCCGTGCTGGCTTATGGCGCCGTACTTGAGCGACGGACGGCTCGAACTCGTGATGGACAGCAAGAGCGTGATGGGCGGCGAAGTTCACGTCGTGCGGCAAAAGGCGAGGCACATGCCGTCGAAGGTGCGCGTGGCCGTGGACGCGCTCGTCGCGGATATCTCGCGCATGCTCGGCGCCGAACAGGAGCACGTGGATTACGCCCACGATCTCGCCCACCTGGACGCAAGTTGACGAAATTTCATCAAGGTTTCCGTTGAGCGCGACCGGCGCGCCGCTTATGTTTGATCCCAGAAAGACGTTGCTGCTCGAAGCACGGACAACCGGATCAAGGAGACATCGATGTCGAACACGGAAACCAGCGCAAGCGGAGCCGGTCGTGAGGCGTACAGGCTGATCGGCGGAGCAGGGGAAGCGGCGCGCGCCGCGGGGCTCGTCAATGCCGAGTGGTACAAGTGCCCGGTGCCGCGCGCCACGATGAAAGCGCTCATGCAGCGCGGCGACGCGCGCGCCATGCGCGACACGTTCTTCTGGTACGCGGCCATCGTCGCGAGCGGCGTACTCGCATGGTTCGCGTGGCACGCCCATTCGCTGTGGGCGATTCCCGCGTTCTTCCTCTACGGCACGCTCTATTGCAGCCCCGCCGATTCGCGCTGGCACGAATGCGGACACGGCACGGCATTCAAGACGCGCTGGATGAACACCGTGGTCTACCAGCTCGCCTCGTTCCAGGTGTTCCGCCGCCCGACCGTCACGCGCTGGACCCATGCGCGCCACCATACCGACACGCTCGTCGTCGGCCGCGACCCCGAGATCGCCGCGCCGCGCCCGACCGACTGGGCTGCGCTGCTGCTCAACGTTTTCGCGATCAAGCATGTGGCGGGCGAAGTGCCGAAGATCGTCGCGTGCGCGTTTGGCCGGATCGGTGCGGAAGAAAAGACCTATGTGCCCGCTTCCGAGTGGCCGAAGGTCGTGCGCGAAGCACGGCTCACGCTGCTGGTCTATGCGATGGTGATCGGCGCGTGCATCGCGCTGCGCTCGCCGCTGCCGCTCCTCTATATCGGTCTGCCGAGCCTGTACGGCGCGTGGCTCTATCTCTACTTCGGGCTCACACAGCACGCGGGGCTGCCCGAGAACGTGCTCGACCATCGCAAGAACTGCCGCACGGTCATGATGAATCCCGTGTTCCGATTTCTCTACTGGAACATGAACTATCACGTCGAGCACCACATGTTTCCGATGGTGCCATTCCACGCGTTGCCGCGACTGCATGAGGTCATCAAGCCGGACATGCCGCCTTCATACAGCAGCACGATCGCGGCTTACGCGGAGATCTTGCCCGCGCTCGTACGCCAGACTCGCGATCCCTCATATCACGTGAAGCGGCCTGTGCCGGGCGCCGAGTGGAACACATTCAAGCAGCCGGAAACGGTGTGAAAACCAGGGGAGACACAAGATGACGGCCACGGAACGGGTGATGGCGATTGTCGGGGCGGGCCATGTTGGCGGGCGCGCCGCCCAGACGTTGCGCGAAGCGGGGTGGCGCGGCCGCATTGCGCTGATCGGTTCGGAGCCGCATTTGCCGTATGAGCGCCCGCCGCTTTCCAAAGCACTCCTGACGGGTGAGCGCAGCCCCTCGCAATGCGGCCTGCGCTCGCCCGAAGCCTGGCGCGAGGATAACGTCGAGCACATCGTGGCGACTGTGCAGGCGATCGATCCCGTGGCGCGCACGCTGCAACTGGGCGACGGCGCGACGCTCGCCTACGAGGCACTGCTGCTGGCAACGGGCGGTCACGCGAGGCGCCTCACGATTCCGGGTGCGACGCTCGCGAATGTGCTGACCCTGCGCACGCTGGACGACGCAGCGGCAATCGGGCCGCGGCTTGCGGCGGGGTCGCGCATCGTCGTCGTGGGCGGCGGGTTCATCGGGCTCGAAGTCGCGGCCTCGGCCCGCGCGCGCGGCTGCGACGTCACGCTTATCGAAGGTGGTGCGCGACTCATGGGCCGCGCCGTGCCCGCTGTGATCGCGGCGCGCGCTCATGCGCTGCATGAGCGCAATGGCGTGCGTATTCTGCCGAACTGCGCGCCGCAGGCAATCGAGCGGCTCAGCGACGGCACGCTCAACGTGCTGCTGGAAAACGGCGATACGCTGCGCGCCGATACGGTGATCGTCGGTATTGGCATCGAGCCTGCCGATGGGCTCGCACGTGCGGCCGGCATCGAAGTCGAGCGCGGCATCGTCGTGGACGAGGAACTCGCGACCTCCGTGCGCGGCATTTATGCCGCCGGTGACGTGGCGCTGTTTCCGAGCCGTTTCGGTTCGCATCGCATTCGCCAGGAAACCTGGCACAACGCGGAAACCCAGGCACGCGTAGCGGCGCACAACATGCTCGGTGCTCACGACGCGTATCGCGAGTTGCCCTGGTTCTGGTCCGATCAGTACGATCACCAGTTGCAGGTTGCGGGCGAGCCGGCGCTTGGCGTGAGTTCGGTCGTGCGCACCCTGGCTGGCGACGCGGAAATCCACTTCGAACTCGGTGGCGACCAACGCCTCGTTGGCGCGAGCGGATTCGGACCGGCCAGTGCGCTTGCCAAGGAAATGAAGCTGGCGCGTATGCTGGTGGAGCGCGGTGTGGCGATTGCGCCGGCGCAGTTGCCAGATGCGTTGGCAAACCCCGAGGTCAAGCTCAAGAGCCTGCTTTGATACAAAATACGGAGACATGATGGCGCAACGACTCCTGGTGTTCCAGTCGCTCTGGTCGATGGAACGCCGCCACACCGACGGCTACGAGCGCACGCTCGAAGACAATGTGCGGATGATCGCCGAAGCGGGGTTCGACGGCGTGAGCGCGCACTGCACGAATCGCGAGGACGTAAAACGTCTCGCGGAACTACGCAAGACATACGGGCTGGCGGCGGAAGGCCAGTGCTTCCCCACGACCGTGGACGACCTGCAGCCGGTGCTCGAGCTTGCCACCGAATTCGGTCTGCACCATGTCGACCTTCAACCCGACGTGCGCCCGCGCACGCAGCGCGAGGCGCTCGCGTTGCTGGACGGCTGGCAGCGCCTCGCCGACCAGGTGAACATACCCGTCTACATCGAAACGCATCGCGACCGCATGACGACGGACCTGTATTTCACGCTCGATCTGCTCGACGCGCGCCCCGACCTCAGGCTGCTCGGCGACATATCGCACTACCTCGTGGGGCGCGAATTCGCATGGCCGGTATCGCAGGAGAATCACGCGCTCATGCATCGCATCCTCGATGCTTCCTGGGCGTTTCATGGCCGCGTGGCGAGCCGCGAACAGGTGCAGATCGAGCTATCGTTCGCGCCGCACCGCAAATGGGTGGATCTCTTTCTCGACTGGTGGCGCTACGGCTTTCATTCGTGGCGCAAGCGTGCGGGCGCGGACGAGACGCTCGCGTTCACCTGCGAGCTGGGGCCGCAGCCTTACGCGATCATTGGCCCGGACGGCAACGACACGACCGACCGCTGGCGCGAATCGCTGCTCATGCGCGACTGGATTCGCGAGCTGTGGCTAGACGTCGAGAAGGAATCTGCGCGCGAAAGCGCCGCAGCCTGAAACGGGAAGGTCAATTCCCGACACCCAGATACGGATTGCGTCGCACATTCGCCGAGCAGAAAATCCGGAACTCCACCGGCCCCGGAGGCGCGGGCGTTTCGAGCACGCCGCATGCGTTGAGCGCATGCTGCAGCGCCGAGATGACCTGGCCGTCGGGGTCCTGGTCGATGGCGATATCCATCGTCCCCTGCTCGATGTACTGGCGGTGCAGGTCGAGCATTTCGTGGCCTGCCCACACGATTTTTCCCACCGCGCCCACCTTGCGCAACGCGGCCTCGATGCCCGCCGACGCATAGCCGCTGTTGTAGATGCCGACCACGCCGCCGCGTTTGAGCGACTTGAGCACCGCGCGATGGCATTGGTCCACGTCGTCGAGCGTTTCCACCGCTTCCTCGTCGCAAACGAGGTGCGGAAACGATTCGGCCAATTGCTCGCGGCACCCGCTGATCCGCTCGATATGCGCGTGATAGTCCTTGCGCGAGCAGATCAGCAGCACGCGGCCAGGCGCTTTCGCGAGGCGCCCGACGAAATAGCCCGCCGTGCGTCCCGCAAGCCGGTTGTCGATGCCCGCGTAATGCACACGCTCGACCGCTTCGATATCGGTGACCATCGTCACCACGGCCTCGCCCTGGGCGATCACGGTGCGCAGCGCGTCGCGTACCTGGGCCGTGTCGTGCGTGGTCACGATCAGGCCCGCGCGTTTGTAATTCGGCTTCAGGATGGCGCGAGTAATCACGGTGTCGTCGGCTTCGGGCAGGAACTGCCGATGCAGCACGATGCGCCGGTCGAGCATTTGCATGGAGCGTTCAAGGCCCTGCGTCAGCCGCTGGAAAAACGGCGTGTTGTTTTGCGGCAGCAAGACGTCGATATGCACGAGCCCGTGATGCGGTTCGGGTAACACACGCGGCACGCCGAGCTGGCGCGCGGCCGCGACGACGCGCGTGCGCATCGCGGCGGACACGCTGCCGCGCTCGTTGAGCACACGGTCGACCGTGGCGGGGCTCACGCCCGCGGCTTCGGCAATCTCCACGAAACGCGCCGTGCGCTTGCGGCGCGGCGAAGCGGTGTCCGTCATGGGGCGTCTCCATCTGTTTTGTTTTCCTGCCGGCATTTGTCGCGCGCGGCGTTGTGGCATTGCAGCACGAAGCGCAGTTTTTTGCCGCGCTGCCGCTGACGAAAAATCATCAATCTTTTCGTTGAGGCGCGTCAATGGGTCGCCTACCTTTTCTACATCGCGCAGGCAGATGAAGAAACCAACAGCTTGGCAATCGACAGGAGACAACGATGCGAGACGTGCAGCAGTTTTCCCTCAACCGCATGAGCGCGCCCAAGCTCGGCTTTCCCGAGTATGTGGGGCTGTGCCAGCGACTGGGCATCGATGCGATTGAGATCCGCAACGATCTGCCGGGCATTGAAATGACCGATGGCACGCCCGCCGCGCAAATCAAGGCGGCGTGCGTTGCGGGTGGGCTCACCATTCTCTCGATCAACGCGCTGCAGCGCTTCGAGCAATTCGATGCGACGCGCATGCGCGAAGCCGTTGCGCTCGCACGCTATGCCGCCGAGTGCGGCGCGAAGGCGCTCGTTCTGTGCCCCACCAATTCGCTGCTCGACAATCGCTCGCCGGGCGAGCGTCACGCCGACCTGGTCTCCGCGCTCGCGCAACTCAAGCCCATTCTCGAAGATCACGGCCTACTGGGACTCGTGGAAACGCTCGGCTTCGAAGAGTGCGCGCTGCGCCGCAAGTCCGACGCGGTAAAGGGCATTTATGACGCGGCAGGCGAGCGTCATTTCAAACTCGTGCACGACACCTTTCATCATCACCTCGCGGGCGAAGACATCTTCTATCCTGATCTCACCGGCCTCGTGCACATCTCGGGCGTGGAAGTAAGCACGCTGAAAGTCGACGAGATGCGCGACGGCCATCGCGTGCTCGTGGGCCGCAACGACCGTCTCGGCAACGTGCGTCAGCTCGCGGTGCTGCGCGCGCGTGGCTATCGCGGTTACGCCTCGTACGAACCGTTCGCCGATGAAATCGCACAGGCGAGCGATATCGAACAGCGCCTCGCGGCGAGCATGAGCCATATCCGCGAAGCGCTCGAAGCCGCGAGCTTGCGCGAGGCCGCTTAAGGCTTGGTCGCGGCTTATCTGCGTCACCCCGCAGTACCGAAGTCGTAACTGACCGTGCGCAGTTGATTCTGCCTCGCACGGCAGCAGAGGTTTTGCGCGCCGGAAAAAGCGCTCGGCCATTAACCAGCGCGCAAAACCGACAAACATACGGAGACAGCCATGAACATCCTCACCCGCTCGCTGCTTGCGTTCGCGCTGGCAGCTGCCATCCCCTTTTCTGCATCGGCCAGCTCGACGATAGGCGTGACCATGGCGCACTTCGACGATAACTTCCTTACCACCGTGCGCGAGTCCATGGCCGCGGAAGGAAAGGCGAAGAACGTGACGCTCGACTTCGAAGACGCGCAAGGCGACGTGGGCCGCCAGGTGAGCCAGGTCGAAGCGTTCGTCGCGCAGCATGTGGCGGCCATTATCGTGAACCCGGCCGATGCGTCCGCAACGAAACGCATGACCAACGCCGCGCGCAAAGGCGGCATTCCAATCGTGTACGTCAACCGCAAGCCCGACGAGCCAATGGGCAACGGCGCGTATTTCGTGGGGTCGGACAGTCTCGTAGCGGGTCATCTGCAAATGGAGTACCTCGCGAAAAAACTGGGCGGGCACGGCAATATCGCGGTCATGCTCGGCGAACTCTCGACCGACGCCACGCGCGACCGCACACGCGGCGTGAAGGACATCCTCTCGAAGAATCCGGGCATTCATATCGTCGCGGAGCAGACGGCGAATTTCGACCGCAGCCAGGCGATCAATCTGATGAGCCAGTGGCTCAGCGCGGGCAAGAAGTTCGACGCCATCGCCGCCAACAACGACGAGATGGCGCTCGGTGCGCTGATCGCGATGCGCCAGGCCGGGGTCTCGCCGAAGACGGTGCTGGTGGGCGGCGTCGACGCCACGAAGGACGCCTTGTTTGCGATGTCGAAGGGCGACCTCGCCGTGACCGTGTTTCAGGACGGCAAGGGCCAGGGCAAGGCCGCCGTCGACATGGCAGCGAAGGTCGCCGGCGGCGACAAGAGCGTGCAGAGCGAAGCGTGGATTCCCTATCAGCTTGTGACGCCTGATAACTACAAGGGCTTCGTGAACCGCTAAGCCGCGCTCGCTCCGGGCAGTTTGTCTTCTCAAGCAGTTTTCCAGGCGAGAGCGATCATGCCAGATTCGACTATCGCAGCACCGGCGGCGCACGCAACGCAGGCCGCCTTCTTCGTCCCGCTACTTGCGGCGCAGCACGTCCGCAAGGCATTTCCCGGCGTGATTGCGCTCCATGATGTTTCCATCGACATCCATGCGGGACGCGTTCATGCCTTGATGGGCGAGAACGGCGCGGGCAAGTCCACGATGATGAAGATCATCGCAGGCGTGTATGCGCCCGATGGCGGAACGTTGCGCTTCAAAGGCGAGCCCGTCACGCTGAAGTCGCCGCGCGACGCGCTCGACCGCGGCATTGCCATGATTCACCAGGAGCTGAACCTGCTGCCCGACATGACGGTGGCGGAAAACATCTGGATACGGCGCGAGCCGCGCAACCGCATTGGCCTGGTTGACCACGGCGCACTGAACCGGCGCACGCGCGAACTGTTCCAGCAGCTTGGCATCGAGATCGATCCGCAAATTCAGTTAGGCAAGCTGAGCATTGCGAACCGGCAGATGGTGGAGATCGCGAAAGCCGTGTCGTTCGATTCCGACCTGCTGATCATGGACGAGCCGACTTCGGCCATCACGGACAAGGAAGTCGAGCACCTCTTTCGTATCATTGCGCAGCTGAAAGCACGCGGCAGGGCGATCATCTACATCACCCACAAGATGGACGAGGTGTTCCAGATCGCGGACGACATTTCGATCTTCCGCGACGGACACCATATCGTCACGCGCGCCGCGTGCGAATTCGACAAGCCGTCGTTGATCGCCGCGATGGTGGGACGCGAACTGACGCAAGTGTTCCCGAAGGAGACGGTGCCGATAGGCGAAGTGGCGCTCTCGGTGCGCCATCTCGGCCGTCGCGGTGCTTTTGCGAATGTGAGTTTCGATGTGCGCTATGGCGAGATTCTTGGCGTGGCGGGTCTGATGGGCTCGGGCCGCACCGAGGTCATGGAATCGATCTTCGGCATGTATCCCGCAGATCAAGGCGAATTGCTGTTCGACGGTAAGGCAAAAGCGATCCGCTCGCCTGCAGACGCCATTCGCGCCGGCGTGGCGTTCCTGACCGAGGACCGCAAGGGCACGGGACTCTTCATGCAGCTTTCCGTGGGCGAAAACATGCAGATTTCGTCGCTCAAGCGGCATTGCGCGTTTGGCTTCGTACGGCAGCAGCGCATGGACGAAGAGTGCGAGCGGATGTGCCGAAGCCTGAAAGTGAAAACGCCGGGACTCGCGCAGATTATCGAAAACCTGAGTGGCGGCAATCAGCAGAAAGTGCTGCTCGCCAGGTGGCTGCTCAATCAACCCAGGCTGCTGATTCTCGATGAGCCCACGCGCGGCGTGGACGTGGGCGCCAAGGCCGAGATTCACGCGCTCATCACGCAGCTTGCGCGCAGCGGCGCCGCAATCATCATGATTTCATCGGAGTTGCCTGAGGTGCTCGGCATGAGCGACCGCGTGGTGGTCATGCACGAGCGCACGGTGAGCGGCATTCTCCCGCGCGAGCGCGCCACGCAGGAAGCCATCATGACGCTCGCATCGGGCGAGCGGATCTGAATCCGGCACATCGGCAAATCGACAATTCGACGCAAGAGAAGGAGACGGACATGCGAGTATCAGCGATCAACGGCGCCGCCGACGCGGCGGCCGCAGCGCCCCGCAAGTGGCGCTTCCCCCAGGAAACCAGCATTCTCGTCGTGCTCGTAGCCATTGCGCTCGTGTTCGAGGCGCTGGGCTGGATCGAACGCGGCCAGTCGTTTCTCTACAACCCGCAAGGATTGCTGATCATGGTCCTGCGCGTTTCGGAGATCGGGCTCATCGCAGTGGGCGTCACGATGGTCATCATCGCGGGCGGCATCGACTTGTCGTCGGGTTCGCTCGTCGCGTTGTCGGCCATGGTCGCAGGGAGCTTCGCCCAGGCCGGCGGCTTTGGTGCGACGGTGTTTCCCGGCGTGGCCGATTTGCCGGTGTTCGTTCCCGTGCTGGCAGGCGTGCTCGTGGGCGGCGTGTGCGGACTCCTGAACGGTGCGCTGATCGTGCGCTCGAATGTGCCGCCGTTCATCGTCACGCTGGGCATGATGGTGTCGGCACGCGGCCTGGCGCGCTATTACACGCACGGCCAGCCGATCTCCATGTTCACCGACGCCTATTCGGCCATCGGCTCGGGCGCGCGGCCCGTGGCGATCTTTCTCGTAGCCGCCCTGATCTTTCATGTCGTGCTGCGCTATACGCGCTTTGGCAAATGTCTCTATGCAATCGGGGGCAACGTGCAGGCCGCGCGCGTGTCGGGTATTGGCGTGGGGCGTAACCTGATCGCCGTCTACGCAATCGCGGGGCTGCTGAGCGGGCTGGCGGGCGTGGTGGTGTCGGCGCGTGCACAAACCAGCCAGTCGGGCATGGGCCTTTCGTACGAACTCGACGCGATTGCCGCAGCCGTGATCGGCGGCACGAGTCTCGCGGGCGGAGTGGGGCGCATTACCGGCACCGTGATCGGCGCGTTGATTCTGGGCGTGATTTCGAGCGGCTTCATTTTCCTCGGCATCGACTCCTATATTCAGGAAATTGTGAAAGGCGGAATCATCGTTGCCGCCGTGATCGCCGATCAATATCGCAAGCGCCGCGCGCGTTGAGAGCGTATTCGTAGTTCATCGACATCGCAGTAGAGGCCACGTCTGGAAGAGACATAACGGAGAACGTAATGATTGAGTTTGCTTTGTTCGGTGCGGGTCGAATCGGCAAGATTCACGCTTCAAATCTGGTTCGCCAGCCGGGCGTGCGATTGAAATACGTCGTGGACAGGCATGCGCCTTCCGCGCAGGCGCTCGCGCACGCGCACGGCGCACAGGTAGCCAGCGTGGCGCAGGCGCTCGAAGATCCGGCCATTGGCGCGGTGGTGATCGCTTCGAGCACGAATACGCACGCGGATTTGATCGTCGCCGCCGCGAACGCGGGCAAAGCGGTGTTCTGTGAAAAGCCGGTCGATCTGACGGTCGCTCGCTCGCGAGAAAGCGCCGAGGCGGTGCGGCGCAATGGCGTGGTTTGCATGATCGGGTTTCAGCGGCGTTTCGATCCGACCTTTGCGGCGCTCAAGGCACGCATCGAGCAGGGCGAAATCGGCGACCCGGAAATGCTGATCATCACGAGCCGCGATCCGGGCGCGCCGCCCGTGGACTACATCAAGAGTTCGGGCGGCATTTTCAAGGACATGCTGATTCACGACCTCGACGTGTTCCGCTGGATTCTCGGCGACGAAGCGCTAAGCCTGCACGCCACCGGCAGTTGCCTGACCGACCCGAAAGTGGCCGCGGCGGGCGATATCGATTCGACGGCCGTGACCATTCGCACGCGGCGCGGCCTGCTTTGCCAGATCAACACGTCGCGGCGCGCCGCGTATGGCTATGACCAGCGCTTCGAAGTGCTGGGCAGCATGGGCATGCTCCAGGCGGGCAACGTGCGCCCGACGCAGGTAAGTGCGTGGACGGCGGCAGCGGTTTCGACAGACGTGCCCGAGCCGTTCTTCCTCGAACGGTATCGCGAGGCGTATGCCGCGGAAATGGCGCACTTCGTGCAGGCGCTGACGAAGGGCACGCCGGTTCGCACGACGATCGAGGACGGCGTGAAGGCGCTTGAGTTGGCGGAACTCGCGACGTCGTCGTGGAAGACGGGCGCGGCGCTCGATGTCGCAGTGGAAGAGCAGCGCCAGTTGGCCACGGCGGCGTAGGGTGTTCCCAATCGGCTCGCCGGTGTCACCTCTGCTCCCGGCGGGGGCAGAGGTAAAGCAGTGCCTACGTGCTCCTGCGCGACGAACCATAAAAAAAGCCCACATGAAGTGGGCTTTTTGCGCTCACCAACAATCTTTACTTCGCCACCGGCATCGAAAACTCCGCACCCTTTTCGGTGCTTTCCGGCCAGCGCTGCATGATCGACTTCTGCTTCGTATAGAAGCGCACGCCTTCTTCGCCATACGCGTGCATGTCGCCAAAGAGGCTGCGCTTCCAGCCGCCAAAGCCGTGCCATGCCATCGGCACCGGAATCGGCACGTTGATGCCCACCATGCCCACTTCGATCTGGCGGCCGAACTCGCGCGCCACGTTGCCGTCGCGCGTGAAGCAGGCCACGCCGTTGCCGAACTCGTGGTCGTTGATCAGTTGCACCGCTTCGGCAAAGTCCTTGGCGCGCACGCAGGCGAGCACCGGCCCGAAGATCTCTTCCTTGTAGATGCGCATTTCCGGCGTGACGTTGTCGAACAGCGTGCCGCCGGTGAAAAAGCCATTCTCATGGCCGGGGACCTTCAGGCCGCGCCCGTCGACCACGAGCGTCGCGCCTTCTTCCACGCCGGTCGCGATATAGCCTTCGATGCGCTCGAGCGCCTGCTTCGTGACGATCGGGCCCATTTCCGCGTCGGCTTCCATGCCGTTCCTGATCTTCAGCGTGCGGGCGCGCTCGGCAAGGCGCGGCACGATCTTGTCGGCCACGTCGCCCACCAGCACGGCCACCGAGATCGCCATGCAGCGCTCGCCGGCCGAGCCGTAGCCCGCGCCGATCAGCGCATCCACGGTTTGTTCGATATCCGCGTCGGGCATCACGACCATATGGTTCTTCGCGCCGCCCAGCGCCTGCACGCGCTTGCCGTGCTTCGCCCCGGTTTCGTAGATATAGTTCGCGATCGGCGTGGAGCCCACGAAGCTCACGGCCTTCACGTCGCGGTGCGCGAGGAGGGCGTCGACCACGACCTTGTCGCCCTGCACAACGTTGAATACGCCGTCGGGCAGGCCGGCTTCCTTGAGCAGGCGTGCCATGAAGAGCGAAGGGGAAGGATCGCGCTCACTAGGCTTGAGGATGAACGTGCAGCCCGCTGCGAGCGCCACCGGGAACATCCAGCACGGCACCATGCAGGGGAAGTTGAACGGCGTGATGCCGGCCACGACACCCAGCGGCTGGCGCACGGTCCAGTTGTCCATGCCCGTGGAAACCTGTTCGGTGTAGTCGCCCTTGAGCAGTTGTGGAATGCCGCAGGCAAATTCGATCACGTCGATGCCGCGCGCGACTTCGCCCTGCGCGTCGGAGAACACCTTGCCGTGCTCGGCCGTGATGATGGCTGCGAGTTCGTCCTTGTGGCGGTTCATCAGTTCGAGAAAACGCAGCATGACGCGCGCGCGGCGAATCGGCGGCGTGTCGCGCCAGGCCGGGAACGCGGCTTTCGCGCTCGCCACGGCGGCGTCCACATCGGCCACTTCGCCCAGCACGAGGCGGCGCGCGGCGGCGCCGGTCGCGGGGTTGAAGACCGCTTGCGTACGGTCGCCCGTGCCGCGTTCGGTCTTGCCGCCGATGAAGTGGATCACGTCTGCGGAATCGGTGTAAGCCTGCATGTCATCTCCTCGTCTGGTGAGTACGTGCCGTCAGTCTACGGAGACCGCGGGGCCCGGGAAAGGCTCTGTCGCTGAATTGATTGTTTTCAACGGTGAACAATCGCTCGCGAAGTCTGTGAAAGATTGCCGGGCGGCATGCTAGTATCGGCGCGGGAATCACGAGCTTTGAGGCGGACTTTCACTCATGGATACGCAGCGAGTCGAGGCGCTCTGGACGCATTTGCACTGGCTCAATGTGCTCGCCACCCAGGGCAGCTACACCGCGGCGGCGGCGCGCCTCGGCGTGAGCAAGGCGGCAGTGAGCCAGCGCATTGCCGAACTGGAGCGGGTGGCGGGCGTACCGCTTGTGCAGCGCACCACGCGCAGCGTGCGCTTCACGGAAGCGGGGTTGCGCCTCGTGGAAGACACGCGCGCGCAATTCGACAGCATCGCCGCGAGTTTTGCGAGCGTGCGCGAGATGGCCGATGTTGCGCGCGGCACCGTGCGCGTTACCGCGCCCGTGGCCTTCGCGCGCCAGCAACTGGTGCCGCGGCTAGCGCAGTTTTCGCGCGCGCATCCTGAAGTGCGCGTGCAACTGGAACTCTCCGACCGGCTCACCTCGATTGCGAGCGAAGGGTTCGATCTCGCGATCCGCCATAGCGCGCAGGTGCCCGAAACGCACGTGGCGTGGAAACTGTGCGACACGCGCTCGGTCATCGTCGCCACGCGCGCTTACCTCAAGCAGCGCGGCACGCCGCAAACGCCAGCCGATCTCGCGCAGCACGACTGTCTGTTCTATCCGCGCGCGTTGGGTGCGGGGGTGTGGTCGTTTGAAAGAGCCGGCCGCCGAGCGGAAGGCGCGCGCGAGACAGTGACGGTGAACGGCCCATTCTCGGCGAACAACAGCGAAGCGCTGCGCGACGCGGCGCTCGAACATCTCGGCATCGCGCTGCTGCCCGACTTCAGCGCGCAGGCCGCCCTGCAGGCGGGCAAGCTCGTAGTGCTGCTGCCCAACTGGCGGCCGGTGGGCGCGTTTGCTTCGCAACTGCACGTCGTGCGGCCGTATGGGGCGCAGGTGCCGCGTGCGGTCAAGCACTTCACGGAGTTTCTGCGGCAGACGTTCAAGGATGGCTTTGCATTGGCGTGACAGAGGTGTGCGACGCCGTGCCTGCGCCTTGCTGATGTGTTTTCGATAGATTTTTGGTATCCACGGCGCCCGGTGCCAACGTTATGCTTGAGTCAAACTGGAGGCAGACGCATGAATCAGCACGAGACATCTTCGGCGGATTTGGGGCGGCAATGGTACGCCGAACGCGAATGCTCGCTCGATGCATTTGTGAACCGGCTGCGAGACGACGGCAGCCCGTTGCGTTTTGCCAGCGATGTGCGGCAGCGCATTCCCGTGTACGACTGCCAGGCACTCCAGACCGTGCTCGACGACGCGGCGCAGCGCGCGCAGTTGCAGGCCGAGTGGGCGTACGTGCTGTGCGACGGCGCTGGCGTGCTCGTGCTTGTACGCGCTTACGCGAACACGCGGCCCGTGGACGAAGCGACCGCCGTGTTCGAATCGATCATTCGCGACGAGCGGGAGCAGGGCGCAAGCGGTGCAGACCATTTTGCCAAGGCAGGCGCGAACGACCGCATCTGGAATGCGCAACAGAAGCTCTGCCTGAAAGCGCCCGGCGTATTCGTCGATTACTTCGCAAACCTGCCGCTCATGGCCATTTGCGAGGCGTGGCTGGGACCGTGCTATCAGACGACCTCGCAGGTCAACGTCGTGCGTCCTGGCGGCGCGGCGCAGGAGGCGCACCGCGATTATCACCTGGGATTCCAGACGATCGAGGAGGCGCAACGCTATCCGGCGCACGTGCATCGCGTGTCGCCTTTCCTCACGCTCCAGGGGGCGGTGGCGCACAGCGATATGCCGGTCGAGAGCGGGCCGACGAAACTCCTGCCGTACTCACAACGCTATGCAGAGGGCTATCTTGCATGGCGGCGCGGCGATTTCCGTGAGTATTTCGAAGCGCATTGCGTACAGCTGCCGCTCGCAAAGGGCGACGCGCTGTTCTTCAATCCCGCGTTATTTCATGCGGCGGGTGCGAACCGCACGGCCGACGTGCAGCGCATGGCGAACCTGCTGCAGGTTTCGTCGGCGATGGGGCGCGCCATGGAGGCGCTCGACCGCACGAGCATGTGCGAAGCGGTTTATCCCGTGCTGCGCGAGCGCCGCCAGGGCGTTGCAGTCGATCTGGCGACCGTTGCGGCGATCGCGTCCTGCGCGGAGGGCTACCCGTTTCCCACGAATCTCGACCGCGACCCGCCCGTGGGCGGCCTCGCGCCGGAAAGCCAGCAGGCGCTCATGCTGCGCGCGCTGCGCGAGGACTGGGATCCGGGCAGATTCGCGCAGGCGTTGCGCGCGCAGGACGCGCGACGCGACCCGGCGTAAGCGCTGCGACGGTCTTATCGTGCACGGGTGTGTCTCGTGGCTGCTATCGACCACGAGACGGCAAGTCTACGAGACTTGAAAGGTGAGGATATTCAGGATTGCATAGGAGTCATCTGGCTCGACCTGAAGCTCACACCTCAGCAAAGCGCGCTTCGTTCAGATCGGCAATGAGCGTCGGACCGGTCGGGCGCCAGCCGAGCCGCGCCTGGGTGAGCGCGCTCGAAGCAGGCATGTCCATGCCGACGAACATACCCATCCACCCGAAATGCGCGGCCGCGTCCTCCAGCGCGATCGAAACGGCCGGCAGGCCAAGCCCGCGGCCCAGCGCCTCGGCTATTGCGCGGCTGCTCACGCCTTCCTCGCCGACCGCGTGGTAACGCGCGCCGGGCTGTCCTTTTTCCACGGCGAGCCGGTACAGGCGCACGACGTCGGACAGATGGCCAGCCGGCCAGCGGTTCAGGCCGTCGCCCACGTAGGCGCAAACGCCTTTTTCGCGCGCAATCGCGACGAGCGGCGTAATGAGCCCCTGACGAAACGGATTGTGGACCTGCGGCAGCCGCACCGCGCCCACGTTGAGCCCTTGTTCCAGCAGCAGGTGCGCGGCCAGTTCGGACGCAATGCGCGGGTTGGGATGGCTCGCATCGAAGACATCTTCGCTCGCCAGTTCGCCGTGCGCTCCGCTGCCGACGCCGGTGCCGGAGGTAATGAGCAACGGTCGATCGGACCCGGCGAGCGCGGCGCCGAGCGCCGCGATGGCGCGCTGGTCCTTTTCGCAGTTCTCGACGAAGCGCGAGAAGTCGTGATCGAAGGCGGTATGGATCACGGCGTCTGCCTGCTCCGCGCCGCGGCGCAATGTCTGCGGCTCCTCCAGCGTGCCGCGATGCACGCGCGCGCCCGCCTTGGCGAGCGCCTGCGCGCCGGCTTCGGAGCGGGTCATGCCGATTACCTCGTGGCCGGCTTCGATGAGTTCCGGCACGAGCGCCGAGCCGATGAAGCCGGTCGCACCGGTCAGAAAAATACGCATGGTCATCTCTCCTGGGTCATGACTGGCGTACTATCTCCAAATTTTCTATACCGTTAAAGTAGTGAGCTCATCATATTAAGATGACTAACAGGCTCTCCATTCCGATTCATTCGGCGGGCTCGCTCGGCGACTTCCTGAGGCGTTGCCGCACGCGGCTCGACCCGGCGAGTTTTGGCTTCAGCGGCCGCCGGCGCACGCCGGGGCTGCGCCGCGAAGAAGTGGCGCAGCGCGCCAACATCAGTCCGACCTGGTACACGTGGCTCGAACAGGGTCGCGGCGGTGCGCCTTCGCCGGAGGTGCTCGAGCGCATATGCGGCGCGCTGATGCTCACCGATCCGGAGCGCGAGCACCTCTTCATGCTGGGGCTCGGGCGCCCGCCCGAAGTGCGCTACAAGGCCGTGGACGGCGTCAATCCGCGGCTGCAACGCCTGCTCGACTCGCTGCGCTTCAGCCCGGCCATCGTCAAGACGGCCACCTGGGAGGTCGTGGCGTGGAATCGCGCCGCCGCCATCGTGCTGACCGACTACGGCAAGCTGCCGCCCGGGCAGCGCAATATTCTGCGCTTCCTGTTCTGCAATCCGGACGTGCGCGCCAAGCAGCACGACTGGGACAGCGTGGCACGCTTCGTGGTGGGCGCGTTCCGGGCCGACGTGGCGCGCGCGGGCCTCGTTTCGGCGGTAGGTGAACTCGTCGAGGAACTGTGCAGCGTCAGCCCCGAGTTCGACGCCCTATGGCGCGACAACGAAGTGCCTACGCACGCGGAAGCCGACACTGTGAAGCGCCTGCACCATCCCACGCTCGGGCTGATCGCGCTGGAGCAGTCGGCGTTTTCCGTCGATGGCCGGCCGGACCTCCACATGATCGTCTACAACCCGGTCGATGCGGAGCAGGCCGAGCGCATCAAGGCGCTAATCGAGCAGTCGTAACGCCGCCGCTTCAATGCCATAAGAGCGCGATGAGAATGATGATCGGAATCGGAACGCCGAGCAGATAAAGAAGAATCGAGCGCATGTCAGCCTCCTCACGGTTCGGATATTG
The DNA here is from genome assembly GCF_905220155.1 of Paraburkholderia sp. J7. Taxonomy (NCBI): domain Bacteria; kingdom Pseudomonadati; phylum Pseudomonadota; class Betaproteobacteria; order Burkholderiales; family Burkholderiaceae; genus Paraburkholderia; species Paraburkholderia sp. J7. The sequence continues at coordinate 105,995 of NZ_CAJMYZ010000015.1, read as the reverse complement.
GCGTCATTGCCATGTCGATAAAGGTCGCTTCAAAACTCGCGCATCCGGCCGCCGATCGTCGCCATCAGACTCGCGGCGAATGCCCCGATCAGCAGGGAGATGAAGAGCCACAACGTCACGTGGACGGTCGCCTTGCGCGCCGTTTCCACCGCGGCGCGCGCGGCGCTTTCCTCGGCTTGCGCCTTTTCCTGCAAGCGCGACCAGGTGGTCGTGACGCGGGCGCGGGCATCGGCTGGCGCGAGTCCGGTTTTTTGCGCCACGATGCGCGCCACGTAGTCGCTGTCCTCGGGCGAAAGCGCGCCGCTGGCAGGCTGGCCGTTGAGAAAGATGCGCGCGATCTCCTGTTTCTGTTGCGCGGTCGCGAAGACCTGGTCCGCGCCCGAGGTGTCCGAAACGCCTGAGGTGGCCGCCGTGGCGGCGGGTGCCGCAGCGCCTGCGGCCGGGCGCAGCATGCCGTCGATCAGATAGCCCATGGGCCAGGTGCTGTAGGCGGCGAGGGCATTGCCGCGGTTGAGCGCGCCAGTGCCGCTCGCCATGCGTTCGGCGCTTTGCGCGCCCACGTTCACGCCCTCGCGCGCGAGCCCTGAAATGGCCGACGTGAGGATAGCGGCGGAGAAGAGTGTGGCGAGCGCCCAGGCAAGAAAGCCGTGCGCGGTGTCGCGAAAGTGGGTCTCGTCGGTGCCGATGCCGGGCCAGTGCCGGCGCAGCCGCCCCGCAAGATAGCCGCCGAGGCCGGCGGACATCACTTGCGTGACGCAGATCCAGATAATGGCCGCCACACCGAAGGTTTTCGCGTGCGCGCCGCTCCCGGGCCATGGCGAGAGGGACGAAAGGCCGAGGCCGGTGCCGAGCGTGAGCAGAATGAGGGAAAAGGCGGCCATGCCCACCGCGCCGGCCAGGATCGCGCTCCAGGAAACGGCGGCGCGTACGCGTCCAATTGGCTGCTCCGCGGCGCGTGCGGTGGCGTATTCAGCCGCAAGTCGATCGATGTCTTCCATGGCGCTCCCCCTTTTCGGTCGTGAGCCTGCGCAGCGCAGTGAGGCGGCAGGCGGGTCGAGAGTCGCAGCGCAGGAAGCGTGCCGCGCGTCGGGGGCTGAGTGTCGGTGTGCTTGTCAGCAGCTTTTGGGCCGGGCGTGCAGATGCCAGTACGGCCGTGAACCGGTCAAGGCCGATGGGTTTCACGAGGTGCCGATAGAAGCCGCTCCGCGCCCGGCTGTGCGGGCGGCTGCGCTTGAGCGGGGCGGCTAGCCGCGGCGGCATATCGCGCCGCCGGCCGCTGCGTCACGGGCCGAGCAGGCCCCCGGTCGGCAGCGAAAGCTTGCCGTGGTCGACGAAGCGCGTGCCGCCGCCTATGCCGCCTGCCAGGCGCCCGCGTATTTCGTAGGGAATGCTGCCCGCCTGCGCCCGGCCCGCAAGAGCGAAAGCCTGGCGCACGGCGGAGAATGCCGGCACGGTCAACGGCACGACGAGCACCGTTTCTCCGAAGCGCGGCACGACGCCGCTTTGATCGCTTACGCCGCTGGCGAACGACTGACCGTTGAGATCGAGCTGCAGCGACACGCCGCTAAACTCGACCGGCGCGTCGTTGGGGTTCTGGATGCGCAGCTTCACGTTGAAGCGCACCTCCATGCCTTCGCCCTGTAGCGGCTCGAGCCCCGCCACGCTGACCTGTAGCGCGTCCTTGCCCAACCCCGCGCATGCGCCGAGCCAGAAGACCACGCAAAGCAAGGCGCAGATAAGTCGAACTGCGCGGCCGGTGTCATGTGCTGGCATGGGAAGTCCCTCGTTCGTAGCGTTCTCAGGAGCCATTTAGTGTAGCGTCGATCCGTCACGGGTTTCACGTAGCTGCATTGATCCAGGCGAAACCTGCGATACGATATGTCCCCGGCGCTTCTGTGTCATGCGTGACTGCAGCTTAAATTATTTTCAATTGGCTTTCGTCGATCGCGCGCTCCCGCGCGCGTCCCGATTCTCTTCTTTCGTCGCCCGGCCCGTTCTCATGCTCAGCGCCTTCGCTCTATTCGGGATCTTGATCGTATCTTGCCTGATGAGCGTCGCCATCCTGGGCTCGTTGATTCGAACCGCCGTGCCGGGCGTGGTCCGCTGGTGTCTGGGCTATGCGCTGCTCGCCGCCGCCTCCACGTGGATTGTGACCTCCGCGCCGCGGGCCGGCGGGATCACGATTGCCGGCGCTTCGATCGCGACTTTGGGCGCCGCGGTGCTGCTCGTGCAGGGCACGCGCGAGTTCTTCGGCCAGCGTGCCGTGTGGGGCGCGGAATCCGTAGCGCTGGTCGTCATTTGTGCGGCGCTCGTGTATTTCACGTGGGTGTCGCCCAACGTCGACGCGAGGGGCGTGCTCGTTTCGCTGGGCCTGATCTACGGGCGGCTCGCGGTAGCCACGCTGGCGCTTCGGCACGCCTCGCGCGAGGGCACGCGCTACGCATGCCGGTTCATCGCCGTGGCCGCCGGGCTCGGCGCGCTCGTTTATGTCGCGCGAATCGGTGCGATTGTCTTCGGCGCCGCGCCGTCACTTTCGTTTGTGCAGCCGTCGCCGTGGAACGTGGCGCTGCTCGGGCTCGCCATCCTCACGTTGCCCTGCATGTCGATCGGCATGGTGATGCTCGCTCACGACCGGATCCTCGGGAGAATGGAAAAGCTCGCGACGATCGACGAGCTAACGGGCGCACTCACGCGCCGTGAGTTCATCGCCCGCGCGCAAGTCCTGCTTTCGCAAGCGCGGGAGAAGGGCGATCCCTTGTCGATCGCGATTCTCGACATCGACAATTTCAAGGCCGTGAACGACGGCTTTGGCCACGCGGTGGGCGATCGTATTCTTTCGCACGTCGCCTCGGTCGTCACCGGCCAGTTGAGATCGTGCGATCTGTTCGGCCGGTTGGGTGGCGAAGAGTTCGCGATCCTGTTCGCCTACGCGCAAAAGCACGACGCAGCGACGTTGACGAATGCGCTGAGGCTCGCTGTCGAGCGGTCGTCCGCCGAAGGCGTGCACTGCACGCTTAGCGCAGGCGTTGGCCGGTTCGTGCCGGCCGATACACTGGGGAGCGCGATGGTGCGGGCCGACGCTGCGCTTTATGTCGCGAAGGCCGCGGGGCGTAATCGCGTCATCATGACATCGGATGCCGAAGAGGGCGAAGCGCGCTACCTGGCCGAATCCCGTTGAATCGCGCTGCATAAATGCTTGCCTGGTAAATTTATTCCAGGGAGAATTCTCGCTGACGAAACCGGCAGCGACGCCGGCTTCGTGCGGCCCGGCGCGTCGTACCGGGCAAGTCAATCACTTCTCGGGCAATGGCGTCCGCAACGGTGGTCATGCCGGATATCCGCCCATGTTCAAGCGCATTCTTTTCGAACTCGCCCGTGTGTTCGTTCCCGATGAGCGAAACCCCGACTCGCCCGCTTTGATCGATCTTTCGCGCAGCGCTTTCGATACAGCGGCCATCGAGGCGGAAAGCACGCTGTCCCGATTGCGCGACAGTGCGGGCACGCGTGCGGCCCGCTCGCGCCGCTGCGTCTGGAGGCTTCGCGAAGTCCGCCGCGAATTTCGCCGCGAAGTCCGTCACATCGTTCAGCCGGTGCCGCGCTTCTAATGCGCTAATACGCTCGCCCGCAATCAGGGAAAAAGCGAGGGATAAAGCGGCGTGGATTCGTCATAAAAAACCTGCTACTGTAATTCGCACAAAAACCCGGCTGGAAGGACCGTTGCCAAAACAGGGTTTCAATTGTTTTACAGTGAATAGCCAATATGGATGAATTGCTTGAGCGCCTTTCCCAGAAGGTTGTTGCGGCCCAGAATCTGGAAGGTCTCGTGCGGCCGCTTCTCGAGATGCTTGGAATATTGACCGGACTTGAGTCCACCTACCTGACATCGGTCGACTTCAGCCGCGAGGTGCAGACCGTCCTCTATTCGCGCAACGACGGCGACGTGGAGATCATGGAGGGCTTGCAGGTTCAGTGGTTCGACACTTTGTGCAAGCGCAGTCTGGAAAGCGGGCGGCGCGTGGTCAGCAACGTCAGGGACATTTGGGGCGACTCGCGCGCGGCCTCCGAACTCGGGATCTGCACCTATGCCAGCGCGCCGGTCTGCGCGCAAGGCGGCGCCGTCATCGGTACGCTATGCGGCATTAGCCGCGAGAGCCGCGAAGTCAGCTCACGGGCGCGCGGCGCGCTCAACGTCTTTGCCAAACTGATCTCGGAACATATCGAGCGCGAACGGCTCATCGAACGACTCACGCTCACCAATGAGCACCTGGCACAACGCGCCCTGATCGACGACATGACGGAGCTGCCGAACCGGCGCGCGCTGCATGAGGAACTCGGCCGCCTGATGGCGCAGGCCGCTTCGGACGGCTCGTATGTCGTGGTTTGCATGATCGACCTGGACGGCTTCAAGGAGCTAAACGATCAACGCGGCCATGCGGTGGGCGACCAGTTCCTGCAATCGTGCGCCGGGCGTTTGCTGGCGGCGACTGCCGATCGAGGTCTGCTTGCGCGCATTGGCGGCGACGAGTTCGCATTCGTTGCATCGGGGCCGGCCGATTACGATCAGGCGGCGAGCATGGCCGAAGCCGTCGCGAGCCATGTTTCCTCAGTGACGGCAGGGGAATACACCTTGCCGAGCATGCGTCTGCAATATGGGGGGGCGGCCGCCGGATGCGTGGCGGTTCGCTTCGTGAGCGCGCAGCAGGCGCTCGACCAGGCGGACCATGAGATGTACCGCGTCAAGCGCTTGCGGCGCGCGGCTCGCGCGGGCAAGAGCAACTGGACGTTCGGATAAGCCGCCTTCAATCCTCCTGCGACCGGTTAAGGGTCTTCCCTGCCAGGCAAGCGGGTTGGCCCCATTCGGCCTGCGTTTCTCCCAGGGTTCTCCCGCGCCATAGGTGTTTCCGCGTGTTTTTGACATCTCGACGCGTGTATTCTGGACTGCTACCTTGCCCGGCGCAGGTGCACCCGCAGCGTCGACCACGCTTGCGGCGCGCGCCGCTGGGGAACGTCCGTGCCGCAACCCTGCGGGCGGAGTCCATGTCTTGACCACCCTGTATATCCAGAACCTAGGGGGATCCCATGAAAAAGTTGTTTGCAGCCGTGTCTATTGCCTTGATCTCCGTCACGGCCAGCTCCGGAGCATTTGCGGCGGACACCATTCGCTTTGGTGTCGATGCGAGCTATCCGCCGTTTGAATCGAAAGCACCGGACGGCAAACTGGTTGGCTTCGACATCGATCTCGGCAACGAGATCTGCCACCGTCTGAATGCGAAATGCGTCTGGATCGAAAACGACTTCGACGGCATGATCCCGGCGCTCAAGGCGCGCAAGTTCGACGGCGTGCTCTCGTCGATGTCGATGACCCCCGCACGCAAAGAGCAGATCGCGTTCTCGGACAAGCTGTTCAACACGCCGACGCGTCTCGTCGCCAAGACGGGCTCGGGCATCATGCCGACCGCGGAATCGCTCAAGGGTAAGCGCGTGGGCGTGGAGCAGGGCACGATTCAGGAGACCTACGCCAAGGCCCATTGGGCGGCGGCTGGCGTGGAGGTCGTGCCTTACCAGAACCAGGATCAGGTCTATCAGGACCTGCTGGCCGGCCGCGTAGACGCGGCGCTGCAAGACGCCGTGCAGGCCGAAGTGGGCTTCCTGAAGTCGCCGCGCGGCCAGGGCTACAGCTTCGCGGGCGGCGACCTCGACGATCCGGCGACGCTTGGCAACGGCGCCGGCATCGGCCTGCGCAAGGAAGACACCGCGCTCAAGACGAAGATCGACGGCGCGATTGCCAGCATCATCAAGGACGGTACGTACAAGAAGATCGAGAAGAAGTACTTCGACTTCGACGTGTACGGCAAGTGACGTTTGATCGATGACGCGCACGGCGCGAAAGCGGACGCATCGCTTTCGCGCCGCGTGTCACATACGCCAGTTAAGCCACCTAAGTCACCTAGGTCACCTATGTCACCTAAGCGGCCTCGCGCATTGCCTTCGCCTGGGTCGAGTCTTTTTTCGGTGGCGCGCCAAACATCCGCGTGTATTCCCGGCTGAACTGCGAGGCGCTCTCGTATCCCACTTCGAATGCGGCGGCCTGTACGCTCATCGAAAGCGAGAGCAGCAGTCGGCGGGCTTCCAGAAGCCGCAACTGCTTCTGGTATTGAAGGGGCGGCAGCCCCGTCAGCGCCTTGAACTGGCGGTGAAACGCCGACGCGCTGAGCTGGGCAAGCGCCGCCAGGTGTTCCACCCGCACGGGCTCGGCAAACCGCTCCCGCAAATTTTCTACCGCGCGCAGCAGGCTGAGAGAAGGGCTTTCGGTCGACGCGAGCCGAGCGATTTCAGATCCATTCGGACCCCTTAGCAGCCAGTAGCAGATCTCGCGCATGAGCATGGGGTACAGCATGGCGATCGCGTCGGGCGTTTCCAGCAGGCGCACGGCGCGCAGCGCGCAATCGGCAAGCGGGCCGTCGAAGTTCGCGACGAACACGCCGCGGCTCGCCTCTGCCGCCGGCGCGGGCGCAGGCGACATCTCTTTCGCCACGGCGCGCAGCATGGCCAGGTCCAGTTCGAGAATCAGAACCAGGCAAGGTTTGTCCGGGCTCGCTTCGAACACGCGGCCCCGCGACGGCGTTTGAACGCCGACCACGAGCGCCTGACCGGCCCGGTATTCGAGTTGCGCCCCGCCGAAACTGGCCCATTTTGCGCCTTGAGCGACGATGCACAATGCCGGGCGCGCCGAGCGAAACGTGGGCGGCGCGGGGTGGTCGGAGCGCAGAATGAGCAGTCCGTCGACCGCGGTGCTGTATGGGCTCGTGCCGGGCTGCGTTTGCGTGTAGCGCAGCAGGGCGGCGGCCAGTTCGTTCGTCATGGCGGCTCGCTAAGGATCGCTAGAGGGAAAGGGCGCCGAGGCATGTTAGTCAGCGAAGCAGGAATAGGCAAGAATCGGGCAGGTTCGGGTATTCACTCGCCGGTGGCGCCAGGCGGAGAATCGACGCCATCCAAACTAGCGAGAGGTGCCAAATGGCAACGAACAACGGCGGTCAGTCGGGCCCGAAAATCGCGGTCGTCACCGGCGGCAGCCGCGGCATTGGCCGCGACACCGTTCTGCGGCTGGCAAGCCGCGGCGTCCGCACGGTCTTTACTTACAACACCAATCGGGCCGAGGCCGAGAAGGTTTGTGCGCAGGTTGCAGAGGCGGGCAGCCAGGCGATCGCCCTGCAACTGAACATGGCGAATTCTGGCGCGTTCGACGACTTCGTTGCGCGCCTGCGAGAAGCGCTCGGAACGCTGAACGCCACGGGCTTCGATTATCTGGTGAACAACGCCGGAATTTCTTCCACTGCCACGCTTGCCGCCGGCACCGAAGCGGAACTCGACGCGCAGTTCGCGGTGCACTTCAAGGGGCCGTTTCTGTTGACGCAAAAGCTGCTGCCGCTCATTCATGACGGCGGCCGGATTGTGAACGTCTCCTCGGGGCTTGCGCGCTTCGCGTTTCCGGGCCGCGCGATTTATGGGCCGATGAAGGCGGCGGTCGAAGCGCTCACGCGCTATATGGCGCTCGAACTCGCGCCGCGCCGAATCGCGGTCAACGTCGTGGCGCCAGGCGCCATTGCGACCGACTTTAGCGGCGGCATCGTGCGGGACAATCCGGAGGTCAATAAAGCGGTGGCGGAACACACCGCGCTCGGCCGCGCGGGATTGCCGACTGACGTGGGGCCGGTTATCGCGGGTTTATTGTCGGATGACTTTGGGTGGGTGAACGCGCAGCGCATCGAGGTGGCTGGCGGCATGCATATTTGATTTCGCCGGTCACAGCGCGACGCTTTTGCCGGACGCGTCGACTTCGATGCCCCAGTCGCCTTGTTCGAACCAGTCGTCGCCGAGCAGTTCGGCCGGATGCTGCGTGCGGCTCTGGCCGTTGCCGCATCGCATGTCGCCGGCGGGGCAGTAGTGGTCGCAGCCCCAGCACAGGCGCTCGGGGTGCTGGGGGTGAATCGGAAACTTCTTTGCCATGATGTCGTCCCGGTGCGATCCCGGAAAGGACGCAATATCAACATTGTCGTCCTCGCGCGCCACAGTGGCAGATGGCAGAGTGTCACGCCCAGCAAGCGCGGCTGCTGCAGATTGTCGCAGCGTCATGCTATGGTCGTAAGACGGCCGGCCGATCCGGTCGCAGCGCCCGGAGGCGCTAATCAAAACGACCCGCATGCGCCGCCATGACCCGTTCGAGCCTTTCTCCGCAAAAGCGCCGCCGCGCGTGGCCGCTGATTGTGTTGTGTACTGTCGTCATCGTTCTGGTTGCCGGGGTTCTGGCGGGCTGGCTGACATTGCGCGGCAGCTTGCCGCAACTGGACGGCACGCGTGCCGCGCCGCTCTCCGCGCCCGTGACGATCGAGCGCGACGCGCTGGGCGTGCCGACGATACAGGGCAACACGCGCGGCGACCTCGCGTATGCGAGCGGCTTCCTTCACGCACAGGATCGTTTCTTCCAGATGGATTTGCTGCGCCGGGTCGCCGCTGGCGAGATGGCGGCGCTCATCGGACCGGCGGCGTTGCCTCTGGATCGCCGCGACCGGCCCTTGCGCTTTCGCGAGCACGCCCAGGCAGCGCTCGCCGCGCTCTCCGCTGACCAGCGGGAACTGATCGAACGCTATACGGCGGGCGTCAACGACGGCCTGCGCTCGCTTCGCGCGCGGCCGTTCGAATACTGGCTGTTGCGCACGCAACCGGCGCCGTGGCGTCCCGAGGACACGGTGCTCACCGTCTACGCGATGTATTTCGATCTTCAGTACGACCAGGTGAGGCGCGTGCTCTCGCGCGCGGCGCTGCGCGAGCGCGTGCCCGCCGACCTGCTTGCGTTCCTGCTGCCTGAAACGAGCCATTGGGATGCCCCGCTCGACGGGCAGCGCGCATTGCCGCAACCGCCGGCGGCGCTGCCCGCCGCGCCTCCATCGTGGCTTCCGGCAACGCGGTCCGCCGCCGATCTCGATCCCGACGCCACTTCGCTTCTCAGCAGCGTGCCTGGTCTCGTCGGCGGCGAGAACGCGGTCGATTCGATGGTCGGCAGCAACGGTTTTGCGGTCGACGCCGCGCATGGCGCGCACGGCGGCGCGCTGCTCGCGAGCGACATGCACCTGGGCCTGGCGCTGCCGAACGTCTGGTACCGCCTCTCGCTCGTGTATCCCGCACCCGATGGCGCCGAGCGGCGTATCACGGGCGTCAGCCTGCCGGGTACGCCGTCCGTCGTGGCCGGCAGCAACGGCCACATCGCGTGGGGCTTTACGAACAGCTATGCGCGCTTCGTCGATCTGGTCGAACTTCAGCGCGATCCTGCCGATCCCTTGCGCTACCGGGTGCCGGGCGGCGGATGGGACAAGGCGCGGCTGATCCACGAGCGCCTCGATGTGAACGGCGGCGCGAGCGTCGATCTGCCGGTCGTGCAAACGCGCTGGGGGCCGCAACTCGTTGTCGGCGAGCACGCCTATGCATTGCATTGGGTCGCGCAGGATCCACAGGCGACCAACATGAACTTCATGCAGCTCGAAGGCGCCACGAACGTCGCCGACGCATTGCGCGCCGCGCAGACCTTTGGCTTGCCGACGCAGAATTTCATGGTGGCCGACGCGCAAGGCCATATCGGCTGGACGCTTGCCGGGCCGCTGCCGCGCTTCGCGGATGCCGACGGCGGCGCGGCGGCGCTCGCGAGCTTGCCGTACCGCTCCGAAACGTATGCCGGCTGGCAAGGGTATCGCTCGCCCGATGCGTATCCGGTGCGCGTCGATCCGCCGGCCGGGCGCATCTGGACCGCGAACAACCGTACGGTGCCGCTGGAGGACGTGGCGCGCATCGGCGACGCCGGCACGGATCTCGGCGCGCGCGCCACGCAGATTCGCAACGACCTGTTCGCGCTGCCGCATGCGAGCGAGCGCGACCTGCTCGCGGTGCAGACCGACGATCGTGCGTTCTGGATCGAGTACTGGCGACGTGTCGCGCTGGACGCGCTCGATGCGCGCGCACTCGACGGTCATCCCAAACGCGCCGAATTCCAGCGGCTGGTCCAGGCGTGGGACGGCCGCGCCGATGTGGATGCCGTCGGCTACCGGCTCGTGCGCGCGTTCTACGACTCGCTCTACCAGGCATGGTTCGGTGTACTGGACAAACAGTTGGCCGCGATTGCGCCGGACCTCAGCTATCGCGCGGCGAACTCGCGTTACGAAGCGACGATGGAGACACTCGCCGACGATCGCGCCTGGATACCAGGAGCCTTCGCGGATTGGCGCGCGTTCATGCTGGACCGTATCGACCATACGATCGCTAGCTTGCCGCATGGTGCGAATGGCACGAATGGCACGAAGCTCGAAGACGCACGCTGGGGCGAGCGCAACCGCGCGGCAATTGCGCATCCGTTCGCGCGCATGGTGCCGGAGTGGCTGCCGTGGGTTCGTGGCTGGCTCAGCGCACCGCATGACCCGTTGCCGGGCGACTACAACATGCCGCGCGTGCAGTCGCCGGCGTTTGGCGCGTCCGAGCGTTTCGCGGTGTCGCCGGGGCGCGAGCAAGACGGGATCTTCGAGATGCCGGGCGGGCAGTCGGGCAATCCCCTGTCGCCGTATTTTCTCGCGGGACATGACACATGGGTGCATGGCGGCGCGGCGCCGTTCCTGCCGGGTACCGCCGTTCATACGCTCAAGCTCGTCCCGGCCGGCGCACAGCAGGCTCAAAACTGAGGCCCGCAGGTTCGCGAGCGCGGCGACGATCCTGTTGCAGCGTCTTATGTTGTCGCATAAAATCACGGGGCTTTCGGAGATGGCATTCCTCCCGTAACCGCCCTGCGTTCCCGCAGCGCTGATGATGCCTACGAGTTCCTGGGTGCAGGAGGTCGTAGGCCGTCCACGCGACGCCCCCCTGTCGCCCAGGTGATTTGCAACCGTGCAAGCAAACGCAAACCTGGACCGCAATGAAATCCCTGAAGTCTATCGAGCAGTTCGCGATGGTTCCGTACCTCGCGCGCTGGCTGCTGCTCTCGTCCGTGCTTGGCGCGCTGGCGGGCAGCGCCTCCGCCTTGTTCCTCTATGCGCTCGATCGCGCAACCGACATCCGCGTCGCCCATGCCTGGCTGCTCTGGCTGCTGCCCGTTGCCGGCTTCGCGACCGGCTGGGTCTATCACCGTGTCGGCAAGCCGGTGGAAGGCGGGAACAACCTGCTGATCGACGAAATCCACGACCCGCAAAGAATCGTGCCCAAGCGGATGGCCCCGCTCGTGCTCGTCGCCACCGTGGTCACGCATCTGTTCGGCGGCTCGGCCGGACGCGAAGGCACGGCCGTGCAGATGGGCGGCGCGCTCGCCGACCGGGTGACGCACGTTTTCGGCCTCGACCGCGAGGAGCGCCGCATTCTGCTGATGGGCGGCATTGCAGCGGGCTTTTCGTCGGTGTTCGGCACGCCGCTGGCCGGCGCGATCTTCGGGCTGGAAGTGCTCGCAATCGGGCGCCTGCGTTACGACGCGCTGCTGACCTGCGTGGCGTCGTCGCTGGTCGCGGACCAGGTGTGCCGCGCCTGGGGCATCCATCACACGGTCTATAGCATTGCGTTCGTCCCGCATGTCACGCCGCTCGGACTTGGCTCGGCCATTCTCGCGGGCATCGCATTCGGCGTAGTGGGCATGCTGTTCGCCGACTCCACGCACGCGCTCTCGGCGTTCATCAAGCGCAAGATTGCTTACGCGCCGGCGCGTCCGTTCGTGGGCGGCATCGTCGTGGCGCTTGCCGCTACCGCGCTGAACGTGCCGCAGTATCTCGGCCTGGGCATTCCGACTATTGTCGAAGCGTTCAATCATCCGTTGCCCGTCTACGACTTCGCGGGCAAGTTCGGCTTCACCGTCGTGACGCTGGCATCGGGCTTCAAAGGCGGCGAAGTCACGCCGCTGTTCTATATCGGCGCGACGCTCGGCAATGCGTTGGGGCATGTGCTGGCCTTGCCGATGCCGGTGCTCGCGGGCCTTGGTTTCGTTGCCGTGTTCGCTGGCGCCGCCAACACGCCGATCGCTTCGACGGTCATGGCAATCGAGCTGTTTGGCGCCGACATTGGCGTGTATGCGGCGCTGGCCTGCGTGGTGGCTTATCTGTTTTCCGGCCACACGGGCATCTACCGCGCGCAGCGCGTGGGGCAGGCGAAGCATCCGCTTTTGCCCGCTGGCATGCGTCTTTCGGACATTCCCGCGTTGCGCCGTGTACGGGGCAGCGATTGAGTCTCCGGTATCGCGTCATCGTTGTCTTGTCCACCTGAAAGCGAAGCGCATCGGGCTCGTTAGCAGAAGTGAGCGGACGACGCCAGAAGCGCTGGCTGATTCTCCCTATATCGGTTCGCCTCCTACCCTTGGTGTGGGGGATGAGTCAAGCTTGCCGCGCTCGCGTCGAGGCAGGGTCTCGCTGTGAGCCACATAACAGGGAATCGAATAAGGGGACAGCCATGAAGTGGCTCGATCGCATGACGGTGTTCAAAAAGCTGCTGACAGCATTCGCCGTTGTGATCGTATTTGCGGTGGCCGTGGGCGTGGCCGGCGTCTCGTCGCTGGCGTCGATGCATGATATTGCCGATGAAATCTGCAACCGGCACATGAGCGGCCAGTTCTGGCTGGAGGAAGCGGCGCGCAGCAAGTTGAGCACTGACCTCGACGCGGCGAATCTGGGCTACGCCGATGAAGCGGGGCGCAACCATCTGAAGGAAGACATCGTCGCGCAGCTCAAGCGCATGCATGAGTCGCTCGATCGCTACGCCGGTGCTGGCGTGTCGGCTGGCGACCGCGCCCTGTATGACGACGTGCTCAGGAAAACCTCGGCATGGGAAGCGATCGTGCATCAGCAGATCGGCTTCGCGCCCGTGCCCGCAGGCGTGGACAACGCCGAACTCGTGCGCCGCGCGATTGCGGCGAGCGTTGCGTTGGGCGACAGCGTGGCCGCGCTGATCGATTCGCTGCAACGCGAGGCGAAAAACGCGCAGACCGCAGCCACAGCGCAATTCCAGCATATGCGCGCGCTCGTCATTGCGATTCTGCTCGGGGCGGTCGCGACCGGCGCGCTGCTGGCCTGGCTGATTTCGCGGCGGCTTTCACGCCAACTGGGCGGCGAGCCGGCTTACGCCATGGAAATTGCAGGCCGTATTGCAGCCGGAGATCTTTCGGTATCCGTAGCAATGCGACCCGGCGATTCGAGCAGTCTGTTGCACGCGCTGGGCGAGATGCGTGTGCAACTGACTGGCATTGTCGCCAACATTCATGACTCGAGCGGTTCCATCCTTCTTGCTGCCCGCGAAATCTCGCAAGGCAACACAGATCTCTCGCAACGCACCGAAGAGCAGGCGGCGTCGCTCGGCGAAACCGCGACGAGCATGGAGCAGCTAACCTCGACCGTGCGCCAGAATGCCGAGAACGCGAGACAGGTGGGCGGGCTTGCGCGCGGCGCTTCGGAGGTTGCGGCGCGCGGCAGCGAACTGGTGAGCGAAGTGGCGAGGACGATGGGCGAGGTGGCGCAGGACGCGACGCGCATGACCGATATCATCGCGACGATCGAGAAAATCGCCTTCCAGACCAACATTCTTGCGCTCAACGCCGCCGTCGAATCGGCGCGCGCCGGCGAGCAGGGGCGCGGCTTCGCGGTCGTGGCGGGCGAGGTGCGCGCGCTCGCGCAGCGCAGCGCGGCTTCGGCGCGCGAGATCAAGGAGCTGATCGAAGCCTCGACGGCGGGCGTTGCAAACGGCGCAACGCTGGCGCAGCGCGCGGGCTCGACGATGGTGGAGGTAACGGAGGCGGTGCAGCGCGTCACGGACATCATGGGCGAAATCGTCGCCGCCTCGGGCGAGCAAAGCACGGGCATCGAGCAGGTCAACCGGGCGGTGGCGCAAATGGACCAGGTCACGCAGCAAAACGCGGCGCTGGTCGAGCAGGCGGCCGCTGCCGCAAGCTCGATGGCCGATCAGGCGGCGCAGTTGCAGCAGGCCGTTTCGGTATTCAGGTTTGCGAATTAAGCCGCGCTCTGCTTTGTTTAAATCGCCGGCATGCTGTTCGCCTCGCGCGGCACGCGATGCTTGCCCAGCCATTTCGCGAGATCGCCGGCGGACATCGCTTTCGCGTAATACCAGCCCTGGCCGTACTGAACCCCCTTGTTGCGCAGCCACGTCACCTGCGCCCCCGTTTCCACGCCCTCGGCGACGATTTGCAGGCCCAACTCGTGGGCCATCGAAATGATGTGCGGCGCGACCACGCTAGAAGCGGTATCCTGGACGATCGTATCGACGAACGACTTGTCGATCTTCAGCACGTCGATCTCGAAGGTCTGCAGATACGCGAGGCTCGAATAGCCGGTGCCGAAGTCGTCGATATAGATGGGATGACCGGCGGCCCGGAACGCCGCAATGACACTGCGCGTGGCTTCCGCGTTCATGAAGCTGCGCTCGGTCGCCTCGATGCGGATTTGGGCGGGCGCGATGCCTGTACCTCTGAGCGATGCGGTAACGAGGTTCAGAAAGCGCAGGCTTTGCAGATCCTCGCTGCTCACATTGATCGAGACATAAAACGACGGATTGGCGGCCAGCAATTTGCCGAGCTGCGCGATGGTCTTTTCGAGCACGAGATCGGTCAAAGGCTGAATGAGGTGATTGTCTTCGGCCACGCGCACGAAGACGTCGGGCGAGATGGCGCGACCGTTCAGCGTCCAGCGCACCAGCGCTTCGGCGCCGGCGCACTGGTTGTCGGCGAGCCTCACGATGGGCTGGAAAACCACGTCGATCTTGCGCCGTGAAATGGCCCAGGACAGCGTTGCGGGAAACGAGAGCTGCCGCGTAACGCGCTTGTAGGCGAGCCAGCCGAGCGCTGCGCCCGCGAACACGCCGATGGTCAGCCACGCCGCGAGCAGTTTGGGCCAGTCGCCCGCAACGCTGCTGCGCGGCGACTTCACCACGACCCCGAGCGGGCGCGTCGACGACTGCGCGACCGCGTAATTCCAGTCGTCGCTCTTCACGTCGCCGCCATGTTTCCACGCTTCGAGCATGTCGTCCGGATCTGCGCCGGCCGAGACGGCGAGCAGCTTGCCCGTCGTAATCTGGACCACGGCGATGGGGCGTCTCGCCGGATCGATCAGATCGACATAGGAGCCCGGGTCGATGGAGACGTAGTGGCCGTTGCGGCCGATCTGAATGTCCTTGCGGGCCTCGCTTAGCGGGCTCTTCTGCAGGAACCACACCAGGTAGCCGTCGTTGCTGCGATAGTCGGGCGGCGGCAGCGTGAGATCCTTGTTGCGCACGTCGCCAAGCAGTGGAGAACAGAGATAGCGCCCTTCGGCGTAGGTGCCGGCATCCTGAACATACCGGTAGTTGTAGATGACGCGCGCGGCCTGTTCGAGGTTGGACGGCGAACAAGGCGCACCCGGTTCCCGGTCCAGGTCGGAAAGGGCGGCGAAAGCCTGGTACGTGACGAGGTCCGTGCGCATGACCGCCTTGTTGGCGAACTCACTGAGTTCGTCACGGTCGCGCCGCTGGACGTCCTTGTTGGCGACGTAAAGACTCGTGAAAACGGGGCCGAGGGTGGCGAGGCACCCAAGGGCGACCGAAGCCGCAATCAGCGTGATGCGCTTGATCATTCCGCACCCCGGGGGTAGGGAACGTTAGGGAACGAGCCACGGACGGGACGCGCGCGCTCGTGCGGGCGCGCCCCCGGTATTCTGGAGCCCGAACATCAGAGCAAAGCATACACTTTGGCGCTTCGTTTTCAACGGGAAAACGCGTGCGCAACGCTTGCCCGCCACCACCACGGGTGGCTTGGCGGTAGGACCATGGTCCGATTGTCCGCATCTGCCGCGCCCGGCATGATCTGCACGTGTTGCCCGCCAGGCGCGTGGCTCAGGGGTGCGTGAATGGGGACGCTGTCCAACATCGTGAAGCGCGCGTGGCTTGCCGCCGTGATGGCGCTCGTGACCGGCTGCGCCCAGCCGTGGCAAAGCATCGAGCCCGGCACCGACCAGTCCGCGTTGATCGCGCGTCTTGGGCCGCCGCGCGAAACCTATAACCTGCCGGACGGCGGCAAACGGCTCATGTGGCCGACCCAGCCGATGGGCACGACGAACACCGTTGCCGACATCGACACGAACGGCAAGGTCGTGAGCGTGCGCCAGGTCATGCAGGAGAGCGAATTCAATCGCGCGAGAGTCAACGAGTGGACCCGCGACGATGTCCTGATCAATTTCGGCCGGCCCGCGGAGACGGCATACTTTTCGCGCATGCAGCGGGAAGTCTGGTCCTACCGCTACGTCGAGAACAACATCGACTACATGATGTTTCACTTCTACTTCGACAATCAGGGCATCTTGCGGCTCACGCAAAAGACGCCGGACCCGATGCGCGACCGTAACCTGAGGCGCGGATTCTGAAGCGGGTCCCGTTCAACTGCACGCGCAATTTGGCACGGCTAGTGACGGATGGCGACGGCTAGTGGCAATACAAGTCGTTTTCCGCATTGAACATGTCGAACGCGAGGCTGATTGCCTGATCCTTGCGCACGGTCGCGAGCCAGCGGCTACGGCGCCATTGCGCTACTGTGTCGCCGATAAAGACAGCGCTTGCCGCATCGCCCGCGCGCGTCGCGATGAACGCCGCCTGCGCGGCAATCGTTCCGGGCAGCGGGCGGTAGTAGGACCAGTCTGCCTGTTTGAGCAGCGCTTCGATGACGAACTCGTCGTCGACCAGTGCGGCGCAGTCGCCTGCCTGGAATGCCAGCAGGGCATCGAGTGGCCGGTCGAAGCCGTGCACAGTTGCGTGGTACTCACGCGCCGCGCGCGCGGCATACGGATTGCCTTGCGGCGCGCAAATCGCGCGGCCGCGCAGGTCGCGCCATGCCCGCACATTGCCGTGGTTCAGAACGAGTGCCATGCCAAGTCCGCTCGTGTACGAAGACGGTGCGAATGCCACCTGCGCGTCGGGCGAGAAGCTTAAGCCTACGATGGCGGCATCGGCGTTGCCCGACTGCACGGCGGCGCGCGCGGCGGCCGGTTCGGTCAGCACGAATTGCACGGGCAGGCCCACGCGGCGGGCGAGGTCGGAAGCAAGCGCGGCCGCGAACGGATCGGGCGCGCGCACTGTGCGGTCGACTCGGCCGACGTAAAGTGTAGGCGCGGGTCGCGGCGGCACCGCCACGATCAGCACGCCGCGCGCTGCCGCAGCGGCAAACGGGCGCTCGTTGTCGAGCAGGCTGCGTGGAAAATCGTTCTTCAGCGCCCACGCGAGCAGCGCGAGCAAGGTGAGCGCAGCCGCCAACGTGGTGGCGGGCCAGCGCAAGCGCCGCGGAACTGGCGTGGCGGCGAGCGGTGCGTGCCTAGCCATTCTGCGCGAGCCCGACGCGCCAGCGCAGCAGTTGCCGTTCCAGTATCGACAGACTCTGATTGATCAGCAGTCCAAAGATGGCGAGCAGCACGATGCCCGCGTACATGTCGGGAATCTGAAACGTCTCCTGCGAATTGAGCGTATAGAAGCCGAGCCCCGAACGCGCGCCGATCATCTCCGCCGCCACCAGCGCGGTAATGCTGTACGCGCCCGCGAGGCGCACGCCCGTGAGGATCTGTGGCAGCGCGGCAGGCAGCACCACCTTCGTCGCGATGAAGCGTTGCGAAGCGCCCATCGAGCGCGCGCAGTCGATCAGCACGCGCTCGACCTGCTTCACGCCCGCAATGGTATTGAGCAGGACCGGCCAGAACGCGGCCCACACGACAATGGCGATCTTCGACGATTCGCCAATGCCGAGAAACAGCATGAATACGGGAAAGAGCGCGAAGGCCGACACTTGCCGCAGCAGTTGAAAGACGGGGTCGACAATGCGCTCGACGCGCCGGAACCATCCCAGCAGGAAGCCGCACACAATGCCGCCGGCCACGGCGAGCAGCAAACCGCTAATGGAGCGCACGGCGCTTGCGCCGATATGCGTCCACGCATCGCCGTTTTCGAACAGCCGCGCGATGGCGAGCGCGACCTGCGAAGGCGGGCTCAGGTAAGCCGCATTGACTACGCCAAGCCGCGGCAGCAGCTCCCATAACAGCAGGAAGGCAACGAGCGCAATGGAGCGCTCGACACCCACGGAAAGGTGCACGATGGACGAGCGAACGCGCCCGCGCCGTGCGCCGCGTGGCACGGGCACCAGCACGGGCGATTCGCGGACCGCGCCGGCGTCGGACATCGAATCGGACATCGCGTTAGACATGGTGAGCTTCCGGTAGTGCGTGGGGTTGCGGCTTTGCGTCGAGCTCTGTGCTGAGGCTTTCCCATGCGCGCTGCCGCAACGCGACGAATGCTGGCGAGTGGCGCAGCGCGGCGTCGCGCGGGCGCGGCAGATCGACCTCGATGATCTCTTTCACGCGGCCGGGGCCACGGCCGAGTATGGCGATGCGATCGGAGAGAAAGATCGCTTCGTCGATGCTGTGCGTGACGAATACGACCGTTGTCGCGCTTTGCTCCCAGATCGCCAGCAATTCCTGCTGAAGCAATTCGCGCGTTTGCGCGTCGAGTGCGCCGAACGGTTCGTCCATGAGCAAAATCTCGGGGCCGTAAGCGAGCGCGCGCGCGATGGCCACGCGCTGGCGCATGCCGCCGGAAAGCTGGTGCGGATAGTGATCCGCAAATTCCAGCAGGCCCACGAGGCGCAAAAAGCGCTCGGCCTCGCTGCGTCGCTCGGCGCGCTTCATGCCGCGAATTTCGAGCCCGGCCTCCACGTTCCTGCGCACGGTGCGCCACGGAAAGAGCGCATAGCCCTGAAACACGAAGCCGAGTTTTTGCCGCACGGCGCTCACGGGGTCGCCGTCCACGCGAATGTCGCCCGAGGTGGGCGGCGTGAGGCCCGCGAGCACGTTCAGGAACGTCGACTTGCCGCACCCGCTTGGGCCCAGCAGCGAAATGAATTCGCCTTCGCGCACGGCGAGATCGAAACGCTTGAGCACCGTATGGTGCGTGTCCGTTTGCGCGTGGGTATACGTGAGCGAGAGGTCGCGCGCGACGATCTTCTCGCGTAGTGCAGTTGCCGTGCTCACGAGCGTGTTCCGTTCGGCAAAGCCGTCACGCTGGCTTGCGCCTCGTGCTTCACGAACGGATTGAAGTCGTTCGTGTAGACATCCTTGACGTTGACCTTGCCCTTCGGAATCTTGCCGGCCTGTTCGAGAATGTCGATGTAGTACTGGATAGGCGGCTCGGTGATCACGAGATTCTGCACGTACGCATAGCGCTCAACGAGCCGGACGTCGATGCCAAGCCGCTCGGCCGTGAGCTTGCGCGCTTCGTCGGGATGCGCGTTGACCCAGTTGCCCGCCTTCGCGATGGCCGTGACGAAGTCGCGCACCGCCTGCGGGTGGGCGCGCGCGAACGCGCCGTTTACGCTATAGGGCGCCATGCCGCCAAGACCGTGGTCCTCATCCCAGTCGCTCCACAGCTTGTGCAGCTGCGGATCGGCTTCGGCCGAGCCGGAAAAGGGCGGATGAATGATCGCGACGTCCACGTTCTTCGTGACGAGCGCCTGCTCGGACTGATTGTCGGGCACGACGAGCCAGTTGACCTTCGAGACATCCACGCCGTGCTGCGCCAGATACTTCTTGGTGACGAACTCCGCGCACGCGCCGAAGCTGTTGAACGCCACCGTTTTCCCTTCAAAGTCCTTCGGCCCGAGAATGCCCGAATCCTTGCGCACGAAATACTTCATGTGCGGCGCGTCCGGCAGCGTCTCGCCGCCTGCGGAAATGACCTTGATATCGGCGCCGCTGGCAATGGCGGAGATCACGAGCGGCACCATGCGCGTGCCGAAATCGATATCGCCGGTGCCTACGAGCGGAATGATCTGCGGCGCGGAAATCTTGCCGACATATTTGGGCCGCGTGCTCGTGTGGTCGAAATAGCCGAGCTTGTCGGCGAGATAGACGAGGTCGAACGCGGGATTGTCGGGATACTTGAAATAGGTGATTTCCTGCTGCGCCGACGCCTGGCTTTGCGGCGCGGCCGCGCTTTGCGCCTGCTCTTCATGCGGCTTGCAGCCGCTCTGGAGAATCAGGACGGCGGCAGCGCACGCGGCAAGCAGGAGGGTGCCGGTGGAGTGCCGACGGATATTCGAGGAGAACGCCTTCATGTTCGCAGGCTCGGCAACGAGCAGGGTAGGTAAGTGAATTGACGATGCCGGGTGATTGTCGATCTGCAACGATTTCAGGCAAACCAACGAATTCTGATTTGCTTAGTTGTTCATCTCGGCAATGCGTCAATTGACTATTTCTGCTGGTACGCCTAAATATCCGCTACTACTGCGACTCTGCGCGCGCCGTGTGAATCGAATGCGAACGCAATGGGCGTGCGCTCAACAAGGCCGGTCGTTCGTCGCGTATTGCGGACACCCTGCCGTGTCGCGAATCGTTGCCATCATGTCTTCGGGGTGCACCATCAATTCGCGCACGAGGCGCAGCGTCGCGTATTGGTGAAGCACGGCATGCCAGCGCGGGGATTGCGTCAGTTCATGCCAGACAGCATCCAGTATTTGCGGATCTGCATCTCGCCCGTCCCACAGGGCACTGGCGAATTCAACGCTCGCCTGCGTGGAGAGAAGCTGCATGCGGCTCGCGGCATTGAGCATTCGCGGGGCGTTTTCGGCAGGCGCATCGCAGCAGTAAAGAATGGCTTTCATCAAGCCGGACTCTTCGGTGCCAAGCGCGCGTAGCGATACGCCGTCCAACTGCACAGGGCCCTGCTGCGTCTCGAACGTATACACGACGTTCTCCTCGGCGTGAGCGAGTAGTCGCAAACCGCGCATGAGCCGCGGCAGGTCTGTCGTCGCGGACTCAACAGATGCCTTCGCTTCGACGAGCAGACGCACGTGCCATACCGGTTCTGCATCGAGGGCCTGCGCATGGGGCCTCTCCAGGAGAACCACGTCCCATTCGGTTTTTGCGCGCTCGTGCTTGCCCGGTATCGAAGACGGAACGCGCATCGAACTCACGACACGGTACGCCTGCGGGTCCTCCTGCGCTGCGTTGAGCCATTGAGCCAGTGCTTCGAGCGCCTGTACGGCCAGCGCTTCGACAGCAGCGCCGCGCTGCTGCGATGCACGGCCTTGCGCGACGGCTGCCGGCGTACCCGGCCGTGGACCGTACGCATCGAGCAATGATACGTACTGCTGGACGAGTGGGTCGGGTGCCAGGGCTTCGAGCCGGCACAGGCGCGCGAGTGCCGCGCTGTCCAGCAGATCAGCCAGTGCGTGCTCGAAATCCGCGTCTTTCGCTTCAAGCTCGGGCACGGCGAGGAGGGCTCGCACCGTATCGTGAAGCCCGGCGTAATTCGCCTCATGGTGCGCAGAAGACGCGGACGCATGCAACTGCGCGAGTGCTTCGCGCTGCCAGGGTTGCGGGGCACGCTGCTGCTTGGCCGGATGCGCGATCGCGTTGACAGCGGCATGGATCTGTCTGCGGTCCTGGTCGGCCTGTGCCGAAAGCGACGCAAACTCGCGCACCTGGGGGGCGCGGTGCCGCAGAACCAGCGCCTGGAATGCGCGGTCGCCGGAATCGGCGTGCATGGCTTCGGTGATCATGGCCGCGAGTGCGTCGATAAAGCGCTGCTGCAGCGTCGCGCCTGGCGCGCTGCCATGCACCAGGGCCTCACGTGCCTTTTCAATGACGAGTGCGACTGCCGTGGCCGGATTGGCGCTTCCAGACTGCTGCTCTGAAGCCGCGGTTTCTTGCGGCAAGCGATAACGACGGGGGACGTCGCGCAGGATGTTTTCGAGCAGAGGCGTGGAAGAGGACATCGGCGGTTTGCAGCCTGCGTGTGGGGGACGATGAGCCACATAGTCTCATAACCCCGCGTGCGAGCGGTGCCCGGCGGCAAGGTTCGCCTCGCCGCCTGAGCCGTGTTGGCGTCGCGCTAGTGGCGTGTGTGCTGTGCTCGTCCGGCGCGTGTTTTCGCCGCCTTTTTTGCCGCGGCGGAACGGCCCGCTGCGCCCTTGGTCTGCGCAGCCTTCTTCGCAGCCGCCGATCGGCTTGCGGCAGGGCGGCGCGCCGCACCGGTCTTCGCCTGCTTCGACGCGGCCTGTGGCGATGCCCCGGCCCGGCTCTCGCGCTTGAGCACTTCCGTCGCCGTGCGCGAATGTTTGGCCTTCGATTCCGTGCTGTCGCGGGTCTTTTTCTCGCCGCGGCCTGCCGCGAGATCCTGCGCGGCCTTCTTGCGCGTTGCTTCGCTGGCCTGGCCCTTCGGCGGCGGCTTCAGGTCGACCCCGGCGCGGCGCGCCTTGGAAAGGCCGATCGCCACGGCCTGCTTCGCGGAGCGCACGCCATGTTTGCCCGCGCGCACGCGCTCGAATTCCTCTTTCACAAACTCGCCGGCCTGGGTGCTTGCGGATTTGCCCGCGCGCTTGTCTGCGCGCGCGCGCTCTATCGTTTTCTTCTCGGGCATTTTGGCTCTCCTGAATGAGTGACTCACTCGTTCCAGCAAGTGCCGTTCCGCGCATGCGCGGCAAACCATCAGACCGGCACAAAAGCCGGGCGCGGATCAGCCGCGAGTGTTTCGGCAACGAAGTCGAGAAACACGCGGGTCTTGGTCGGCAGCCGCCTGCCTGAGGGGTGCAGGCCGTGCACGGGCAGCGGCGGCGGCGCGAAATCCTCCAGCACACTGACGACGGCGCCGCTCGCCATCTCCGCTGCGAAGAGCCACGCCGGCGCCTGCACCAACCCCATATGGGCCAGCACAGCGGCGCGGATCTGTTCCGCGTCGCCAGTGCGGAAATTACCCGACGGAACATACAGGCCTGGTCCTTCGACGTTCCCGAAGCGCCATGCTCGCGGCTCGCGCATGGGCGCGAAAACGACACACGTATGCCGCTCGATATCTTGCGGCCACTCGGGCCGCCCATGCTTGTCGAGGTATTCGGGCGTCGCGACGACAACCACCGGACTCGACGCCAGATGCCTCGAAATCATCGAGGAGTCGGCGAGCGGTCCGCTTTTGATCGAAAGGTCGAAGCCTTCCTCGACGAGATTGACGTTTCGCTCCGTTGCGGAAAGGTCCACCTGCACCTGCGGATATCGGGAGAAAAACACCGGCAGGCACGGCACGACATACAGCCGGCCAAAAACGGGCGGCACGGTCACGCGAATCAGCCCGCTCGGCGACATCTGGCCACGCCCGACCGAAGACTCCAGTTCGCTGAAGTCGCCAATGATGCGCAAGCCCGCTTCATAGACCGACTGCCCGGTTTCGGTCAGCGTCATGCTGCGCGACGTGCGCCTGACCAGTTGCGCGCCGAGATGGCGCTCTAGCGAGGCGATCTGCTTGCTGACTGCCGGCTGGCCCACGCCGATGTCGCGCGCCGCCGCCGCGAAACTCCCGCTTTCGACGATGCGGATGAACAGTTTGAGCGCGTCGAGCCGATCCATCTCTTCTTCCCCAAAACTTCCTGATTGGAATGGATTCTATTCCAATTGACCTTCTTCTATGTCTCGATCGGAATCGATATCGTCATGCCCATCGAGAACGCATTCACGCAACGAAGGAGCCATGATGAGCATCGGAGAACGCGCAAACCTGATCGAAATGCGGCACAGCTTGAGCGATGACGACCGCGACGCCGCGAGGGCCGCGATCGCGCGCATGCAACGCCACTTTGAAGAATTCAACGGAACGATGCGCGAGGCGTACGACGCCATGACCGCGCACACGCCGGTGGCGGAGGGCGCGAGCCTGGAAAGCATCGAGAATGCGGATGTCAAGGGGTGGTGGATTCGGCCACGCAGCGCGCCTGCCCACCGCGCGATCCTGTTCCTGCACGGCGGCGCTTTCGTGCTCGGGTCGGCAACGGGCTATCGCGGCTTTGCGAGTCAGATCGCAGCGCGCGCCGGCGTTGATACTTTTGTTCTCGACTATCCGCTCGCGCCAGAGCATCCGTTTCCCGCGGCGCACGACGCCGTCCTGGCCGCGCTGCGATGGCTGGCGAACAGCGGCATACGCGAGGTCGCCCTGATCGGCGATTCTGCAGGCGGTGGACTGGCGCTCGCGGTTCTGGGCGTAGCGGAGCGGCCGGCAGTGAACATCGCGAGTGTGGCCGCTTTCTCGCCGTGGGTCGATCTTGCGTTCACGGGGCCGTCGTTCCACAGCGAAACGACCCACGACCCGGTCTTGACGCGCCCCGTGCTCGCCAATGCCGCCGCGGCGTATCTCGGCGCCGCCGATCCCGCGGATGGGCGCGCGTCGCCGCTGCATGCCATTGCCGTGCACCTGCCGCCCATCGCGCTCCAGGTCGGCACGGACGAACTCCTGCTCGACGACGCACGGCGTTATGCGGAGGCTGCGGCGGAGCAGGGCACCACGGTGCAGCTGGAAGTCTACGAAGGACTGCACCACGTGTTCCAGCGCTCTACCCATGAGCTGGCGAGCGCGCGCTACGCGTTGGATCAGGTTGCGGGATTCATCTCGCGCAACTGGACGCTTGAGGCGTAGCCATGCCTCAACCCTGCTTGCGCATCTGCCCGATGGCGCGCTCGCGCTGTGCCTGCGCTTCTTGAACGAGCCGGTAGGCGGCGTAGTACTTGTAGATGTTGCGCACGTAAGTGGTCGTCTCGATCCCGACCTTCTCGCCAACCACGATCTCGACGTTGTTGAACCACTTGTCGGGAGAGAGTCCTCGAGCGGCCGCTTCCTTGCGCATCTTCGCGATCCTCGCCGGACCCGCGTTGTAGCTCGCGAAGGCGAAGAGGGCGCGGTCCGAGTCGGAAAAATGCGCGTCGGGGAAGTAGCGGGACATCAGGAGGTCCAGGTATTTCGCACCGGCATGGATGTTCGATTCCGTCACACGGATGTCGCCGACGGCCAGTTCCTTGCCGGTTGCCGGCATGAGCTGCATGATGCCGATCGCGCCAACGTGACTGCGGGCACTCTGGTCGAGCTGCGATTCCTGGAAGCCCTGCGCGGCAAGCATCAATGGATCGAAGTGATATTGCGAACCGTACTTTTGGAAGAGGCCGACCGTTTGCGTGAAACGCTTCAGTTCCGCCTCCTCCGTATTGCTGGTGATCTGCTTGACGCGCTGCAGTTCCTGCTTCAGCCGCACTTCCGCCACGCTCTGCTTTTTCACGTAGCTCACGTAGAAGTCGTCGATGGCCTGCTGGAGTTTGGGGCTCTGCTTGCGAATCGCCCAGCCGATATAGCCGGCATCGCGCACGGCCATGTCCTCGTGCACCACGATACCTGGCAGCACCTGCGCCCAGAATTTCGCCTTCCAGTCGTCGACCACGAGAATCTGGACCAGCCCGACGTTGAGCATCTCCATGGCGTCCTCGTCCTCGAGCGCGTCGGGCAGCTTCACCAGCTTCATTGGCAGCTTGCCTTCTTTTTTGAAGCGCGCGTTCAGGGCGGTGAGGCTCTCGAAGTAGCTGCTGCTCGGGCGCACATGCACGGTCTTGCCGCTCAAGTCGTCGAGTTTGGCGAGCGCGGGCGACTTGGGACCGGTGACGACCAACTCGCGAACCGGCGTGCGGTCTCGCGGCGCGACGAAGTCGACCTGCTTGAGCCTCGATTCCGTGGCGGTCAGATTGCCTGCGGCGATGTCGCCCTTGCCGGCGAGGAGACCCGGAATAAGCTGCTCGCGCGTCGTGGGGATGATCACGAGCGTCAACGGGCGTTTGCCGAGGCTGCTCCGATACTTCTTGTTCAGGTAGCCCTCGAAGTCGCGCATGAGCCCGGCGGTCAGCCCGCGCTCATGACCGAGTTCGTTGAAATAGAGTGTCCTGCTGTACGGCACCAGCACGCGGATCAGCCGGCGGTCGAGCATGGCGTCGAAATCGCCGAACCTGGGCTGGTTCGCGAGGTTGAGGTGGCGGCTTGCGGCGGCAGCAGGTGGCGTAGGCGTAGGCGGCGATGGCGCGCTGGCTGGCGCTGCTGTCGCGGCTTGTGATGCAACGGCTTGGACAGGCGTTCCCTGAGCCGCGAGGCAATCTGCCTCTCGGCCGGCAAAACTCATCCCGAAAGCCAGGATGATCAGCAACGTATGAACAATACGCATGGCGCCAGGGCCGGGTGCTCCGCTCGTTCCCATCATGTCACAACCGCATGGGCTGGATATGGGCCGATAGTCCTATAGACCTCTGGAGGCGGCTTTTCGGCGCCGCTCGGGCGCCCGGTAGCGGCGCGCGAGAATCGTCGCTACTTCGCCGGTGTCATGTCGCAGCCGCCGTGGCTGCCGGTGTTTTTCAGGGTAAGCGTAAGCCGGCTGCCCCGGGTCGCCGTGACGATCCCCCCGTAGCTCACCGTGGGAATGAACTGGACATCCGGCGCGACCGCTACGGGAGGATTCCTTGCCCCGTCAACGGTCAGGTCGAGTTCCACGGTGACCGTGTCGATGGTGACGCCCATATCCTGCTTCCGGTCGGCTTGTTCTTTCTTGAAATTACACAGGCCCGTGAGAACCTGCTCGAGTGCGGTCGGGATATCAACCGCCTTACCCGGCGGGATCGGCGGCGTGTTGCAGCCAACGATCAGGAATGGCAAAGCGCAAAGGACCACATATCGGCAGGCGCGCATCGGGTTCCCCTGTTATGAGCCGAAGAATGGCTCTGTCGAAGGGTGCCACGTGTGGATGCCCAGTCAATCGGACCTAAGGCCTAGGGATGCGGTGGTGGCCGCAAGCGTATGCGCCTGCCATGCCTGCGGCTGAATTACCCGGTCAAGCGCGCCCACAGCGTTCGTATGCGGTGCGCCCGGTCGTCGAACAGCCAGGAGGCCGCAAGCGCAAACAGGCCGGACACGATTCCCGTCGCGATGTGTTCCAGAACATGAACCCGATAGTGACTCGTGTGAGCGTAGGCGTCGCCTAGCACGGTCAGGCAGCCAACCAGCAGCGCGTTGCCATAGCGATTCGCGTACCACTTCGTCGCCGGCGTGAAGGTGAGCAGCACGGCCAGCGCGCCGGTGAAGAGCCCCGTCTTGAATGCGATGGTCCAATGGGCAAGGCTCATGATGTTGCCCCAGCTCCCCGGCATGCAGGTCATGCAGGCGCTGGTTGGCTGCCAGAAGCGCTGGATAAACAGTTTCAAGCGGTGTTGCCATTCGCTTCCCATGACGTGCTCCCGGCGCGGGGTGGGTGGCCCCACCTGGGCGGCCCCACCTCGGCGGCCCCCACTGAGATCATATATCGCGAGCGCACAATGGCCACGCGCGCGTTGCGCTCCTGGCGCGGGCCACGCCGGGAGCGCACTGCCAGGGCGCAATGCGAGGTTTCAATGCGCCATGGCGCCCGACGCCGGATGATCCATGCCCATGGCGTCGTTCTTCATGGGCTTGCTCATTTTATCTTTGCTCATCGCATCGCCCTTGCCCATTGTGTCCTTTGACATGGCGCCTTTGCCCATGGTGTCCTTGTGCATCGAGTCTTGCGACATGGCGTCGTTCGACATCGCGCCGCTTGCCTGTGCGAATGCGCCTGCACTCATGCTCAACAGGGCGGCCGAGATGGCGATGGCTGCGAAACGGATCGTGTTCATTTGCGTTGCTCCTTGCTGGGTGGAAAAAGCCGTTGCCCGTTTTCGGGCGGAAGTGAAGCGGAACCGTCGCGCGAGCGGCGGCAGGAAGATGTCACGAACCGCCGAACCAGTTGTAGCCCTGGTCGACCCAGTAGCCGCCTGGATAGGTGTTCGTGACGAAAATTTCGACGATGTGCTTGGGGTTCTTGTAGCCAAGCTTCGTTGGCATGCGCAGCTTCATCGGGTAGCCGTATTTCGCGGGCAGCCGCTCGCCGTCGTAGTCGAACGTGAGCAAGGTTTGCGGATGCAGCGCCGTCGGCATGTCGATGCTTTCGTAGTAGCTGTCGGCGCAACGAAAGCCCACGTATTTCGCGGTGAGATCGGCGTCGACGCGCCGCAGGAAATCGGCGAACGGCGTGCCGCCCCAACGGCCTATTGCGCTCCAGCCTTCAACGCAGATATGCCGCGTGATCTGTTCGGCGTGCGGCAGCGCATACAACTCGGGCAGCGTCCAGACGCGCTGGCCCTTGACGAGCCCGCTGATCTTGAGCCGGTAGTCGCCGCCATCGACAATGGGCGCCTCGCTTTCGCTATAAAACGCATTGAACGGGAACGGCCGCGTGATCTGGGCTTCGGTGTACGTGGGCGCGAGCCGGGTAGGGTCGAACAGCCACCCCTGCACGCGGTCGTTGAGCCGGGAGACGGCGGTGAGGAATGTGTTGACCGAGGCGTCGTCGGTGATCGTGCAGCCAGTCAGCAGCGAAAGACCGCCGAGCGTGAGCATGCGCTTGCCGAACAGGCGCCGTGACGGCATGTCGAGTTCGCGCCGTGCATCGGCGAGAATCGCTGCGCGGTCGAGTTCGATAATCTTGTGGTCTGGCGTTTTCATCTGGAATCCTGATCAACTGATAGAGTTGCGCTCTCGTTGCTGCAGGCAGCGCGTTCAGCGTCCGCGCAGCATGGTGAGCAACGAGCGCGGCACGAGTGCGACCATCGTTACGTGAACGAGCACGAACGCCGCGAGCAACGCCATCGCGCAAAAGTGCACCACGCGCGCGCGGTCGTAACCTCCCATCAATTCGCGCAGCAGCGGAAACTGCACCGACTTCCAGATCGCAAGGCCCGAAAGCACGAGAACGATGAGATCGGCGATCGCGACGAGGTAGGCGAGTTTCTGCACCGCGTTGTACTGGCTCAGGTCAGCGTGAGAAAGCCGGCCCGAGAACGCGGCGCGCAGATCGTGCAATACGGCGCGCGCGCTCAGCGGGAAGAACTTCGTGCGCCAGCGGCCGGTGGCGAGATTCATGCCGAGATAGAAGAGCCCGTTGAAAAACAGCAGCCACATCGCCGCGAAATGCCATTGCAACGCGCCGCCGAGCCAGCCGCCTAGCGTGATCGACGTGGGAATGACGAATCCCGCAAACACGGGCGACGCATCGTAGATGCGCCAGCCGGAGAACATCATGACGAGTGCCGCGAGCGCGTTGAGCCAATGCGAGACGCGTAGCCAGAGCGGCTGGATCGCGCGTGGCCGGCGAATGCGTGCTTCGAGTGCGGGCGTTTCACCGATCGACGTGTGCATGGCGATTCCTTGTGAGCACAGAGTTGACAGTGAATTCGCCGCGGCGCGCGCGCCGGTTACAGCGCGCCGAGAAAAAATCGCTCGACCGGGTGCGGCCGGAAATATATCGCTGCGGCTGTAACCGGGCCGGGGCGGCGAACGAATTACCCGCAACGGGCGCACGCGCTCGCGCCACGGGGAGAAGCCAAGGTGGGCTTGATCAGCACATGGGGGACGATGACGGAGGGGGCGGCGCCCGGCGCGCCCGCCCTCGGCCCGCATGGCGTTGCGGCGCGCGAGGCGTTCGGCTACGCTCACGCGAGCGGGCGCGAGTGCGGCAGCGTTCGTAATCATTTTGAAAGTTCGCCGTCGCAAGACCGGGCTAGCGCCATGCCCGCAAGCCCGCCAACTTTTCGTCGCGACAATCCAGGACGACCTTTGCACTCAGCGGAAACCCGTCTCAAAGCGCTTTTTGTCCGCGGCCTGGAAGGCGACGCGCAAGCGTATCGCGACTTCCTCGAGGAACTCACGCGCCATTTGCGTGGCTACCTGCGCAGGCGCATTCCGCAGTTGCGCGACGACGTCGAGGACCTCGTGCAGGAGATCCTGCTTGCGGTTCACAACGCACGCCATACATGGCGCCCTGACGAACCGCTCACGGCCTGGGTGCACGCGATCGCCCGCTACAAGCTCATGGACTTTTTCCGCTCGCGCGCACGCCGCGACATGCTCAACGATCCGCTCGAAGATCACACCGATCTCTTCGCCGCGCCTGACGACGAACCCGCGCAGGCGCGCCGCGATATCGGCAAACTGCTCGACCAGTTGCCCGACAAACAGCGCCTGCCGATTGTCCACGTGAAGCTCGAAGGGCTTTCGGTCGTGGAAACGGCGAAGCTCACAGGGCTTTCCGAATCGGCGGTCAAGGTGGGGATTCATCGCGGTCTGAAGGCGCTTGCCGCGCGCATCAGGGGAGCGCGATGAAAACCGACGATCTGATCAATCTGCTTGCCGCAGGCGATACGCGTGTGGACCGCAAGGCCGCGCTGCGCCGCTTCGCAAAGGCGCTGCTGCTCGGTTTCGCAGGCTCGGTCGTGCTGATGAGTGTGGTGTTCGGCGTGCGGCGCGATCTCATGAGTGTCATGCACACGCCGATCTTCTGGGCGAAGCTCGCGTTCCCGTTGTGTGTCGCGGCCGCTGCCGCGCTCGTGGTGAGCCGCCTCGGGCGGCCGGGTCAGCGCGGCGGCTATGCGTGGGCGCTGGTGGCGCTGCCATTCGTCGCCGTGCTGGCGGGAGCGTGGCTCGCGCTCGGCGACGCGGCGCCTGCGCAGCGCGTGCCGCTCGTGCTCGGCCACACTTGGCGCACGTGCCCGTTCAATATCGTGCTGCTTTCGGTGCCCACGTTCGTGGCCGTGTTCTGGGCCGTGCGCGGTCTCGCGCCCACCCGCCTGCGCGTGGCGGGCGCGGCGGCCGGGCTTTTTGCGAGCGCGCTCGCAACCATCGCGTATTGTCTCCATTGTCCGGAGATGAGCCCGGCGTTCTGGAGCGTCTGGTATGTGATCGGCATGTTGCTGCCCGCCTGCATTGGCGCATGGCTCGGGCCGCGGCTGCTGCGCTGGTAACGGCGTGCGCCGCTCAGCGCGAGTTGGCGCACATCACTGCTTGAGGAAGCGTTGCGCCAGGGCTTCGTAAAGCGGCGGCGCGAATAGCCTGGAAACCTGGCTCGAAACGAGCGCCGTTGCCATCAGCGAGATCACGAGCGCATGGCCGTCGATCATTTCGATGACGATGACGAATGCCGTGATCGGGCTCTGCGTGACGGCGGCAAGATAGCCAACCATGCCGAGTGCGATCAGCATCGGCAACTGCATTTGCCCGAACAGCATGTGCAGCACGTTGCCGATGCCCGCGCCGATCGCGAGCGACGGCGCAAAGAGGCCGCCCGGCGTGCCCGGCAAATACGAGCCCACCATCGAGGCCATTTTCAGCACGGGATAAGCCACGCTGATCTGCGAGTGGCCTTCGAGCATGCTGCGCGCTTCCGCGTAGCCGCTGCCGAACAGATTGCCGCCGCTCGCCACGCCGAGCACGGCGATGAACAAACCGCATACCGCGCCGAACGCCACGGGCTGTTCCTTTCGGAGGGCGAGCAAGCGGGTGGGCATCCATCGTTCGGTGTTGAGCAGCAGCCAGCAGAACACGCCGCCCGCAACGCCCGTAATCACGCCAACGAGAATGACGGCGACGGCGAGCAGATCGGGCAAATGGCCGGCGATGGCGATCGTGCCGAAATACACATAGTTGCCTTGCAGCGCGAGCGAGACGACACCCGCGAAGATGATTGCCGTGATGATCACGCCGCTCGTTCGCGCCTCGAAGCTGCGCGTGAGTTCCTCGATCGCGAAGACCACGCCCGCAAGCGGCGCATTGAACGCGGCGGAAAGGCCCGCGGCCGCGCCCGCTAGCGCAAGCTTGTATTCGAGGCCGACGCCGTACATGCTGCGCAGACGCGCCGGATAAAAACGTCGCAGGTTGTACATGAGCGCGGCGCCCACGTGGATGGTCGGGCCTTCGCGCCCAATCGTGAAGCCGCCGAGAATGGCGAGGAACGACAGGAAGATCTTGCCGACCAGGATGCGCAGCGTGAGCAGGCGCGGGCCGAATTTGCGCACGTCGTGCAACGTAGCGATGACCTGCGGGATGCCGCTGCCCTCCGAACCCGCAAACCAGCGGCGCGTGGCCCAGACACAGAACGCGGAGATTGCCGGCGTGACGAGAAGCGGCAGCCACCGGTAATGCGAGGTCATCTGCAAGAAGAGCGAGTAACCGAAGTCGATGAGCCGTGCGTACATGACCGCAACGAGCCCCGTAGCGATAGCGCCCAGCCAGAACACGGCGAAATACAGCCAACGCCGCCGGCTGCGCAAGATCGTACGACTGTCGATAAGGTCGGAAACTCGCATGAAACGGCTTGGCCAAACTCCCTTTTCTGAAATGTTGCCGGTCGTGCCGCAGCGAGGGCGGTACGACCGATTTTCGGGAGATTACCACGCACGCGATTTTTACCGCCTGCCAGTCCCACCAAAATGCCTTAGCGCATACCCCCGCTGGCGACGATATGTTCGCCCGTCAACCACTTGGCATCGTCCGATGCGAGGAACACCACGGCCGTGGCGATATCGTCGGGCTGCCCCACGCGCCCGAGCGGCGTCTGGCTGACCGCAAGGCTTTCGAATTCCGAGCCGATGACGCCTGCCGTATGGGCGCCTTCGGTCTCGATCACGCCGGGATTGATCGCATTCACGCGGATCTTGCGCGGTCCCAGTTCGCGTGCGAGCACGCCGGTGATCGCATCGACGGCGCCCTTCGTGCCGCTATAGACAGCCGTGGTCGGCGGCGTGAGCGTCGTGACGACGGAACTCACGTTGATGATGCTCGCGCCTTCGCCCAGATGCTTCACGGCCGCCTGCGTGGTGAGCAGCACGCCGAGCACGTTCGTGTCGAACTGCCTGCGGTATTGCGCCTCCGTGAACTCTTCGATCGGCGCGAACTCGTAGACGCCCGAGTTGTTGACGAGGATGTCGAGCCTGCCATAGGTTTCGACGGCCGCGCCGATGATGCCTTGCGCGTCCGCCGCCTTCGAGACGTCGCCGCCAACGGCAACCGCCCGGCCTCCGGCCGCCGTAATCGCGGCGACGACCGTATCCGCGCCCGCCTTGCTGCTCGCGTAGTTCACGACCACCGAAGCGCCTTCGGCCGCGAGGGCCTTGGCAATAGCGGCGCCGATGCCTTTCGACGCACCCGTGACAACCGCGACCTTGCCTGCAAGTTTGCTCATCATGTTCTCCGCACCGTAAGTTGCACCATCTAGAGGAACCGGCGTCTGGCTTGCACGAAGCAATCGGCCGGCGACAAGCACAAATGTAAAGATACGCGCCGCCGCGATAAAGCGGCCGGGCGCGAATTGACTGGCGGGATCAGCCGAACAATCGGGGCAAAGCGGCGCAAACTGGCGTCAGCGTGCGCCGAAACGGCGGTGGCATCGACCGCAAGCGTCTTTACCAGCGCTGGTGGACGTGCGGCGCGATAAGGCGTTCATAAACGTCCCGCGCGCGTTGCATGGCGGCATCGGACAGTGGTGCGAGGTTCGCCGCCGCGGCATTCGACGCCGCCTGGGCCGCGTTCTTGCTGCCCGGAATGATGACCGAGACGGCATCTTCCATGAGTATCCAGCGCAGCGCGAGCTGGGCCATGGAGGCGTTCACCGGAACCAGGCCACGCAGTTCGTCGACCGCTTTCAAGGCGACGTCATACGGCACGCCCGAGAACGTTTCGCCCACATCGAATGCCTCGCCATGACGATTGAACGCACGGTGGTCGTCCGGCGCGAAAACAGAGTCCGCGGACAGCTTGCCGGTGAGCATGCCGCTCGCCAACGGCACGCGCGCGATGACCGCAACGCTCTTCTTGTGCGCTTCCCGGAAAAACAGGTCGGCAGGACGCTGGCGGAACATGTTGTAAATGATCTGCACCGAAACCACGTTGGGATACTCGATCGCCTTCAGCGCTTCTTCCACCTTTTCGACCGAAACGCCGTAGAAGCGGATTTTGCCGGCGGCGACAAAGTCGTCCATCGCGGCGAACACCTCGGGGCGGTAATAGACTTCGGTCGGCGGGCAGTGCAGTTGCACGAGGTCGAGCGTGTCGACGCCCAGGTTCGAGAGGCTCCGGTCGATGAAGCCTTCGAGTTCGCGCTTGTTCAGATAGCCGCTGGTCACATGCGGATCGAGCCGGCGCCCGAGCTTGGTGGCCACGATGGGACGCTCGCCGCCGCGCTCGCGCAGCACGTCGCGGATGATGCGCTCCGAGCGGCCGTCGCCGTAGACGTCGGCGGTGTCGATGAACGTGACGCCGCTATCGAGCGCGGCGTTCAGCGCGGCCCTCGCGTCGTCTTCGGCAACGCTGCCCCACGAACCGCCGATTGCCCATGCCCCAAATCCGATTTCGGACACCTTCCAGCCGGTACGGCCGAATTCTCTCTTCGAAAGCGTCATTTATTTGCTCCTCCAGTAGTTTGCCAATTTGTTTGCGACGTGACCTCGCCAGCGTTTGCATCGCCTCTGCGCCGGTAGTTTAGCGGGCTGTTGGCGCATTGCCATCTTTTCGCTCCCTCACGTTGGCTTCGCGCCAACGGTTCCGGTTTTGCGTCCCCACCGATTCTCCGCCACTTCGGGCCGCTACGCGCCGCAGCGAGCCACGGGCTTCGCTGGCACGGTGGTTGCAGGACGTGGCGGCGGCCTATGCCGCCATATTGGTTCCCAATGGCCCACACTTCCAGCGAGGTAAGCATCATGTCTAACGTCAAAATTGAAACTCAGGAACCCGTACCGTTTTTCTCGCATTTCCTGGAAGGGCAGTTCTCCAGAAATCTCACATCGGCTGAGATGCAGACCATACGCGGCGGTGCGGTCGTGACGATGGCGGCGCCGTCCGATCAGGAAGGCGTGCCGGTTGGCGAATTGCCCGATCTATTGGGCATGCTGCGGCACATGGGGTGGCCTATGGCGCCTATGGGGCCGATGGGACCGATGCCCGGCACGCCGTCATCGCCGGTGACGACGATGGCGTATCCCTCGGACGGCGAAAGTGCACCTATTTAGCATTCCTGTTCATTGCCGGGCGGCAACGCCAGGTCCGAAGTCGAGCGTGCGGCGAGGCGCCATCCCGCCGCACGCCTTCAGTCAAGGAGCGCAATCATGTCCGAGCGCCACCCACGGCCCGTGGTACTGATCGTCACCCACAGCAACGACAATGAGAGTATTGCGCTCGTCATGAATGCTGTTGCGGCACAGGGTGGCGTGCCTTACCGGTTCAATACCGACCGCTTCCCGACCGAGATTCGGCATTGCAGCGAATATAGCGGCGAAAAAGAGCGGCACATAATTGCGTGTGAGGACGATGAGTTGGACCTGGATACGGTGTCTGCCGTGTGGTACCGGCGGATCGCTATCGGGCGGTGCATCCCTGAAGCGATGGACTTGCAGCTCAGGCGGGCGGCGATCGAACAATCGCGCGCCACGCTGCACGGCATGATCGCCAGTCTCGATGCGTTTCATCTCGATCCCGTGCACCGTTTGCGCCGCGCGGAAAACAAGCAGCTTCAGCTCAAGATCGCGAGAGAAGTGGGGCTCACCGTTCCGCGCACCTTGATCACCAATGTGCCAGAAGCCGTGCGTGGGTTCGCACGCGAATGTAAGCAGGGGATGATCATGAAGACGCTGTCTTCGTTTGCCATTTACGAACAGGGCGAACAGAAAGTAGTCTTCACCAGCACGATTCATGACAAAGACCTCGAGCATCTCGATGATCTTCGTTATTGCCCGGCCATCTTTCAGGAGCAAGTGCCCAAGGCGCTGGAACTCAGGGCCACGATTGTGGGAAACCGGGTGTTCACGGCCTCGATCGATTCCCAACGGTCTGAGAAAACGAGCGTCGACTGGCGTCGCGACGGCATTGGACTAATTGAAGCGTGGGAGTCGTACCGTTTGCCGCCCGAAGTCGAGAATGCGCTGCTGAAACTGATGCATGCGCTGGGCCTCAACTACGGCGCCGCGGATTTCATCCTCACCCCCGACGGCCGCCACTGCTTTCTGGAAGTCAACCCGGTCGGCGAGTTCTTCTGGCTGGAAAAGCACCCGGGATTGCCGCTCTCGGGTGCGATTGCCGACTTGCTCGTTTCGGGCAAAGGTGCTGTGTGACAGAGGGGCGGCGCCGACGCGCTCCCCGTCACGGTGTGTGCTTCAAATCGGCTTTTCGACGGCCGGCTGACCGTGCGGCATGACCGTCTGTTGGCCGTCCTTCTCGAAGCCGCTATACGACCAGTCCAGTTTTCCTGCGGTTGTTGCGACCGAACGGGTCAGACCGATGCCGTATTCAGTCAGATACGTTCGACGTGTCTTGTTCTGGACGATGCCATCTTTCGTCTGTTCGCAGTCCAGGTCGATCGCTTTGCCGGTCAGCGCAGTGTTGAACTGCGAAGCCGGATAGTAGCGGCTCGAATGACAGGTCCACGTGAGCGCGCGGAAGTTGACGATCTGGACCGTCGTGCCGTACTTGAACGTTGTGGTATAGGTTTTATCCTCTTGCGGCGCGTTGAAAGCAAACTCGCCGTTGTCGGCGTCGTGCGCGACGAAAGGAATGAACGCTGCCGTCTGCGCGTAGTTCGCCGTTTCTTCTTTCAGGCTGAAAATGTTGAGGTAAGAGAGGCTGAACGTTGCGGCTGCGGGAATACCATTCGCCGAGCTTTCATACACCTGCTGGATCATGCCCGTATCTTGCGCGTTGATCAGCACGGTTTTGAAGTCGCGCTCGATTCCCGCTGTGCCGAAGTGGCCCGATACCTTGCCAAGCACCGTCAAGACCTTGAAGGGCAACGTGTGCGTACCTGCCGCGGGCATTTTGTCGCGAACGCTCGTGGGCAACGAGTCCACGCCAAAGTGCGCCGCGAGATAGCCGGGCTTGTCGTTGGCCATATCCTTGACCGGTACGAATTGTGTGCAACCGGACAATAGCGCAGCGGATGTGACGGAAGTGCCGGCGAGCAGGCGGACTATTCTGTTTTGCATCTTTTTCTTCGATTCTCTGACAACGGTTGGGGCGCCGGTCGGACGAGCACGGGCTGGCATGCTTAACGGCGCTGTGGGGGCGTTTCTTTAATCGAAGGTGGGGGCGAGGAGGGGGGGCTGGGTGCTTTGGCCTTTCCTTGTATTCGCGTCGGTGTGCATGCGTTGCCCCTGTGCGGGGCGGCACCTACTTTTCTTTGCAGCGGCAAAGAAAAGTAGGCAAAAGAAAGCCGCTCAAACCGCCAGCGCCTGCCACAGTTCACATCGCACCACCCCAGGTTAATGGCTCCGGAGCGTCTGTCACCTCGCACCACTGAACTGAGTGACAAGGCGCTCATCCTTCCGGCGGCGCTGCGCGCCCCGAAGGGCATAACCCAAAACCATTGGGGCGCGTGAGTTCCCGCAAAGCTGACTCGTACCCCTGGTTTCCCTTGCAGACCCGGCCGCTGCGCGCGTAGCGAGCAGCGGGAACGGGCGAGCCCCTTGTCACTAACGAGAATGGTGCGAGGTGACAGACGCTCCGGAGCCATTCACCTGTCGTGGCGCGAGATGAACTGTGGCAGGCATTAGCGGTTTGAGCGGCTTTCTTTTGCCTACTTTTCTTTGCCGCTGCAAAGAAAAGTAGGTGCCGCCCCGCACAGGGGCAACGCTGGCATACCGACGCGAATACAAGAAAAGGCCAAAGCCCTCAACGCACAGAAGGTTTTCTTCTACTAGCCACCTTAAACTAACCACTCCGCGCGCCAGCAACAGTCTCACGCCCCTGCAAACCCAGATCGACAGCACGCTCCTCAGACTCGAAGTCAACCGCGCCATTTAAAACCGCCCGCGCGCGATCAACATCGATTGCCCCTTCCCACCGTGCAACCACAATAGTCGCCACCCCGTTGCCGATCAGATTCGTCACCGCACGGGCTTCATTCAGAAAGCGATCCACGCCGAGCAATAGCACGAGCCCCGAAACCGGAATCTTGTGCATCGACGCGAGCGTAGCCGCAAGCGCCACGAACCCCGCGCCCGCGACGCCAGCCGACCCCTTCGAAGTCAGCAGCAAAACGCTCAGCACAACAATCTGATCGAGCAAAGTGAGATGAATATTCATAGCCTGCGCGACAAAGAGCGCCGCCATCGTGAGATAGATCGCCGTACCGTCCGCGTTGAACGTGTAACCGGTGGGTAGCACCATGCCGACAACCGGCCGCGAGCAGCCCAGGTGCTCCATCTTGACCAGCATTTGCGGCAGCACGGCCTCGGTCGACGCCGTGCCGAACGTGATCAGGATTTCGTCGCGGATATAGCGCAGATACTTCCACAGCGAAAAGCCGCAAACGCGCATGACGAGCCCGAGCACGACCACGACGAAAAAGATCGACGTCACATACAGGCACAGCATCAACTCGCCAAATGACGCCAGCGTGCCGAGCCCATACTTCGCGATGGTGAACGCCATGCCGCCAAACGCGCCCACGGGCGCGACATACATGACGATACGCACGACACCGAACATGCCCTGCAAAAACATGTCGAGCATATCGACGAGCGGCGCGGTGCGCGGGCCAAGCTTCGCCAGGGCGATGGCGAACAGCACGGAGAAAAAGATGATGGGCAGAATTTCGCCATTCGCAAACGCGCCGACAATGCTGTTCGGCACGATGCTCATGAGAAACCCGATCGCCGTGTGATCGTGAGCGGCGTGTGCGTAGCCGGCGATAGCCGAGCTGTCCAGGTGCGCCGGATCGATGTTCATGCCGCTGCCCGGCTTGATCACGTTCACGACAAGGAGGCCCACCAAAAGCGCGATGGTCGATGCCACTTCGAAGTAGAGCAGCGCCTTCACGCCGACACGCCCCGCTTCGTGCAGGTCGTTCATACGGGCAATGCCCACGACGACCGAGGCGAAGATGATCGGCGCGAGCGCCATGCGGATCAGCTTGATGAAGAGATCGCCGAGCGGCTTGAGATCGGCGCCGATATCCGGGTAGAAGTGGCCGACGAGAATGCCGGCCACAATGCCGATCAAAACCTGTACGTAGAGCTTCGAAAGGTACTTTTTGAGTGTCGAGGGCCGCATGTCTGTCTCCTGAGCATGGCGCCATCCAGGTGAATCCAGGCGACCGCCAACCGCCATGCGTGCAGCGGTTGTGTTTCCGGTCGCGCTTTTCCCTTTACTTCGTTGCGCTTCGCGCGAGCGTCACGGTGCGAGCTTTTGCATCTGCTCAAACAGATCGGCCTTGCCCTCGAAGCCGATGCCGGGCAGGTCGGGCATCGTGATATAGCCGTTGTCGACCTTCACGCCATCGGGGAAGCCGCCATACGGCTGGAACAGGTCGGGGTACGACTCGTTGCCGCCAAGCCCGAGACCCGCCGCGATGTTGAGCGACATCTGATGGCCGCCGTGCGGAATGCAGCGGCTCGCGGACCAGCCGTGTTGATGCAGCATCTCCAGCGTGCGCAGATATTCGACGAGCCCATAGCTGAGCGCGCAGTCGAACTGCAGCCAGTCGCGGTCAGGGCGCATGCCGCCGTAGCGAATCAGGTTGCGCGCGTCCTGCATCGAGAACAGATCCTCGCCGGTCGCCATCGGCTTGTCGTAGTAGTTGCGCAGCGTGGCCTGCAATTCGAAATCGAGCGGGTCGCCCGGTTCTTCGTACCAGAACAGGTCATATTGCGAGAGCGCTTTGGCGTACTGGATCGCGGTGTCCAGATCGAAGCGGCCATTGGCGTCGACGGCAAGCTTCTGGCCGTCACCGAGCACGCTCAGGATCGAGTCGATGCGGCGCAGGTCCTCGTCGAGCGATGCGCCGCCAATCTTCTTCTTCACGACCGTGTAGCCGCGGTCGATATAGCTGCGCATTTCGTCTTTGAGCTTGTTGTGGTCCTGGCCCGGGTAGTAGTAGCCGCCCGCCGCGTACACGAAGATCTTGCGGTTCGGCCGCCCGTTGCCGTAACGGTCGGCGAGCAGCTGGAAGAGCGGCTTGCCTTCGATCTTCGCCACGGCGTCCCACACCGCCATGTCGATCGTGCCGATCGCCACCGACCGCTCGCCGTGGCCGCCCGGCTTTTCGTTGGTGAACATCGTGGCCCAGATCTTGTGCGGGTCGAGGTTGTCGCCCGCGTCGTTCACGAGCGAGGCGGGATCGGCTTCGAGCAGGCGCGGGATGAAGCGCTCGCGCATCAGCGTGCCCTGGCCGTAGCGGCCATTCGAGTTGAAGCCATAGCCGACGACGGGCTTGCCGTCGCGGATCACGTCGGTGACCACGGCGACGAGGCTCAGCGTCATCTTGCTGAAGTCGATATAGGCGTTGCGGATCGAGGAACTGATCGGAACGGTTTTTTCGCGGATTTCAACGATTCTCACGGGTGTCTCCTGGTGGTACGGCCAGCGTGCGTGGTTGGCTGGCTGTTGGAGACGCTAGGTTATGCGCCCGGATCGGTACTATGATTCACTTGTTTTCACATCTTTATTAACCTGCGGTGAAGAATGACCTGACCTCGTATCTGGAGTTTTTCGTCCTGCTCGGGCGTTACGGAAGCCTTTCGAGCGTGGCGCGGGACATGGACATTACGCCGCCGGCGGCAACCAAACGGCTCGCGCAGCTCGAGGCGCGCCTCGGCGTGCGGCTCGTCAACCGGACGACGCGCAGCGTGAGCCTGACCGCCGAAGGCGAAACCTTTCTGCACTACGCGACGCGCATTCTTGCCGAAGTGAAGGAAATGGAAGACGTGGTGTCGTCGAGCCGTTCCGTGACGCGCGGCTTGCTGCGCGTGAACGCGACACTCGGCTTCGGGCGCACGACGATCGCGCCGCTCGTTTCGGAGTTCGCGCGGCGCCATCCGCATGTCGAGGTGCAGCTCGACGTGACCGACCGGCCGATCGATCTCGTCGAAAGCGGCGTAGATCTGGCGATCCGTTTTGGCGAGCTGCCCGACAAGCGGCTGATTGCGCGGCGCATCATGACGAACCGCCGCCTGCTGTGCGCCTCGCCGCGCTATCTGGAGCGGCAGGGCACGCCTGCCACGCTTGCGGATCTCGCCAGTCATCAGTGCATCGTGCACCGC
This sequence comes from Paraburkholderia sp. J7, assembly GCF_905220155.1. NCBI lineage: Bacteria > Pseudomonadati > Pseudomonadota > Betaproteobacteria > Burkholderiales > Burkholderiaceae > Paraburkholderia > Paraburkholderia sp. J7. Next base: position 65,253 of record NZ_CAJMYZ010000015.1, on the reverse strand, counting down.
CAGAACGACAGCGCTTATGGCATATGGCGTCTGGAGCGTGGCGGCGAGGCGCATTCCGTGAAGGTGCACGGCATGCTGTCGAGCAACGACGGCGACATCGTGCTCGGCTGGGCGCTCGACGGTCACGGCATTCTGCTGCGCTCGGAATGGGACCTGGCGAAGTATCTGGAGAGCGGACGCTTGCGTGTCGTCCTGCCTGAGTTCGTGCAGCCGCTCGCCGATTTGTTCGTCTATTACCCTAACAAGCGGAACCAATCGGCGCGTGCGCGTGCGTTCATCGATTTTCTGGCGGAGCGCTTCAATCGGCACGATGCGGTGGCTGAGCCCGGCGGCGAGTGAATCCCGCTAAGGGTGCATCGTGCGCCTCGCACGTTACAGCGAACTGCCCCCGCAGATCATGATCTGCTGCCCCGTGATCGCACCGGCCTGCGGGCCGAGCAGATACGCGACCATCGAGGCCACTTCCTCCACGCTCACGTAGCGCCCGATAGGCGGCATGACCGGCGCGCTGGACGTGCGCTGCGGGTCGCTCAGCATGGGCGTGGCGGTCGCGGCGGGCGACACCACGTTGACGGTGATGCCGCGCGGCGCAAGCTCGATGGCCCACGAACGCGCCATGCCGACCATGGCGGCCTTGACGGCCGCGTACTGGCTGCGCCCGGCGGCGCCCGCCGACACGCGGCTGCCGATCAGCACGATGCGCGCGCCTTCGCGCATGGCGGGCACGAGCGCGTTGGCAAGCGCCGAGGCGGCGGCCACGTGCAAGCGCCACATCGCTTCGCCACCGGCTTCGTCGAGTTCGCCAAGGCGCGCCGTTTTCATGAAGCCCGCTGCGTGCACGAGGCCGTCAACCGCGCCCAGCTGTTGTGCGAGTCCGGCAATCGCGGCGGTATCGTCGAGGTCAGCGGTGCACCACGTGAAGCGAGGATGATCGAGGTCCGGCGCGCTGCGGCTCAGGCCAATCACGTCATGGCCTTCGGCGAGCAGTTGCTTCGCAATGGCGTAGCCGATGCCGGAGCTTGCGCCCGTCACGACCATGCGTTTGTTCGTGGCGCCAGCCAGCGTGTCAATCGTTGGGTTCGTTGCGTTGTCCATTGTCGTCTTTCAATGCGCGGCTCCCGCGGGCACTTCAATCGGCTCGATCGTGAGCCCCGCGAGATTGCGGAACGCCTGCAACTCGACATGCGTAGCGCTCGCGTCCGTGATGAGCGTCCAAGGCTTTTCAATGGGCGCCCAGTGCTGCTGGCTGTCGCGGTTGAGCTTGTCGGCGGTCACGAGCACGAAGAGGCTCGCGGCCTGCCGCATCAGGCATTCCTTGAGGTAGGCCTGGTCGGCGGTCGCTTCGCACAGGCCGCGGCCGGGCACCACGCCATCGGCGCCGAGGAAGGCCTTGTCGACCGTCACCCGCGTGAGCGCGAGCTGCGCGATCGGCCCGAGCGTGCTCATGCTCGACTCGCGCACTTCGCCGCCAATCAGCGTGAGCGGCACACTGCTGCCCGCGAGCGCCTGCACGACGAGCAGGTTGTTGGTCACCACGCGTATGTCGTGGCGGCCGGCCTGCGCGAGCGCGCGAGCGAGCGCGGCGGTGGTCGTGCCGCTGTCGAGGAAGATCGTGTCGCCGGCGCGCACGTGAGCGGCCGCCGCGTGGCCGATGGCGTCTTTCTCCGCCTGGAAGCTCTGGCGGCGCTGCTCGAGCGATTCCTCGGGCGCGTGCGTGCCGACCGAGGCCGCGCCGCCATAGGTGCGCAGGATCAGCCGCTCGTCGGCGAGCGCGCGCAGATCGCGGCGCACGGTGGCCTCCGACATGCCGAAGTGTTCGCACAACTCGGACACCTCGGTCATGCCGGAGAGGACGGCCTGGAGCATGGCTTCGCGGCGGCGGGCTACTTTCATGGAGTGTTCGGCGTTGGGTTCGGGACGCCGCTTCGCGGCGGGGCAGACGGCTTGGACAATACGGCGCGCACGCAGTTTACCGCGTACTTCACCCCGTACTGTATCCACTTTCCGACGCCTCGCGTTCATCGCGCAGGTCCCGGTTCCCGGTGTGACCGTGACCCGTCAGGCGGCGGCGGGCGCGGGCTGCGTGGCCGCGGGGGCCGTGCTGGCCCATTCCTCGGCCACGCTCACGTACTTGATGCGCTGGCGGAAGTACGTGTAAGCGATATGCAGGCGGCCATCGGGCGACTGCGCGATCGACGGGTACGAGAACTCGCGGTTGAGCTTGTCCGTCGAGTTGTTCGTCATGCAGTAGCCGTCGCCCGTTTCCAGGTTGCGCGTGATGGGCCAGGTGCGGCCGCCATCCATGGAGATGGCGAGCGTCATCGGCGCGCGCGGCGCGCCCCAGAATGCGGTGCCGTGCGTCGAGGCGGCTTGCGTCACGAGTTCGCCGCTGTCTTCCGAGTCTTCGATGTCGTCGTAGAGCGAGGCGCGCCGCCCGGTGCTCTGCGCCGCGCTGCTCGCGTTGAATACGAGGCCCAGGTGGCCGTTGGCGAGCGCGACGAACTGGATCGACGAGTTGTTGTTCGGCAGGGCGAGCGGCTCGGGCGCGCTCCACGTCATGCCGTCGGCGGAGCGGCTTGCGTAGATATGGTCGGCCCAGCGGCTGCGGTAGAGCGCGAGGAGCGAGCCGTCAGCGAGCGGCTGGATGTTCATGTGCACGCAGCCCACGCTCGCGGGCACCGCGTGCTCGGTCCAGCTCGCACCGTTGTCGGTCGAGCGCATCACCACGCTCACGTCGTCGTTGCCCGACCAGCGCTCGCCGGGTTGCACGCGGCACAGGAACACCGGGCACAGCCACGCGCCGTCGCGCGCCACCACGATAGGCTGGCGCACGAAGGTGCCGGGGCGTTCGAACAGCGTTTCGATGGGGCCCCAGGTGCGGCCTTGATCGGCGGAAACGCGCCGGCGCACGATCGAGGTGTTCTGGTGACCCGAGAGCTGCGCCGTGTAGATCAGCCAGATGTCGCCGTTGGGCGCGGCAAAGAGCACCGGGTTCTGCTCGGAGCGTGTGGGGTCGTCGGAGAGGCGCACCGGCTCGCTCCATTGGTCGCTGCCCTTGTTCAGGCGCGAGAGGTAGACCGAAATGTCGGGCACGCCTTCCTGCGTGCCGCCGAACCACGCGCACAGCACGTCGCCGTTGGCGAGCGCGAGCAGGTTCGCCGCGTGGCACTGCACCGTGGCGGCGGGGAGGTAGGCGTCCGTGCGCGCGGCGTCGCCGGCGGCGGCATGCAGGCGGCCGGGTAGGGTGAACGCGGCGTCGGGCAGCGTGGAGGGAGTCGTCATGATGTATTCCTGTTGCGGTGTGGCAAGGGGTTCGCAGGTCGCGCTTTGCGAGTCGCGCTTCACGAGTCGGTGTGCGCGACGCGCGGGCCGTTGCCGCTCGCCGTGGGCGTGAGCAGCTTTTCGACGACCATCACGATCGCAGGCGAAACGAGCGCGACGTACATGTTGTCGATGCCAAGCGGATTGCCGAGCAGATACCAGATCGTCGTGGCGATCGTGGCGACCACGAGCGCACTGATCGCGCCGCGGTTGCTGTTGAAGAAGGGCAGGTAAATGCCCATCAGCGCGACCACGGTGACCGAGAGGCGCAGCGCGCGGGTGAAGAACGAGAGCGCGAGAATTTGCGGCACGAACAGCACGAAAATGAGCGGCAGGAAGCCCACCACGAAGGAGATCGTGCGCGTGGCGCGCAGTTCTTTCTCAGGCGTCGGGCGATAGCGCGGTACGTAGAAGTCCTTGACGATCAGCGAGGCGATGGCGAGCGCCACCGTGCTCACGCTCACGAAAATCGAGGCGACGAGCGAGACCGTGACCACGCCGGAGAGCAGCGGGTGCATGTGCTGGAGAAAGATCGGCAGTGCGTAGAGGCTCTTGATGTTGGGGAACAGGAACTTCGCCGCGACGCCGAGAAAGCCGAGTGCAAGCGCGATGGGAATGCACAGCGCGCCTGCGATCAGCGTGGCGTTGCGCGCCTCGTTCGCGGACTTCGCGCCCGAGATCGCCTGAATGATGAACTGCGTGGAGAAGATCGCGCCGGCCGTGCCGATGATCCATGCACCGATCGTGCCGCCGCTCAGCATGCCGTTCCAGGTGAAATACTGGGCCGGCATGGCGTGCACCATCGGCGCGACGCCGCCCGTCATGGAGAGCGCGACCCACACGAGAATGCCGATGCCGATGAGTTTCACCGCGCTATGCAGGATCGTCACATAGGCCACGCTTTTCAGGCCACCCCAGGCAAAGTAGATCGTGCTCACGACAGCGGTGATGAACGCGGCGGTGGGCAGGTTCACGCGCATCACGGTCGAAATGGCGGCGGCGCCGCTCACGTAGTTGCCCACATTCACAATGAAGAGCGCGTAGATCATGACCGCCGAGACGACGAGCCGCGCCGTCTTGCCGTACTTCTGCGCAATGAAGCCCGAGATCGTGAACTCGCCGGAGCGGTACAGACGCTTGGCCATGAACAGGCCGAAGAACACGAAGCCGATGGAAGCGGAGATCACCGACCACGAGGCCGCGAGGCCCACGTTGAAGGCTTCCTGCGAGGTTCCGATAGTCGACTTCGCGCCGATGTACTCCGACATCAGCAGGATGGCGATCACGATGGCGGGCGTGGAGCGGCCCGCGACCATGAACTGCTCGGTGGTCTTGCTACGCAGCCGGATGCTGATCCAGGCCGTGACGACGATGTACACGACCACCATCGCAATGATGATGGAGGTGTCCCACACGGTGAGGCGATTCATAGGTGATGTCTCCGATTGTTGTGTGCTCAACGGCATGCGCCCGCATGCGCGGGCGCGCGCGTTGCAACGCTAGGCCGTTTGAACGGCGCGGCGCGTGGCGAGGTCTTGTGCCTGCTTCAGCGCTTCGAGCATGCTGCGTTCGTCCGCAATGCCCTTGCCTGCGATATCGAATGCCGTGCCGTGATCGACCGAGGTGCGGATCACCGGCAGCCCCACCGTCACGTTCACGCCCGCTTCGAGGCCCATCACCTTTACGGGGCCGTGGCCCTGGTCGTGATACATCGCCACGACCACGTCGAAGTCGCCGCGGCCCGCACGGAAGAACAAGGTGTCGGCGGGGAGCGGGCCCTCCACGTCCCAGCCGCGCTCGCGCAGCACGGCCACGGCGGGCATGATCTTTTCCTCTTCCTCGCCATAGCCGAACAGGCCGTTTTCGCCCGCATGCGGATTGATGCCGCACACGCCGATACGCGGTTGCTCGATGCCCGCGCGCATGAGCGTTTCGTGTGCGCGTTCGATCGTGCGCTGCACGAGGCCCGGCTCGATCTTGCGAATCGCATCGAGCAGGCCGATATGCGTCGTCACGTGAATCACGCGCAACTTCGGCGCCACGAGCATCATCGAGACTTCGGGAATGCCCGTGAGGTGCGCGAGCATTTCCGTGTGGCCGGGGAAAATGTGGCCACCCGCGTGCAGCGCTTCCTTGTTCAGCGGCGCGGTGCAGATCGCGTCGAGTTCGCCCGCCGAAGTCAGTTCGACCGTGTGCGCGATGTACTGGTACGCGGCGTCGCCGGCGACGGAAGAAAGCTGGCCGTAGGGCATCGATTCGGGAATCAGACCGAGGTCGATGCAGTCGACCACGCCGAGCTGGAAGCGGGCTTCGGCGGGGGCCTTGATCGAGCGCACTTCGAGCGTGACGCCCGCGCGCCGTCCGGCATCGACGAGCCGTTTGGCGTCGCCGATCACGAGCGGGCGGCAGCCGTCGTACACCGACTGGTGCGCGAGGCTCTTCATGATGATTTCCGGGCCCACGCCGGCGGCATCGCCCATCGTGATGCCGATTACGGGACGATAGTTCATGGCTTCCTCTTTGCTGGATTGGCGCGGCGCCTTCGCGTGCGCTTGCGTCATGGCGGCGAGCCGCTGCCATGCACGATAAAGGGTGTCGGGACGCCCGAAGCCGCCCGCCTTGGTGACGACGGGCAACACGCGCGACGCCTGGGTGGCGGCCATGAGCGGCACGCCGTTTTCGACTTCTTCGATCACACGCAGCGTGGCCACGCCCATGGCCGCGAGCAGCGCGCGCGCCGTTTCGCCGCCGGTGGCGATCAGTGCGGCTGCGTGCGCGGCGGCGGGGGCGAGGCTTTCCGCGAGCTGACGGGCGAGCAGTTCGCCATCGCCAATCAATACGCGCTCGGTCTGGCTCAAGGCCACCACCGCGTGGCGGCCGCGCATGAGCGTGTTCGCAACGCGGGTGCCCAGCGTGAGCGACTCGGGGCTCACCGGGTCGAGCAGCGCCACGACGTCGACTTCGAATACGTCGACGGCGTCGCCCGCATGGGCGCGCAGCGTGGCGACCTGCTCGTGGGAGACACTCGACATGCTGCCCACCACGGTCAGCACGCCGCGCGGGTGTTGCGATATCGTTGTGTGCGCAACGGTAGGCGCGGACGTTGCTGCACTGTGCTGCGCGCTTTCGCTCGTGAGCGTTGCGATCAGCATTTGCGCGAGTCCCGCCGAGCCGACCCAGAACACGCCGTCGAGCGTGGCGGAGGCTTCGGCAAGCATGGCGAGATCGGCGTCCGTTTCGCTGTCGCAGACCACGGCCTGGCAGTTCGAGGCGCGCAGGGCTTCGAGGCGCGCGCGCAACGGCGCCGCGCCTGCGCGCACGGCTCGCAGGCCGATATGCTCGACCTGCAGACCAGCGCCTGCGAGCATCGAAGGCAGATGGCCCGTGCCGCCGAGACTTTCGTTGCGCCAGACTTCCGTCGCTTCGACGGGCGTGCCGTTCACGAGAAGGCAGCCGTTCTGCGTCGTGCGGCCCGCTTCCGGCAGCGCGGGCGCGACGATCGCCATGCCCGCGTGCGCCGCGAGCGCGGCCACTTCGGCGGCGACGTTGCCTCGCAGCGTCGAATCGATCTTCTTGTAAAGTCGCCGGCCGGCAGCGTGCGTGCGCCATGCCTGCGCATTCGCGCTCGCCGCAGCGGCGGGCGAGGCGCGGCGCGTGTCGGTGTCGATCGCGAGCACGTCGGGACCCGCTGTGCGGTCCTGCGCCGCTGAAGCGTTCAGGCACACCACGCTGGAGAGGCCGCGATGCGTGCTCTTCACGGCGCAGTCCGCCGTGCCGGAGAGATCGTCTCCGAGAATCAGCAGGCGCACGTTGCGGGTAGTGGCGGTGTTCATGGCAGCAGACGGCTGTAGATCGCCTTGATGTCGTCGAGGGTAAGCGCCTTCGGGTTGTTGCCGAGCAGGCGCTTGACCTTGGCGGCTGCAACGGCGAGCGCATCGAGATGCGTTTCGGACACGCCGAACTGGCGCAGATCCTGCGGAATCGCGAGCGCCGCGGTCCATTCGCGCAGGCGCTCGAGGAATTTGTCGGCCGCTGCCTGATCGCTGTCGTCGTGCTGCGCGATGCCGAGCGCGTGCGCGACCGTGGCGAGGCGTCCGACGATCGCGTCGAGATTGAACGCCATCACGTGCGGCAGCAGCATCGAGTTGGCCACGCCGTGCGTGATGTTGAACATGCCGCCGAGCGGGTAGGCGAGGGCGTGCACGGCGGCCGTGCCGGCCGCGGTGAGCGCGAGGCCGCCGTACATCGAGCCGAGCAGCATGGCTTCGCGCGCCTTCAGCGAGTGGCCGTTCTCATAGGCTTCGAGCAGGTTCGCGCCAATCAGGCGCATGGACTCCATCGCGAACATGTCGCTGATGGGGTTGGCCTTGGTCGAGATATACGACTCGAGCGCATGAATGAACGCGTCCATACCCGTGGCGGCCGTAATGGGCTTCGGCAGGTCGAGCGTAAGCGTGGCGTCGAGTATCACGAGTTGCGGCAGCAGATGGCGGCTCACAATGCCCACTTTCAGTTCCTCGTCGGGCAACGTGACGATGGCGTTGGGCGTGACCTCGGAGCCGGTGCCGGCCGTGGTCGGCACGAGAATGAGCGGCACGCCCGGCGTCTTGATCAGATCGATGCCGAGCCATTCGCGCAGCGGCTGCGCGTTGGTGAGGCGCACGGCGAAGAGCTTCGCGGCGTCGAGCACGCTACCGCCGCCAACCGAGAGCACCGCGTCGGGCGCGAACGGCTCGATCTGACCGCGAAACACCGTCTCCACGTTCTCGATGGTCGGCTCGGGCTGCACGTCGCGCACGATCAATACTTCGATGTCCTTTGCTTCGAGCGCCGCCACGACGCGCGCTGCAACGCCGTTCTCCTCCATCACCGGTTGCGTGATGAACGCAATGCGGCGAACCGGGCGGTCGAGCAGCGCGAGCTTTTCGGGCAACTGTTCGAGGCTGTTGGCGCCGTGCACGACGTGCTTGACGGTCTGGAAGTGGTAAACGGGGTTCATATCGTGAGTCTCGATTTCGGTCTTGCTACTGGGCGCTAATGGGCGTTCGTTCGGTGGCGGGCGTGACGTCAGGCAACGCGCGGGTAGATTTCGAGTGCCTTCGCGAGGCGCTCGCGCGTGGCGGCGTCGAGCGGCTGCGCAGGCGAGCGCGCCGGGCCGGCAGGCATGCCGAGCATGGCGGCGGCGGTCTTGAGCACGACCGGCATCGTGCCGAGCGCAAAGGCGTCGCGCAGCGCGCGCAGCGATTCCTGGGCGCGGCGGGCCGCTTCGATGTCACCCGCCTGGAAGTGATTCCAGATCGACATCACGACGCTCGGCACTGCATTCGTCGTGGCGGCAACGGCGCCATCGCCGCCCGCGATCAGCGACCAGAGAATCATCGAATCGGTGCCTGTAAATACGGCGAAATCGTCGCGGCGCAGGTTGATGAGCTGCAGCAGGCGGTCGAAGTCGCCACCGCTGTCCTTGATGCCGCGAATGTTCGGAATTTCGGCCAGACGGCGCACGGTGTCGATGGTGAGCGTCACGCCCGCCTTGGCCGGAATCGTATAGAGCATCACCGGCAGCGGGGTGGCGCGCGCGATGCGCTCGTAGTGCGTGAACAGTTCGGGCTGCGAAGCACCGTTGAAGTACGGCGTGATGACGGAGACGGCGTCCACGCCCGTGTCCTGCATCTTGCTGTTCAGTTCGATCACGTCGCGCGTGGCGTAGGCGCCGGTGCCCGCGATCACGGGCACGCGCGAGCGCGCCTGTTCCACGGCGATGCGCGCGATGCGCAGCTTTTCCGCTTCGGAAAGCGCGATGAATTCGCCATTGGTGCCGAGCACGAACAGCGCGTGCACGCCCGCGCCGATCAGGCGCTCGACGAGCGTGCGCAGGCCCGCTTCGTCGACTTCCTCGTCGGCGGTCATCGGGGTGATGAGGGCGGGGATGATGCCCCGGAAATTCACTGCCATGTTCGTTCTCCACTTCGCCGGAGAGCAACGCCTCGCTGCCCTCCAGCCATCGTGGCGCGATGGGGCGCGCCGCCATTGTTTGCTGGCTCGTTTGCCTGTTAGAACCGGTGCCGCAGCCCCAGTGCCGCGACGATCTGATGCGAGTTGCTCGAAGCCGTGATCGGCCAGAGCGCGGCCACGGCGGCCTTGCCTGTCGAGTCGGTGCCGCTTGCGCGCTGGTACGCAGCGGTCAGGTAAATATCGGTACGCTTGGAAAGCAGATAGTCGCCGCCGATATTGGCCTGGTTGTAGTGCGCGTCGCCGGCGCCGTGGCTGTTCGTATATTCGTACGCTACGCCCATCAAGAGCGCAGGCGTGAACTGATAGCTGAAGCTCACTTCGGCATTGTCGAACACCGCCGTTGCCCCATGGTAGGCCGCAATCGGCGCCGCCGCCGCGCCCGAGCCGAGATCCTCGAAACGCGAGTTCGAGTACGCGAGACCGACCTTCGCGTTGCCGAACGCGTAATTGCCCGCCACGGACGCGACTTGTTGCGTGCGTGCCGACGTGTAGCCCGAGAAGATCGGCGAATTGTTCGGCGAAATCGGTGCGGCGCCGGCCGTGCCGTCCCACAGCGCCGTGTTGGGGCGCGAGGTGTTGATGTACGACGCGGCCAGCGCGAGCGGCCCCTGCGTGTAGCCCGCCACGAGGCTCCAGATGCGGTTGTTGTTGAAGGCGCCCGGTGTGCCGCCGAAGCTGAACAGCGCGCCGCCGCGCAAGCCGTGATAGCTCTGGCTCAGGAACTTGATGCTGTTGCTCACGCGCGAATTCACGTACAGGTTGTCGGTGTCGCCCGGATGCGCGCCAATGCCGCCCGCCCACTGGTTCGCGACGACGAGCGGGCCGACAAGATCGGCGGAAGGCTCGTTCTGGCGGCCGAGCGTGACGCTGCCGACCGGCGTGGATGCGCCCACCCAGGCTGCGCGGCCGAACATGCGGCCGTTCTGGCCCAGCGTGCCCGTGGTGCTGCTGAAGCCGTTTTCGAGCTGGAAGATGGCCGCGTACCCGCCACCCAGATCCTCGGAGCCCTTGAGGCCCCAGCGGCTGCCTGACAAGACACCGCTCGACATCTGGTAGTTCGCCGACCCCTTCTGGTTGTTCGTGTACACGAGCGACGTGTCGATCAAACCGTAGAGGGTGACGCTGCTTTGCGCATGTGCGCCGATCGCGGCGCCCAGCAAGCCAAGCATGGCGGTGGTCCTTCTCATCGTTTTTTGTCTCCGGCTGGGTGGGTTATTTGATTGATTCGATCAAAGCAGGGTGGGCTTCAGCGATTTAGCAACCCTGAACTGATCGGTTGAGTCATCTTATTTGACTGAATCGATCGTTTCAACCGAGGGAAAACCCTGGATTTGATTGAATCGATCATTTTTTGGAGGGTTCGTCAGGCGTGGACCGCGCAAATTGACTGCGCAGCGCGAGGACATTCCACCCGGCTGGAAAGGCAGGGGCGATCGTTACAGCCGGGCAATGTTTGCGGTAACGTGCCGATTCGCAGGGGCTGGCATCGAGAGACGAACTGGAGAGAGACAGATGGCAAAGCGAGTCATAGTGACCGGCGGCAGCGGCCTTGCCGGAAAATGGGTGGTCGAGAACCTGGTGGCGCACGGCTACGAAGTGTTGAATCTGGACCGCGTGCCCATGCCAAAGCGCACCGCGCGCACGCTGATCACGGACATTACGGACGCGGGCCAGGTGTTCAATGCGATCGCGTCGACCACGGCGCCGGTGGAATTCGCCGACGACCTGGAGCCGCAGCCGATCGACGCGATCGTTCACTTTGCGGCGATCCCCCGCATCATGTTGACGACCGATAACGAGGTCTACCGCATCAATGTGATGGGGACCTACAACATCCTGGATGCCGCTGCGAAGCTAGGGGTCCGCAAGGTGATCGTGGCTTCGAGCGAGACGACATACGGCGTGGTGTTCGCCCACCGCCATCGCGATCCCGCGTACTTTCCGCTCGACGAGGACTATCCGGTGGATCCGATGGACAGCTACGCGACCTCGAAAGTGGTCAACGAAGTGACCGCGAAGGCATTCCAGGCGCGCACCGGGTCGGACATTTACTGCTTTCGCATTGGCAACGTGCTCGACCCCGAGGACTATGCGAAGTTCTCCACGTGGCTGAAGGACCCGGCGCTGCGCAAGCGCATTGCGTGGAGCTATATCGACGGGCGAGATCTCGCCAACGCGTGCAGGCTGGCCATCGAAACGGACGGGCTCGGCTTCCAGGTCATGAACGTCGCGGCGGACGACGTGTCGTCCGACTTGCCGACCCAAACCCTGCTGGATCGCTACTATCCGGGCGTGCCGGTCAAGAAGCCGCTCGGCGAGTTCGAGACACTGCTGAGCAACGAGAAGCTCAAGCGGCTGCTTGGCTGGAAGCAGCAGCACTACTGGCGCGACGAGGCGAAACGCTTCAATCCGTAAGCGAGCGCTGTAAATAGAAAGGGCCAGCGCGGGCTGGCCCTTTTCACGAAAGCGACACGCGAGGCGTCAGGCCGCCAGCTTGAGCGCTTGCGAGAAGTCCGCGATCAGGTCGTCGATATCTTCGATGCCCGCCGAAAGGCGCAGCATGCCGTCGGAAATGCCCATCGCCTTGCGCGTTTCTGCGCCGGCTTCGAAAAAGATTGTCGGCGCAACGGGAATGATGAGCGTGCGCGTGTCGCCGAGGCCGGTTGCCTTGATCGGCAGCTCGAGCGCGTTAACGACGTCGATCATGCGCTCCGCGTTGAGCAATTCGAACGAGAGCAGCCATGACGCGCCCTTGAACAGCGCCTGTGCGACCTCGTATTGCGGATGGCTCTTGAGGCCCGGATAGAACACCTTGCCAATGGCCGCGTGGCCCTCGAGGAACTGCGCGAGCGCGAGTGCGTTGTCGCTGCTTTGCTTCACGCGCAGGGCGAGCGTTTCCGCGCCCATCGCGATGGCGTGCGCCTGCTCCGAAGACAAGGAAGCACCCATGTCGCGCAGGCCCTTCTTGCGGATCTGCAGGAGCCCCTGATCCTTCGCAGGCGATCGCCGATAGTCGTCGGCGATGTTCGGGTACGCGCTCCAGTCGAACAGGCCCGTGTCCGTCACCGCGCCGCCGAGTGCGGCGCCATGGCCCGCGATGGTCTTGGTCAGCGAGTTGATGACGAGGCTCGCGCCGACCGCCTTCGGCTGGAACAACGCGGGCGAGGTAATCGTGTTGTCGACGACGTAGGCGATGCCGCGCTCGCGGCACAGCTCGCCGATGCCTTGCAGGTCGGGAATCTGCGTGCCCGGATTCGCGATGGTTTCGACGAACACCATGCGCGTATTCGGGCGGATGGCGTTCTTCACGTTCTCGGCCTCGCAGGCGTCGACGGTCGTGACTTCCACGCCGAGCGTGCGCAATGTGCCGAACAGGCTGTTGGTGTTGCCGAACACGTAACGGCTCGACACGAGATGATCGCCCGCGCGCAGCAGCGTGAGGAAGGTTGCCGTGATCGCGGCCATGCCGGTGCTGAAGCAGACCGTGCCGGTGCCGCCTTCGAGGCTCGTGATCTTGCGCTCGAGCGCGGCGGTCGTGGGGGTGCCTTGCCGTGCGTAGTTGAAGCCGCCTTTCTTCGTGCCCTGAAACACGCCGATCAGGTCCTCGACGCGCTCGAAACCGTATTGCACGGACGTATGAATCGGCTGGCGCACGCCGCCGTGCTCGGTGCCCGCGATCCTGTCGCCGTGAACGATGCCAGTGGTGAAGCCTTGCTTGCTCATCCTTACTCCGTTTCTCAATCGATTGCGTTCGGCACATTATCGCCTGTAACGCGTGTTGCTGGCATTGGGGCGCACCGCGCCCATGTTCCCAGCGCACTAACGCAGTTCGGACTCCGACGGTTCCAGCACGCCGCGCAGTTTGCCGAGCAGCCAGTTGACCAGCGTATTGTTGTGCCGGTAGTGATTCCAAGTGGGAATCTGGCGCGCGCCCAGAATGCGTTTGAACTCATAGGACGTGGCGCCCAGTTCGATCTCCTCGAAGCCTTCGCGAATGCCGAATTCGACCGTGCGGATGAACATGGCGAAATACAAGCCGTATTCGTGGCTCTTCGCGTAGTCGAGCCCGATATAGCGGTTGACGAGGTGCCGTCCCTTGCCGATCAACTGGGTGAAGCCAATCAGCTCGTCGCCCAGAAAGTACAGCAGATAATGGCTCAAACTGCGGGTATTGGCGAAATACTCCGGCGTGAGCTTCTCGAACTTCAACTCGGCCTTTTGCCAGGTGTTCAGATACAGCGCATGCACTTTGGCCACGAGATGATCGGGCAGCCCCGCGCATTCTTCATAGCGCAGTGCCGCCGCTTTCTTCAGCTTGCGCTTGAGCAGGTTTCTGCGATCGCTCTTCATGGCCGGGTAGTAGTCCGGGCCGATCGACAGCACCGGCACCGGCAGGCCTTTTGCCGCCACGAAGCCGCGCAGCGGCAAATCCTCGGCGAAACCTTTGTAAGCGAGCAGGCTCCCTTTCTTCGCAAGCGCCGTGCTGATGGCCGCGAGCGTTTCCTGCGAGACTTCACCCTGGATGCGGCCTGCGTCCACGGTCGGATGCCCGATGCAGGCGAGCTTGAAGCGGATCCAGCTCAAACTGTTTTTCAGCCAGCCGCTGGGAAGCAGCGTATTGAGCCGGAAATTCATCACGAAGTAGGGCGCCACGGTCACGAGCGTGCTGTCCCGGTACACCGCGAAATAGCCGAAGCTGAAGTCGTCCAGCCGGGCCGTCTGAAAGGCCTCGTAAAACGCCGCCCCCTCCGGCTCGTCGCGCAGAAATCCCTCCGGCGGCGTGGCCAGATCCTCGATGTGCAGCATGGGTTGCGGTCCCCTTTTTCTGACTGTTCTATTGACTGCCGGATGTAGGGCACCGATTGTCGGCGATCTTCGCTTCGTTGTCGAATGGCCCGCGGCGCTCGTGCAGGCGGGACAGGCATCGTCAACGCGGATCACAGTTGCGAATCGAGCAGGGCGGCCACGTGCTCCAGCAGCTTTTCGCGCAGCGGCCGGCGGCGCCAGTCGTCCAGTGTGATGCGCTTCGCGAGCGCAGCGTCGGCATCGAAAATGGCGGTCTGCTGGCGCGCGAAATCGCGGTCATAGATGTTGAGATTGGCTTCGTCGTTGAGCTTGAACGAGCGGCTGTCGAAGTTGGTCGAGCCGACCGACACCAGATACTCGTCAACGACGATCAGCTTGCAGTGGAACATCGTCGGCTGATACTCGTACATCTGAACGCCCGCCGCGAGCAGATCGCCCCAGCATGCGCGCGACGCCTCGCGCACCGTGTGGGTGTCGATGTGCTTGCCGGGCGTGATGATGCGCACCTTCACGCCGCGCTTCGCCGCTTCGACAATGGCGTTGATCGTGAGTTTGTCCGGCACGAAGTACGCCGTCGACAAGTGGATGGTTCGCGTCGCGGCGGTGATCGCCATGAGGTACATCAGCTCCATGTCGTCGCTGCCCCCCGAAGGCGAACTGCTGAACATGTGCGCGAGGCCATTGCCCGCGGCGTCGATCGCTGGAAAATATTGCGGGCCGTGCAGCACGTTGCCTGTGGACTTGACCCAGTTGTCCATGAAGACGGCCTGCATCTGCCCGACCGCCGGGCCTTCCACGCGAAAGTGCGTATCGCGCCAGTGTTTCTCATCCTGCGCGTGGCCGGTCCATTCGTCGGCGATCCCCACGCCGCCCGTAAAGCCGATGCGCCCGTCGATCACGAGCAGCTTGCGGTGCGTGCGGTCGTTCATGCGGCCAAGACCGGTCCAGTGCGGCTTGTGATACAGCACGAGCTGCACGCCCGCTTCGCGCAGCATTTGCTGGTAGCGCTTGTCCATTTTCGAGGAGCCAACCCAGTCGAGCAGCACATGCACGGCAAGACCCGCGCGCGCCTTGTCGGCCAGCGCGCTTGCGATTTCCTCGCCGATCGCCCCGGACCAGTAAATGAAGGTCTCGAAGGTGATGGTGTGCTGCGCCGAGCGGATGGCCTCCAGCATCGACGGAAAGATTGCGTCGCCGTTCACCAGCGCCTCGAAGCGATTGCCTCCCAGGACGGGTGGTCCGAGCAGCAGCCCCATCGAGCGGATGAACTGCGGACTGTCGCTGGCGTAGAGCCGTTCGATCTTGTGCTCGATCTTCTTCTCGCCGCTCGTGAGGTTCGCGATGACCAGGATGACGACGAGCGTCACCGTGACGGTCACGGCTATGAGGGCAATTGTCGACATGCGTGGGCCTCGCCTGGCGGATGGATCCATCGATGTCCCGGCGCCCGCCTGGGAACGATCCCATGCTGGTAGCACATTGCGTGCGCGAGTGGCCCAGGGCGATCAATCCGTGTCAGCGGCTGCGTCCATGTCGTCGAGATTCACCTGCAGTTTCATCAAGACGCGATGCGCGGCCTTGATCTCGCTGACCGTCACGCCCTCGGCCAGGCGGTTGACCCAGGGGGCCTGAAGACGCATGGCAGCTTCGAATGCCTGACGGCCCTCGTCGGTCAGTATGACCAGCTGCGCGCGACGATGGTGTGGGTTTGTCTCGAAGCGCACCAGACCGTCGTTGGCGAGGTCGTTGACGATCCGTTGCACGTTCTGCCGATTGGCTCCCAGATCGCGAGCGATCCACGCCACCGGCTGTGGCCGCTCCGCGGCACTGATGGCGCCCAGCATTTGCCAGCGTGCGCTCGTGAGCCCGAGGCCCTCGACGAGGCGGTCCCCGGAGGTGAGCAGCTCGCTATTGAGCCGGAAGAGATCGAGCATGATGCTTGACAGGAGTTCGCCAGCCGGTGTTCTCACAGGTTCATGCATATGTCACCTTATTTCTAAATTGACATCATCATGTCAATTTACTATAAATTGCCCATGACGGGTTGACATCATGCTTCCAGAACCAGGAGTGCACCATGCTGCAATTACGACCGCTTGATCCTGCTTGCCCGATCGAGCATCAACTTGCCATTGACGCCGAGCCCGTTGTGCTCGTGAACGTCTTTACGCTCGATCTGGCCGATGAGGCGAAGTTTCTCGAGGTCTGGCACGACGACGCCGCATTCATGAAGCAGCAACCGGGCTTCATTTCGACGCAACTCCATCGCGCCCTCGGGGCGCATCCGGCCTATATGAATTACGCGGTCTGGGAATCGACCGCGCATTTTCGGGCGGCGTTCTCTCATCCGGGGTTCAGGTCGAGCCTGGCCGCCTATCCTTCTTCGGTGATCGCATCGCCACACATTTTTCAGAAGGTTGCCGTGCCGGGGATTTGCGCGAGTTAGGCACGGCTTTTACGTTTTTTTGTGAGGTGCAGTTCGATCAGGACCGCTTATTACTTGCCAGCCGATTCACTTGCATCGGGTTCGCTGGTGCGATGCTCGTCATTTGCGGCGCGGTTCGACAAACGGTTCTTGGCGATGGAGTCGCCATGCGGGGAGGCGGTCGGCGCCGGCATGCGCGCCATGGCCATAAACGGCGCCATCATGAGGAGGCCGGCAATGGCAAACGTGGCGTTGAGTCGGCTGAAGTATGTGATCACGCTTTTCTCCTTGATGGTGAAATAAAGGATGACTAAATAATCGATGGATTGGCCGGAAGTTCGACAGAACCCCGGGAAGACGCGTTCCAAATCCAAAGCTTACGTGAAGTTTACATTCCGTAAGATTTGATGGCAAGCCACGCGTGAACATTTCGTGCGGCTTAACGCCTCACGAAATAGGGGTATGAGCGCGGATGGAGAAGTTTCAGAGCGCGAGCACGCGAGCCTCGATGCGCGCGAGACGTTTGACGTGGCGCGGCGCCGGTACGAGATCGGCGCCGGAGAAGAGCACAGGGGCGCCATGTTGCGCGTCGAGCGGTTTGTCCCCGCATTCGTAAGCGATGACCACCTGCTCGCCTGCTGGCGTGTTGAACAGTTCGTGCCAGGAGAACGTCACGAAGTAACCGTCGTGGCCGACCGCGAGAAAGACCATGCGCTTGAAGTCGCCGTCCACGTCGTTGCGCAGTTCCGCTTGACGGAGCAGATCCGTCAAGCGCACGCCGCGGTAGGGCGCGACAGTGCGGATGAAGCGCTGCGTGGTGTAGCAGCGCAGATCGAACGCCGGGCACGTCACGGCCGGATATTGCCGCAGCGCTTCGAGCGACAGGGACATCGGATGCACGAGGCTGCCCGTGAGTTGAAGCGGAGCGCCTGGCTCGACGGCATTGTCGATTGAGGCGGGGGCGGTCGCGATATCCATGTGTGAGTCTCCGGGCCGGTGTCGTTCGATATAGCCTCGCGTATATTACGCTCGCGATCCACCGGAGTCAGCCTCGCGAGCAAGATGCCAGACATGCCATAGCGGTTATGGCCCCCGAAGCGGCGCTTTGTATGCGCGAAATCAGGCCATGGCGGCGTCCCTGAGCCGGAATGCGGCGACAGTCTCGCGCAGCGCGTGCGCCTGCTCGGCCAGCGCATGCGCCGCCGCCGATGCTTCCTCCACGAGCGCCGCGTTCTGCTGTGTGACTTCGTCCATTTGCGTGACGGCGATGTTCACCTGTTCGATGCCCGTCGACTGTTCGCGCGAGGCCGTCGAAATGTCCTGAACGGTGCCGGAGACCCGCTGCACGGCCTCGACGATCTCGTCGATGATCTGGCCGGCGTCGGCCACCTGCGACGATCCGCTTTCGACGTGTTCCTTCGACTGCTCGATGAGCGTCTTGATCTCGCGCGCCGCGTTCGCGCTACGCTGCGCGAGCGTGCGGACTTCGCCCGCGACCACGGCGAAGCCGCGGCCTTGTTCACCCGCACGCGCCGCTTCGACGGCTGCGTTGAGCGCAAGAATGTTGGTTTGAAACGCGATGCCGTCGATCAAGCCGATGATCTCGCCGACCTTGCTCGAGCTATGGGCGATGGACTGCATCGTGCCGACCACGCCGCGCATTACCGTGCCGCCGCGCGCCGCGGTTTGTGCCGCCGTGCCCGCGAGCGAGGTGGCCTCCTGCGCGTTCTGGGCGTTCATGCGCACGATCGACGTGAGCTCTTCCATGCTCGCAGCGGTTTCTTCGAGCGACGCGGCCTGCTCTTCGGTGCGCGAGGACAAATTCTGGTTGCCGGAGGCAATTTGCGCGCTCGCGGTCGCGACGCCTTCGGCATTGGCGCGGACTTCGCTCACTACGCGCGCGAGACTTGTCTGCATTTTCGCGAGCGCCGTGAGCAGTTCCGCGGTTTCGTCGTCGCCCCGCGCATGCAGATCGGTCGAAAGGTCACCGTTGGCGACCTCGCGGGCAAAGCCCACCGCGCGCCCCAGCGGGCGCGTGACCGTACGGCTGAACAGCACGCCGCCCGCCAGCGCGAGCACGAACGCGACCACCATGAGCACGGCGCTCACGACGGTGGCGTGCGCGGCTTGCACCGCGGCCTGTGCGGCCACCTCTGCGTTGGTGGCGGCGATGGTCTGCGCGGCGCGGTCGAGCAGTTGGGCCGGCGCGCGATCGACACCGGCGACCACGGTATCGCCCGCAACGGGGTCGGCGCCCGCCGCCTTGAACGCCTCGAAGCCCTTGCGATACCCCTGGCCCATCGCCTCGTGCGCCGCGGCGAACTGCTCGACGAGGGCGCGCGCCTCCCCATCGGGCAGCTTCGTTTTGAGCGCGGAGGCGAGATCGTTCACGGTGTGCTCTCGCTTCTGAAATGCGCTCCAGTAACGATCGAGTTTTTGCGGGTCCTTGCCGCGCAGCAGTGTGTCCTTCCACTCCTGCACTTGCAGCTTGAACTCGACGAGCGTGGCCGACACCATGCGCTCGTTCGCGGCGGCGTCCTGCACGGTGGTGCGATAGGTATCGATGGCCTGATTGAGCGTGTGGATGCCGTATAACGCCCCCGCCGACATGAGGGTGAGAGACGCGGCGAAAGCGAGGGGAATCTTGCGGCTGAGTTTCATAGGGGGCAGATGACTGAAAACGCAGGGCGCATGGCGCGCCGACCCCCTTATTACGGCTCGCGCGGGACCTTCTTTAGTATTGGCGCATTACGTCGTCTTTCGTCATACGTAAGCCGTTGCCGACATCGTTTTCGAGCCGCGCCGGGACATTGCGATTGCTAAAAAAAGTCCGACTATTCGCGAGTCATTCTGAAAGCCTGTGCTGCTGTGCATCGCGGGGTTTTGCAACTTAATGTGGAATGCTTATTAAAGTGGCTGTCGCCGTTTGGCATCGTTTCCGTTACGCAGCTTTCAGGCCCAGCATGTTGTAGAGCGTGTAACGCGCAATACCAGCGTATTCATGGAGCGCAATATCGGCGATCACGAAGTTGTACGAAAGCGGCAGTGGCGACAGAACGGCGCGTAGATAGTCGGCACGCACCGGAATGGCGTCGACACCGAAGTGCGAAAAATAAAGCGTGCTCCGCTTCAGATGGATGGCCGACGACACCAGCAGTATTTCGTCCGGCTGGTATCGCTGCAGCAAGGCGCGGGTGAACTGGGCGTTTTGCCATGTGTTCATGCTGTCGGGCTCGCTGAGCACATCGGCGGACTCGACGCCGAGCCGAAGCAACGCGGCTCGATACACCGAAGCTTCTGACTCGCCGTTATGGCGCGGATCGCCGCCGCTCACGATGACCTTGCAGTCCGCGCCTGTCATTCGGCAATCACGATAGAGCGCGGCGGCTTCAACGATACGCGAGTACGAGAATATCCCCGGCTCGACGACCCCGGCACGGGGGATCTTTTGTGTGCCTGCGCCGAGCACGACGATGGCGTTTCGTTTGCTCCATT
Organism: Paraburkholderia sp. J7; assembly: GCF_905220155.1. Lineage (NCBI taxonomy): Bacteria > Pseudomonadati > Pseudomonadota > Betaproteobacteria > Burkholderiales > Burkholderiaceae > Paraburkholderia > Paraburkholderia sp. J7. The sequence goes on along the minus strand of NZ_CAJMYZ010000015.1, from coordinate 45,191 downwards.
GCACCGTTGGATGCACCGCATAGGCCGATTGCAGGTTCGTCAGCAGCCACGCGGGAACGGGGCCGCAGCCGACAGCAAGAAACAGCGCGAACGCAGCGGCATACAGCGCGCGACTCGTGCGCCGCCAGTTGAGCGCGGCGAAACAGCGGGCGATGGCAATGGCGACGAGAAGGACGACGAACGTCATGCGAATCACACGATATCGAAACGAAAATGAAAATTGCCGAGCACGATAACCGCCGCGCGCCGCATCGCACAGAACAGCTTGAGCAAGCCATTTATTCCAGCCGGTTCTGGCAAATATGAATGCGCACGGCTGGCTTGACTCACCCACGATACTCTTCTCGTTTGCCTGTTACGCGGGCCTGCCCGACTAGAGATCTGCTTCCCATTCAAACGCCTCGAAATGAAGCTCGGCGAAAAGGGGAGGGGGCGCATCCATGGGGAACTCGGCAGCGGAGTCTGGGACTGGCGTTGACGTTTCGTTCGAAGCGACCGCGTCGCTCGCGAGGAAAACAATGCCGGTAATCACGCAGCCACCGAGGAGCCAGAATAGTTGATACCAGTAGAAGAACGGCATGCCGTCCCACATGGGATCGATTCTGTCGTAGGTTGGAATGGCGATGAGGGCCAGCCACGGCATGTACAACAGGGAAAGCCGGCGTCGCAGCGATCTTGGTTTGCCTTTCAATTGCGTAGCCCTTCGAAAGTTGCAACCGCCGCGTTAAGGAAAACGGCGATCTGGAAGGCATAACACCTGATCGAACAGGCTTATTCCTGATAAGAAGGATTTTGAATAATAATATGGAATCCGAAATAAATATCTGTTGTGCGCGATGAGGCGCGCGGCGGGAAAGCCCGCTTACGCGGGAACAACGGACACGCATTGGCGCACGGTTGATAGAATTGCGCAACGCGCAACCGCTCAATTCGAAGGAGCCAGTCTGAATGTCACCGTACACGGATACCGAACTTTTTCGCCTTCTCGCACATAGCTATCGCCGCCTGTTGGGCGTTGCGCTCGTGCCCGAAGGCATGAGCGACGGAGAAGGCGCGGCTTGGCTCTATGAGCGCGCGCCGTTCGGTTTGCTTGCGCACGGCACGCAGGAAGACCCCGTGTTCATGTATGGCAATCGCCGCGCACAGGCGATTTTCGGCTACGACTGGGACGAAATCACGGCGCTGCCTTCGCGTCTTTCGGCGCAGGCGCCCGAGCGCAGTGAGCGGCAGGCATTCCTCGATTCGGTGACGCGCGAAGGCTTCGTGAAAGACTATCGCGGCATCCGCATCACGAAGTCGGGGCAGCGCTTCTGGATCGAGCGCGCAACGGTCTGGCAACTGATCGACGAAGCCGGCGTGCTGCATGGGCAGGCTGCAATGATTCCGCATGTTGCACCTTGCTGACAGGCACACGCGCTAGCGAAGCCCGCGATCATTGCGGGTTCAGCGGGCCGTTTTGCTTCGCTTGTGGCGCCCCCACCGCGTAGCCCGCGAGAAATACGTCGACCGCCCGGTTCACGACCTGCAGCAATTTCGCGCGCGAGGTTTTCACTTCATAGCCGAGCGTCGCGAGTTCGACCAGTTCCGCCTCGAGAAGCGCCAGCAGATGGTGCGCCGCGACGCCCGTGTCGCAAGGCCGGATCGCGCCCGACTCGATCGCACTCGCCAGAAAGTCGCGCACGTGCTTCAAGCCCTGTTTCGGCCCCGATTCGTACAAGATCCGGCCCACGTTCGAGCGGTCGACCTCCTGATGGCACAGGCGGCGTATCGCGAGAAAAGAGGGCTGCAGCACGGCGCTCAGGTAGTGGAGCCCGAACGCGACGAGCGACTCGCCTAGTGGCAAATCGAGTGTCAGTTGACTGAAGGCATCGCGGATTTCGGTTCCGGCGCGGCTCGTCATTGTTTCAGCAAATAACGCCTCTTTCGACTCGAAATAGCTATAGAGCGTCGCCTTCGACGCACCTGATCGCGCCGCGATTTGCGTCATCGACGCCTGCTCGAAGCCCTCGTCCCGGAACACCTCCAGCGCGGCTTCGATGATGGATTGGCGCTTTTCTTCCGTCTTCTTTCTCATGCAGTCTCCCTCCCTGACTCGCTCTCCTGGCTGGGACGCGAGCGTCCACTCAACACACCGGCCGGTCACGAATGGAAACATTCGTGACCGGGTAATGTAATTGACAGCCATTAATCGTTCTATTATAAACCATACCGTTCAGTTTAGTTATGTGATCGGGAACATGGGATTTAGGGTTGGAAGGTAATGCGCACTGAGGCCTCAGCATGCTGAGCCGCACGATTTCAACCGCTTAGTAGTGCGAGTCAATTCATTCGCGCCTGTCCGTGTTCCAATGCGCGATTCGATGGGATATATGCCACAACAGATTGATGCAAGAGATGGATGGAGCAGGAAAAGCCGCCGCTTGAGCGCCGCGCTTTTGTGCTCGACCGCAATTGTGATTGCAGGCTGTCAAGGTCACGACGCCGGGATGCCCGCTCACTCCGCTGGCCCTGCTGGCCAGAGCGTTGAAGTCGGCGTCAAGACGCTTGCGCCGCAACGCATCGTGATGACGGCCGAGCTTTCGGGCCGGCTTTCGGCGCTGAAGGTTTCGGATGTACGCCCGCAGATTGGCGGCATCGTGCAGAAGCGTTTCTTCGTCGAAGGCTCGGACGTGAAGGCCGGCCAGGTGCTCTACCAGATCGATCCTGCCACCTACCAGGCGACCTACGACCAGGCGCGCGGCACGCTCGCCAAGGCCGAGGCCACGCTCGCTTCCGCGAAGACGAAGGCCGACCGCTACGCGCAACTCGTGAAGATCAACGCCGTGAGCGCGCAGGACAACGACGATGCGATCGCTGCCGTGCGCGAGGATGAAGCCGACGTGATCGCGGACCGCGCGTCGCTCGAATCAGCACGGATCAATCTTGGCTACACGCGCATCACGGCGCCTATCTCAGGCCGTATCGGTGCTTCTTCGGTGACCGAAGGCGCGCTCGTGACCTCCGAGCAAACCACGGCGCTCGCGACCATTCAGGCGTACGACCAGATGTACCTCGATGTCACGCGTTCGAGCGCCGACTGGCTGCGCTTGCGCAAGGCATTTGCCTCGGGCCGCCTCAAGCGCTCAGGCGAGGGCGCGGCCGTGCAACTCGTGATGGAGGACGGCACGCCCTACGCTCACGCGGGCGTGCTGCAGTTCTCGGGCATCACAGTGGACGCGACAACGGGCTCGGTGACGTTGCGCATGGTCTTCCCGAACCCGGAGGGCGAACTGCTGCCCGGCATGTTCGTGCGGGCGCAGCTCGACGAGGGCGAGAGCGCGAGCGCGCTGCTCGTACCGCAGCTCGCGGTCACGCGCGCTTCGGATGGCGGCGCGAGCGTGTGGGTCGTCGATGCAACCGGGCACGCGAAGCAGGTCGCGGTGCGCGCGGACAGCGCCTATGCGGACCAGTGGATCGTCACGAGCGGCCTGAAGGACGGCGATCGCGTGATCGTGAGCGGGCTGCAAAAAGTGCAGGCCGGGGTGGCGGTACGCGTGGCGGCGGATACGGCCGCGCCCGTTGCCGCCTCGGGTGTCTCGGTCACGTCCGCGGCGACGTCTCCGGCAAAGTCGTAAGGAGGGCGCATGGCAGGTTTTTTCATCCAGCGCCCGATCCTCGCGTGGGTCATCGCGATCGTCATCATGTTGATCGGCGGTGCGGCGACCACCACGCTGCCAATCGAGCAATATCCGACCATCGCGCCGCCTTCGGTGCAGGTTACGGCGACCTATCCGGGCGCCTCCGCCGACACGGTTGCGAAGACCGTCACCCAGGTGATCGAGCAGAAGCTCTCCGGCATCGACAACCTGTTGTACATGTCGTCGACGAGTAGCGGCGCGGGGCAGGCCACCATCAACCTGACGTTCAAGCCGGGCACCAACCCGGATATCGCGCAGGTGCAGGTGCAGAACAAGGTGACCCAGGCCACGGCCTCGCTGCCGGAAACGGTGCAGGAGCAGGGCGTGCAGGTGGCGAAGGCATCGAGCGACTTTCTGATGATCGTCGCGCTGTCGTCGCCGGGCGGCACGCTCAATTCGATCGATCTGGGCAACGTCATCGCCACGCAGATCGAGGACCCGCTCACGCAGATCAACGGCGTGGGCGACGTCACGCTGTTCGGCGCGCAGCACGCCATGCGCATCTGGCTCGATCCCGTGAAGATGCGCAGCTTCGGCGTGACCGCCTCCGATGTGACGACCGCCGTCACCAACCAGAACGTGCAGCTTTCCGTCGGCGAACTCGGCGGGGCGCCTGCTACGAACTCCCAGGCGATCAACGCGACGATCTCCGCGTCGAGCCTGATGACGACTGCCGACCAGTTCGGCGGCATTCTCCTGCGCGTAAATAGCGACGGCTCGAAGGTCCTGCTCAAGGACGTCGCGCGCGTCGAGGTGGGCGGCGACTCGTACGATACGTCGTCGCGGCTCGACGGCAAGCCGGCGGCCGCGCTGGCCGTAAAGCTGTCGACCGGCGCGAACGCCATGGCCGTTGCCAAGGCCGTGCGCGCCAAGCTCGTGGAACTGCAGCCGCAGTTGCCCAAGGATGTGGCCATTGCGTATCCGTACGACTCCACGCCGTTCGTGAAGATCTCGATCGAGGAGGTCATGAAGACGCTTTTCGAAGCGGTGATCCTCGTGTTCCTCGTGATGTACCTGTTTCTGCAGAACCTGCGCGCGACGCTGATTCCGACCATCGTCGTGCCGGTCGCGCTGCTCGGCACACTGGGCGTGATGTCGGCGATCGGCTTCTCGATCAACGTGCTTTCGATGTTCGCCATGGTGCTCGCGATCGGCTTGCTCGTGGACGACGCGATTGTCGTCGTCGAGAACGTCGAGCGGATCATGGCCGAGGAAAAGCTCGACGCGAAGACGGCAACGAAGAAGGCGATGAGCCAGATCACCGGCGCGCTCGTGGGCGTGACGACCGTGCTGACCGCCGTGTTCATCCCCATGGCGTTCTTCTCCGGCTCCACTGGGGCGATCTATCGCCAGTTTTCGGTCACGATCGTGTCGGCGATGGTGCTCTCGGTGCTGCTCGCCATGACGCTCACGCCCGCGTTGTGCGCGAGCTTGCTGAGCCCGTCGGCGCTCGAGCACGCGCAAAGCCGCGGTTTGCTCGGCGCGTTCAACCGCCTCTTCACGAAGAGCAATGCGCGCTACAGCGCCACGCTGGCGCGCGTGGTGGCGAAACCCGCGCGCTGGATGCTTGGCTACGCGCTCATTGCGGGCGTGGTCGGCATTCTGTACGTGACGCTGCCTTCGTCGTATCTGCCGGAAGAGGACCAGGGCTCGGTCATGGTGTCCATTTCGGCGCCGGTCGGCACGCCGACTTCGAAGACGCTGAAGACCGTGGCGCAAGTCGAGCAGTATTTCCTCAAGCAGCCCGCGGTGACGCACGTGATGGCCGTGAACGGATTCAGCTTCAACGGGCAAGGGCAGAACAACGCGCTCGCATTCGTGCAGTTGAAGGACTGGAGCCAGCGCGGTTCGAACGATAGCGCCCAAGCGGTGATCAGCCGCGCGAACGCCGCCTTTGCGAGCAATCGCGACGCGCAAATCTTCGTGATGAACGAGCCTGCGATTCATGGCCTCGGCACGCAGAGCGGGCTCGACTTCGAAATCGAGGACCGCGCGGGCCAGGGACACGACAAGCTGCTGAAAGCGCGCAACCAGTTCCTCGCGCTGGCTGCCAAGGATCCTTCGCTTGCGATGACGCGTCCGGCGGGTCTCGAAGATACGCCGCAGCTTTACGTCGATATCGACCGCGAGAAGGCGAGTGCACTCGGGCTGTCGATCGCCGATGTCGACACGACGATTTCCACGGCGTTCGGTTCGGCATACGTGAATAACTACATCGATACCGGGCGTATCCAGAAGGTCTACGTGCAGGCTGACGCGCCGTACCGCATGATGCCGGACGACATCGGGCAGTGGTACGTGCGCGCGGATTCGTCGTCGAGTACTTCGTCATCCTCAAGTTCGTCGTCGAGCTCATCTTCGATTTCGACATCGACGTCATCGACGACGACTTCGGGCTATGACGGCCAGATGGTGCCGTTCTCCGCGTTCGCCACCACGCGCTGGACGTTCGGGCCGCCGCAGATCGAACGCTACAACCGCGAACTGGCGATGCAAATGAGCGCCCAGCCGGCACCCGGCGTGAGCACGGGCCAGGCAATGGCCGCCGTCGAAAATCTCGCGAAGCAGCTGCCCGCCGGATTCGGTATCGAGTGGACGGGGCAGTCGTATCAGGAAGTGCTCGCGGGTTCCCAGGCCGCGTACCTGTACGCCATTTCCCTGATCGTGGTGTTTCTCTGCCTCGCGGGGCTGTACGAAAGCTGGTCGGTGCCGCTCGCGGTCATTCTCGTGGTGCCGATCGGCGTGCTGGGCGCGCTGCTGGGCGCGCATATGCGTGGCCTGTCGAACGACGTGTATTTCAAGGTTGGTCTGCTGACGACAATCGGTCTGGCCACGAAGAACGCGATCCTGATCGTCGAATTCGCGAAGGACCTGCAGGCGCAGGGCCGCGGGCTCGTCGAGGCCACGCTCGAAGCGGCGCATCAGCGTTTGCGGCCGATTCTCATGACGTCGCTCGCCTTCGTGTTCGGCGTGCTGCCGCTCGTGATTAGCACCGGTGCGGGCTCGGCCGCGCGCCATGCGATCGGAACCGGCGTGGCCGGAGGCATGATCGCGGCGACTGCGCTCGCCATCTTCTTCGTGCCCGTGTTCTTCATTGTGGTGCGCAAGCTGTTCAAGGAACATGGCGAAGCCGCGCCGGCCGCAAAGGATCATGAATGAAATTGAAGCTTTTATCGGTGCTCTGCGCGGCAGTATTGAGCGCGTGTTCTCTCGACCCGGTTTATCAGCGTCCCGCGGCGCCGGTCGCTACCGCGTGGCCAACGGGCGCCGCGTACGATGCGGGCGCATCGGCGGCTGCGGCGCCCGCATCGTCCACGGCGCCGAACGCCGCTGACGTCGGCTGGCGCGATTACTTCAAGGACCCGAAACTGCAGGAGTTGATCGCGCTCGCGCTCGATCACAACCGCGACCTGCGCGTCGCGGCGCTGCAGGTGGCCGAGTACGAGGCGCAGTACCGCATCACGCGCGCGGAACTGGCGCCGACGATCGACGCCGGCGGCTCGGTCACGAATACGCGTACCGATGGCGCGGTAAGCCACTCGAATACCGTTTCGGTCGGCACGACGTCGTGGGAAATCGACTTCTTCGGGCGCATTCGAAGCCTGAAGCGCCAGGCGCTCGAAAACTATCTGTCGACGCAGGCCTCGCGCACGAGCACGCAGCTTTCGCTCGTGGCAGATGTTGCGACCGACTACCTGCAATTGCTCTCCGACGAGACCTTGCTGAAAGTCTCGACCGACACCGCCACGGCTAACCAGAGCACCTACGATCTCACGGTGAGCATGATGAAGATCGGCAGTGCGTCGCTTCAGGACGTGCGTGAGGCGCAAACGTCGCTTGCGAGCGTGCGTGCGAGCGTAGCCTCGTACACGCGCGCGGTCGCGCAGGACCGCAACAATCTGATCGCCGAAATTGGCTGCCCGTTGCCGGATGACTTTGGCACGGGGCCCACGCTGCTGGATAGCGACGCCATGTTCGCCGACGTCGATGCGGGCATTCCGTCCGACTTGCTTGCGCGCCGGCCCGATATCATCGAGGCCGAGCATACGCTGAAGGCCGCGAACGCCAATATCGGCGCCGCGCGTGCGGCGTTCTTTCCCAAGATCGAGCTGACTGCGAGCGCCGGCACCGCCAGCACGAGCCTCTCGCAGCTGTTCAAGGCGAGCACGGGCGCATGGTCGTTCGCGCCGACGATCACGATGCCGATCTTCGATTACGGCAGCAACAAGGCGTCGCTCGACGTTGCGAAGATCGAGAAGGATATCGACGTAGCCGACTACGAAAAGGCGATCCAGACCGCGTTCAAGGAAGTATCGAACGCACTGGCGGGGCGCGCGACCTATGTCGATCAGGTCGCGGCGGACCGCGAGTACGTGAAAGCGGCGCAGGATTACTACGATCTCGCGCAGGCGCGCTACAAGGCCGGGACCGACAGCTTCCTGACCTTGCTGACCGCGCAACGCACGCTCTACACGGCGCAGGAGCAACTGGTGACCGACGAGCTGGCGAAGCTGTCGAATCAGGTCACGCTGTACAAGGTGCTGGGCGGCGGCTGGTCAGCGACGAGCGTGCATGAGCAAGCCGCCGCAAGCAGCCAGGCGCATTCCTGAAGCTTGCGAGGCAAAATGCGGTCACAGCACGCGACCCGCTAGAATTGCGATATTCGCCGCTGCCCTGAGCGCCATGCGCACGATGAGCACCGGCATTCGCGATTTCCTTGCCATTTCCCATTCAATCCACGCGTGAAGACCGCTACCCTCGAACAACTGCGTGACGGTCAACTCGCCGGCGCGCGACAGCTCAAGCTCGCCTGCGGGTTGACCGAATTTCCGCGCGAGATCTTCGATCTCGCCGACACCCTGGAGGTGCTCGACCTCTCGGGCAACGCGCTCACGTCGCTGCCGCACGACCTGGCGAGGCTGCGGCATCTGCGCATTCTGTTCGCCTCGAATAACCCGTTCACCGAGTTGCCGCCCGTACTTGGCGAGTGCGAGTCGCTGAGCATGGTCGGCTTCAAGGCGAACCGCATCCGCCGCGTTTCAGGCAGTGCGCTGCCGCCGCAATTGCGTTGGCTGATCCTGACCGATAACGAGGTCGATGCATTGCCGCCCGAAATCGGCGAACGTCCGAATCTGCAGAAGCTGATGCTCGCCGGCAACCGGCTGCGCGCGCTGCCCGAGACGATGGCCGCTTGCAGCCGCCTCGAACTGCTGCGGGTCGCGGCGAACCGGCTCGACGCCTTGCCCGACTGGCTGTTGCGCCTGCCGCGCCTCGCGTGGCTCGCCTACGCGGGCAATCCGCTCAATACCATGCGCGAGCAGGTGGCGCTCGCGGACTCACCGGTGCCCGATATCGACTGGCATACGCTCGCACTCGGACAAACGCTTGGCGAGGGGGCATCGGGCGTGACGCATCGCGCGACGCGTCTTCTGCGCGACGGGCATCCGGTGGAAGCGGTCGCCGTCAAGCTGTTCAAGGGCGCGGTGACAAGCGACGGTTTGCCGGAACTGGAAATGGCCGCGTGCCTGCAAGCAGGCTCACACCCGAACCTCATTCCGGTCCTCGGCAAGGCCACGGGACATCCGTTGGGCGAGCATGGCCTCGTGATGGAGCTGATCCATCCGTCGTTCGCCAATCTCGCCGGGCCTCCGAGCCTCGACTCATGTACGCGCGACATCTACGCGCCCGATGTCCTGTTCGACAGGCCGGTGGCGTCGCAGATCGCGCGCGGCATTGCTTCGGCGGCGCGGCATTTGCATGGGCGCGGGATCATGCATGGCGATCTCTATGCGCACAACATCCTGCACGACGGTGCGGGGCACGTATTGCTCGGCGACTTCGGCGCGGCGTCGCTGCACGATATCGACGATCGCGCGCAGGCGCAGGCACTCGAACGTATCGAGGTGCGGGCGTTCGGCTGCCTGCTCGAAGAACTCGCGCAACGTTTGGCCGGCGAAGCGCATGAGCATGCCGCCGGGTTCGATGCGCTAATCGCCGACTGTTTCGCAGAGCAGGTCGAGATGCGGCCTTCGTTCGATGAGATTGTCGAGCGACTGTCTGCGTTGAGCGTTTAAGCGCAAGCAGTGAGCGCCCCAGCGGCGAACGGCGGGCCATTCACAATGACGATGGCCTGCCCGTAACTTTCATTCATGCGCTTTGCGGCGAGGACCGCCGTGGGCCTGTCCTTCCTGCCAATGCGGCAAGCGCGGTTCGAGGCAGTTCTTCAGTGGCCAGCGCCCACAGCGAATACGCAACGCCGCGCTGAAACAACAAGCTGACAGCAGTGCGAAGCTCGCCCCTGCCCAGCGCATATACGGACTCAGTTACACCCATCGCACCGTGCATCAGGACGCTGGCATGCCGGTAGCACCCCATCATGCAGGCATTGCAGGGCTCCCGCTGATCGGGCAGGCGGTCGAGGTCGAAGACCGAGCCCATGGGCTCATGCCACGGCTCGCAACGCCACACGTCGAGATTCCAGTCGATATAAAAATACTTGCTGCCGGCAATACACGGAATGAGTTGCTGTTCGCCGCGAACGAACCGCGCAACCTCGTTCAGCGCGGCGCTCGGGTCCATCACGCGAAAGTGCTTTTTGAGGCGCTCGATTGCACTCAATGCGTCGAGTAGCTCGTCGCGGCTGAGGTCGACGAGCTTCGAATTTTCGTCGTACACGAGCGATGTGGAACCGAATGCGTCACGCCGTGGATAGGAAAAGACCACGGAATCGAAACCCAGCCGCTCGAGCGTCTCGGGAAGCAATTCGTAATGAACCAGATGGCTTACCGTAACCGTCGCACAGACCGGAATGCCGAATGCATGGGCTTGAGCGATGCCCTCGCAGATGCGGCCTTCGAGGCCTGGCAGGCCGCGATTGCGCTCGTGCTCGCGCATGTCCGCGCTATCGATCGATATCAGGAGACGCTTGAGGCCCGCGGCAGCCAGTTGTTTGATGTGGCGAGGGAGGAACCAGCCGTTCGTAATCACGCCGCACTGGATGCCGGCTTGCGTGGCCGACGCTACGAGCGATTCGATTTGCGGGTGAACCAGCGGCTCACCGCCTTGCAGCGTCATGTAGCGAATCTTGCGTTTGCGCAGCATGGGCATGGCGCGCGCGAATGCGTCAGGATCGATATAGCGGCGCGGACCGGCTAACTTCTTCTCGCGCGAAAAGCCGCAGAAGTCGCATGCGGCGTTGCAGACGTTCGTAACCGACACGTCACAGACTGCGGGCAATGGATTACGCGGCTCAATCACGCCGCTGCTTACATTTGGCAAACTGCGCCACTTGATGGTCCGCTCTGTCCTGTCCATGGTGTCCTCATGGTTTGCCGACTCAATGCGCACGAACCATCATAGGCTACGCTTGGCACACGTGCCGGATCGGCCGCGATATTTGTCCAGAAATGGATGGAACAAATCCTGTTTGACAGGCTAGTGTCAGGCGACTTCAATCCCCATACTTGAGGTGTCTCGCCGGAAAGCGAGTGCCGGGCGAGTTTGTGAACGCAATGCACGGGTTGCAGGAGGAGGACGAAATGGTTGACACCACAACCACCAGGCCACGCGCGATCGGTTTCAATCACGTCGCGCTGGAAGTTGGCGATATCGAGCAAGCGCTGGCTTTCTATGGCCGCATCTTCGACTTTCAGTTGCGCGGCAAGAGCAGGACGATGGCCTTCATCGATCTCGGCGATCAATTCATCGCGTTGCAGGCGGGGCGCAAACAGCCCGCCGACGACGGCCGCCATATAGGCCTCGTTGTCGATGACAAGGAGGCGGCGCGCGCCGCCCTGAAGGCTGCGGGCGTCAAGCTGCTCGACGGTCCGTTTCTGGATTTTCGCGACCCTTGGGGCAATCGCATCGAGATCGTGGGCTATGACAATATCCAGTACACCAAAGCGCCGAACGTTTTGCGTGGCATGGGCCTCACGCACTTGACCAAGAACGAGAGCGCGAAAAAGGAACTGGCGGAAAAAGGGATGGCGGCGAGCTAGCCGCCAACGATGGCTGATGGCTCTACGGCAGCACTGCGGCTTTTGCTCAGTTCGGCAGTGGCTGCGCTTGCGGCTGTGGTTGCATTTGCGGTTGCGGTTGCGGCGGCAGCACCGGCAACGGCTGCGGCGCCGTGATCGGTTCGAGCCCGCTGCGCATAATCGCGGGCGCTGCATCCGGCGAAGACAGAAAGCGGATCAGCGCCTCTGCGCCGGCCGGATTCTTTGCCGTGGCGGCGATGCCCCCGGAGTACACCACATAACTCTGCAATTCCGCGGGCAAACTGCCGACCACCGTCACGCCCTTCACCGGCAACAGCTCCACGACCTGCTGCAAGCCGATCTCCGCGCCGCCGCTCGCAACGACAGTGGCGACCCGTTCGGCGGGCACCATGCGGCTCTTGCTTTTCACACGCCCTTCAATGCCCAGACGCGAAAACAGTTCGTTGGCGATATACACGCCACTCGCGCTTTGCGGATAAACAATCGACTTCGCCTCAAGCAACGTGCGGCGCAAAGCGTCGACAGAACTGATGTCCGGTTTCGGCGCACCTTCACGCACCACCATGCCGATTGGCGAGCGCGCGAAGTCCACCCTGCTGCCGGGCACGACATTACCCGCGTGAATTTGATCGTCGAGCGCGTAGCTGACCACGATCAGCACGTCGGCCCATTCGCCACGCGCAAACCGCACGGGAATGGCAGTCAAGGCCGTGCCTGCCGCGGCCCCCCATACCGTGAGCAATGTATTGCCGGTCTCGTCCTCGAATAGCGGGCCCAACTCGCGATACGCTGGCGCAAACCAGCCCGACATCATGACTTTCACCTGGTCCGCCAGACACGCGTCGGGACCCAATAACGCGAGCGCTATGCAAAACGCGAGTGTGCGAACGCGGTGAGTCATGACTGACCTGGCACGGATATACATCGCTCCCTATTTGTGAAGAAAGCGCATGAAGAAAACGTGTGACGAAAGTGAGTCGCGCTACGGCTGTTTTGCATCGTTTATACAACACGTTCGTTTGTGCACACACTGGTTTTCTTCGCCTCTGATAGTCTTTTCTCAGCGACGGTTCGGGCAGTTATCAAACTTGACGCGTGAAATCGAAGACAGGGGGGCTTATCCATGTTGCATTGGCTTTCAAACTTGATTGCCCACAATGCCGCAACGCCGGAGAAGCAGGCTCAACGCGCGCTGGGTGAATTGCGTATGGCGCTGTTCCAGGCTGAACAGCGGGTTCTCGATGCGCAATTGCAGGCCGAGTACTACCGCACGCGAATTGCGTTTTGCGAAGAGGTGCTGAAGACGGGCATCGAACAGGTGTCGGACCAGCGCAAAGGGCAACGTGAAGCGGTCACGCACGACCTGCGTCCGAACCTCAAGCTCACAACTTCGCAATAGTCGCCGATTGCCGCGGCAAATAATCGGCATGCCGAATGATTTGCTCAGCCGGGGCAGGGTTGACGACAGGTGGCAGATGCGCGCATGGCCGCGCGCATCGCGCTTTTCGGCAACTTTTTGGCAGCTTTTCGGGAATCGGCAGGGTCAACGACGAACCGCTAGATGCGCGGTAGATCGTCGATGGACTTTTCGACGTTGCCGTCCGGCACTTCCAGATCGATGCCATCGATCCCGTTGGGATGCGGCACCGGCTTGATCTTCGGACCAAGAAAGCGCATGCCGCCCAGCGTAAATACCGAATACACCACGGCGCCCAAGCGGATGTCGTTCGTGATGGTCCCCACCTCGGAGATGGTGGGTGTCGAAAGCCAATCGTGCGTCTGGGGGTCGATTAGCGCCCAGCGCACGTGGGTTACCCGGTCCGTTGAGGAACTGATGCGTACACCGTCGACACCATAGGTAGCCATAGCCGTCACCCTCGAGACGAGACTTCAATGGTAGTCCGTTCGCTGCCCGGGTGGTAGCGCGCCGTCGAGCGCCCTCACCACACCGCCTGGCTCGTGATCGCAAACTGCTTGAACTGCGCATCGACGCGCAACGGCTCACCACGCTCCGTTTTCTCGATGTGATCCACGAGCGGCAACCCCACGCCTTCGAGCCAATCCGAGAGACCGAGATCGACAGGCGTATCGATACGCACGAACATGCCCGCGTTGGAGGCGAGCCAGTGGCTGATCAGCGCCTTGGCGCGGCAGGCGTCCGGTGAATCGGGGGCGATCACGGGGCCGATCACGTGGCCGTCGCCAAAGCGGCGAAAGAGCGCGAAGCCGATCAGTTCGCCGTCGCGGTCGAGCGCGATGCCGCTTGCCTGATCGAGCAGTTTGGGCAGCATATCGGAGCGATCCAGGCCGCTTGCGCGCGTGGCCAGTTCGACCAGGCGTGGCCGGTCGCTCGCGCCGATCGGGCGCAGCCGTTCGCCCGCGGGCAGGGAGACGAGCGGCGGCTGGAACGCCGCGCCCTGGTGTTGGTGAATGCGGCCAATGCGTGTAAAGCCGAGCCTTTCGACGAGCGGCCAGCCCGTGTCGCTCGCGTGGAGCAGCAGCGTGCGCGAAGCGAGCGCCTGCATCCAGTGCTCGATCATGGCCCGCCCAATGCCGCGGCGCTGATGACTCGGCTTCACGATCAGCATGCCGAGCGTTGCCGCGTTAGGACCGAACAGCCACGAGAAAGCCGTGCCGACGAGCGCGCCGCTTTCGTCCACGGCCACGATGCCTTCGCCGATGCGCGCGGCGAAACGCCAGTCTTCGGGGCGGTGCCGCCAGCGCACTGCTGTCGACAACGCATGCGCGGCGGCCAGATCGTCGGCCGTAAAGGCACGGTAGGTGATGACGCTGTTCGGGTTTGGGTCGGACACGCCGGCCTCCAGATTCTGTATACGCGTTCCGTGACTATCGCATTGCCCGCTGAGGCTGACTAGGACGATCTTCCTGTTCTGGGCGCGCGCCCGGCCTCGCTCGTGATGCAATGCAAAACGCGGGGTTGGACGGTCAATAACGCGTCGATTCTGCTGATTGCGCCTTTTTGTCGGCGAAATATGCGGCGGCAGTGGACCTACGATATTTCCCATCGAGACCAAGTCGAGGGAACCCAGTCATGGACCAGTTCGAGCCCGCCGCAGTCGCTGCCGCCGTGGCCGCAACAGCCGGCCATTTCATTGGCGGCGAGCGGGTCGTGGAGCGCGCGGATCGCATCGGCGTCGCGCGGCCGTCGGACGGCGTGCTCTATGCCTCGGTGCCGCTAGGCGATGCGCAACTCGTGGACCGCGCCGTCGAGAACGCCACGCGCGCGTTTCGCGAGAGCGGCTGGGCGCGCATGGCGCCGCGCGAACGCGCTCGCATCCTGCGCCGCTTCGCCGACCTGATCGCCGCCGACGCCGCCACGCTCGCGCCGCTCGAAGCGCTCGGCTCGACGCGCCCCGTGCGCGACGTGTGCGCCTGGGACGTGCCGTTCACGGCGGAAGGCATTCGCTTCTACGCCGAGTTCGCCGACAAGGTCGGCGGCGAGGTCGTGGCCACCGATCACGACCATCTGGGCATGACGATCGCCGAGCCCTACGGCGTGGTCGGCGCGATCGCGCCGTGGAATTTCCCGCTCGTCATGGCGTCGTGGAAAATCGGCCCGGCGCTCGCAGCAGGCAATGCCGTGGTGCTCAAGCCCTCGGAAATGACGCCGTTCTCCGTGCTGCGTCTGGCCGAACTCGCGATCGAAGCGGGCATTCCGCCGGGCATTTTCAACGTCGTGCAAGGCGACGGCGCGACGACCGGCGACGCCCTCGTGCGTCATCCGGGCGTCGCGAAGGTGACGTTCACGGGCTCGACGCGCGCGGGCGCCGCGATCATGGCGGCGTGCGCACAAAGCGGCACGAAGCCGGTCACGCTGGAACTGGGCGGCAAGAGTCCGCAACTCGTGTTTGCCGATGCACCGAGGCTCGACGAGGTCGCGCGCCGCATTGCCGGCGCGATTGCGGGCAATGCCGGGCAGGTGTGCGTGGCCGGTTCGCGGCTGCTGGTCGAGCGCGGCATTGCCGACAAACTCGTGTCGCGCATCGAGCAGGCCTTCGCAACGCTGCGCGCGGGCGCGACGTGGGCTGCGGGCACGACGCTGCCGCCCATCGTTTCAGAGGCGCAGGCCGCGCGCATCGAAGCCATCGTCGAGCGCAGCGTGGCCGAAGGCGCCACGCTGTATTGCGGCGGCCGCCGCGCCGACGCGCCTGTGCCGGGCGCGTTCTATCTGCCCACCATCCTCACCGGTGTGACCCCGCAAACCGAGGCGGTGCGCGCCGAGATCTTCGGCCCCGTGCTCACGGTGCAGACCTTCGACACGGAGGAAGAAGCGCTCGCGCTCGCCTCGCATCCCGACTACGGCCTTGCCGCCGGCGTGCACACCGCGGACATTGGCCGTGCGCTGCGCCTCGTGCGCGCACTGGAGGCGGGCACCGTGTGGGTGAACCGCTACGGGCGCAGCAGCGACTTCATGATCCCGACGGGCGGCTACAAGCGCTCGGGCATGGGCAAGGATCTCGGCCGCCAGGGCTATGAAGCGCACCTGCGGTTCAAGAGCGTGCTGATCGATACGCGGAGCTGACGACATGCCGACTGCCACGCCGACGAATCACGCAGGAAAACGCACGGTCATGCGGCTATTACGCGCGAAATGGCGCCACCGCAGAATCTGCTGCGCCGGCCCCTGCAAACGCGTGGTTTATACCGTGCAGGCCCCACGATTCGACGCCAACCCCAAATTTTGCGCTGTTTAAATTTTCCACAGGGACGCACTTCTTCCTGTATTCGCCACTGAGCCCCAAACGGGTTCATCACACGAAAGGATTGTCATCATGATCGATTTCGAGCCGAAGTACATCACGTTCGACTGCTACGGCACGCTGACGAAGTTCCGCATGGCCGACATGGCGCGCGAGATGTACGGCGACCGCCTCAAGGGCGCCGATCTCGAGAAGTTCGTCGCGTTCTTCGCCGGCTATCGCCGCGACGAGGTGCTCGGCGCATGGAAGCCGTACCGCGACGTGGTCGTCGATTCGGTGCGCCGCGCCTGCAAGCGCATGAACGTCGAGTTCATCGAATCCGAAGCCGAAAAGTTCTACACCGCCGTGCCGACCTGGGGCCCGCACCCGGACGTGCCGGAAGGCCTCTCGCGCCTCGCGAAGAAGTACAAGCTCGTGATTCTCTCGAACGCTTCGGACGACCAGATCCAGAGCAACGTCGACAAGCTCGGCGCGCCGTTCCACCGCGTATTCACGGCGCAGCAGGCGCAGTCGTACAAGCCGCGCATGCAGGGCTTCGAGTACATGTTCGACCAGTTGAACTGCAACCCCGGCGACGTGCTGCACGTGTCGTCGAGCCTGCGCTACGACCTCATGACGGCGCACGACATGGGCATCAAGCACAAGGCGTTCGTGAAGCGCGGCCACGAGCCGGGCACGCCGTACTACGAGTACTACGAAGTCGAGACGATTGGCGAACTCGCTTCGCAACTGGGTCTGTGAGAGACGAATTAGCCGAGGCCGCCCGATGAAGCTCGACTCCTACTGGCTCGATACCGCCCCTGGCGGTCTGCTCGCAAGCGAGGGACCGGTGGAGGGCCGCGTGGACGTTGCCGTGGTCGGCGGCGGCTTCACGGGGCTATCCGCCGCGCTCGCGTTTGGCCGCCGCGGCGCGAGCGTCGCGGTGCTGGACGCGGGCCGCATGGGCGGCGGAGCGTCCGGGCGCAACGGCGGTCAGTGCAACACGGGCGTGGCGCAGGACTATGCGGCGCTGCGCGCTCAACTGGGCGTCGAGCGCGCGCAGGGTTGCTACCGCGCCTATGCGGCTGCCGTCGATACGGTGGAGCGGCTGATCCGCGAAGAGGGCATCGAGTGTGACTACCTCGCATCGGGCAAGCTCAAGCTCGCGTCGAAGCCGCATCACCTCGAACACCTCGAACGGACGGCCGAACTGATCCGCCGTGAGGTCGATCCGGATGTCGAGATCATCGGCCGCGAACAGATTCGCAGCGAGGTGGAGTCGGACAGCTTCTATGGCGGTCTGCTGCACAAGCATGGCGGCCAGATGCACATGGGCCGTTTTGCGGTAGGGCTTGCGAACGCCGCCGTGCGGCGCGGCGCGCGGCTTTATGAGCACGCTGCCGTGACGTCCATTGCGAAGGAGGGCGGCGGCTATCGCGTGGAGTCGACACGTGGAACGTTGCGCGCGCAACAGGTCTTGATCGCGACGGGCCCTTCGCGGCACGGCCCGTTCGCGTGGTATCGGCGGCGTCTTGCGCCGGTTGGTTCGTTCATCGTCGTGACGCAACCGCTGCCGCCCGGGCAACTCGCGCGGCTTTTGCCGAACCGCCGCTCGTACACGACGAGCCGCCTCATGCACAACTATTTCCGCGTGACGCCGGACTCGCGGCTGCTGTTCGGCGGGCGGGCGCGCTTCACGGCGTCGGAGCAGCCCTCCGATGCGAAGAGCGGCCGCATCCTCCAGCACACGCTCGCGCAACTCTTCCCGGCGCTCGCGAACGTACGTATCGATTACTGCTGGGGCGGCCTCGTCGATATCACCGCGGACCGCTTGCCACGCGCGGGCCAGCACGACGGCATGTGGTTCTCGATGGGCTACAGCGGCCACGGCACGCAGATGTCGACACACATGGGCCAGGTGATGGCCGAGGTGATGAGCGGCAACACAGCGGCGAACCCGTGGCGCGATTTCGCTTGGCCCGCCATTCCGGGGCACACGGGCAAGCCGTGGTTTTTGCCGCTCGTCGGCGCGTACTACCAGATCAAAGACGCTTTTTACTGACCCTGCTTTTCCACTGCCTTTTCCATAAAACACAGCCTCGATACGAGCTGCGGTCCCCCACATCAGACGCGGAGAAGTTTCATGAGCATCGACAAATCGCTTGAAGACATTGCACACCCCGGCGTGCGGCTCGAGGAATTGACGAAGCGCGGCGCCACGCGCCGCGACCTCCTTCGCGCCATGGTCGCGGGGGGCATGGTGTCGATGACGGGCGCGGGCCTGCTCACCGCGAGCGGTGCGGCTCTCGCGCAGGAAAAGCCGAAGCAGGGCGGCAAGATTCGCGTGGCGACGCAGTCGGCGTCCGCGTCCGACACGCTCGATCCCGCGAAGGAGTCGGTGTCCACCGACTATGTGCGCGCCTACATGGTGTACAACGGGCTGACCGAGTACGACTCGCATCTCGGCGCGCAGATGGCGCTCGCGCAATCGCTCGAAACGAAGGACGCGACGGTGTGGGTCGTGAAGCTGCGCAGCGGCGTGCAGTTCCACGACGGCAAAACGCTCGCGCCCGCCGACGTGGTCTACTCGCTCATGCGCCACAAGGACCCCGCCGTGGCCTCGAAGGTCAAGACGCTCGCCGACCAGTTCCAGGACGTGAAGGCCACGGGCCCGAACGAAGTGACGATTACGCTCACGGGGGCGAACGCCGACCTGCCCGTGATCCTCGCCGACTCGCACTTCATGATCATCAAGGACGGTACCAACGACTTCAAGACGGCCGTGGGCACCGGGCCGTTCAAGCTCAAGGAGTTCTCGCCGGGCGTGCGCACGGTGGTCGTGCGCAACGAGCGCTACTGGAAGCCGGGCCTGCCGCATCTGGACGAGATCGAACTGGTCGGTATCGGCGACGAATCGGCGCGCGTGAACGCGCTGCTTTCGGGTGACGTGCAGCTCATCAATCAGGTGAGCCCGCGTTCGACCTCGCGAATCAAGGGCACGCCGGGCTTCGCGGTGAAGGAAACGAAGACGGGCCAGTACACCGACCTCATCATGCGCGACGAAGGCGGCATCACGGGCAACGCGGACTTCCGCCGCGGCATGATGCACCTGTTCGACCGCGAGCAGATCCGCAACGCCGTGTTCCTCGGCTACGGCGCGATCGGCAACGACCAGCCGATCGATCCGACCAACAAGTACTACTTCGCAGGCCTGCCGGAGCGCGCGTTCGATCCGCAGAAGGCGAAGTTCTATTTCCAGAAGGCGAAGCTCGGCAACACGCCGTTGCAGATCTATGCCTCTCCGGCTGCGGACGGCTCCGTCGAAATGGCGATGCTGCTGCAGCAGGTCGCGCCGCAGGCGGGCCTGAACCTCCAGGTGGTGCGCACGCCGAGCGACGGCTACTGGTCGAACCACTGGATGAAGCACCCGCTGACCTTCGGCAACATCAACGCGCGCCCGAGCGCCGACGTGATCTTCACGCAGTTCTTCAAGTCGGACGCACCGTGGAACGAGGCGAACTGGAAGGACCCGAAGTTCGACCAGATGCTGCTGGCGGCGCGCGGCGAGCCCGACGACGCCAAGCGCAAGAAGATCTACGGCGACATGCAGGTGCTCGTGCATAGCGACGGCGGCATCGGCATTCCGATGTTCCTGAGCTCGCTCGACGCGCATACGACGAAGCTCAAGGGCCTTGGCTCGATTCCGATTGCGGGCCTCATGGGCTTCAAGTTCGCCGAGAACGTCTGGCTCGAAGCGTAGTTGCCGACGTGATGGTTGCGGCCGGGCGCCCGCCCGGCCACCGATTTCCCGCTTCATGATGCTCAGGGAGGCGACATCCGATGAAAGCTCACGCGCAACGTCTCATTGCCGCGCGTCTCGGTCTCGCGCTGCTCACGTTGCTGATCGTCTCGGCAATCGTGTTCGGCCTCACGGGCCTCTTGCCCGGCGACGCCGCGCAGCAGGCCCTCGGCCAGGCGGCCACGCCCGAGCAGGTGGCCGCGCTGCGTCACCAGTTCGGCCTCGATCAGCCCGCGCTCACGCGTTATGTCCACTGGCTTTTGCAGGCCGTGACCGGCAACTTCGGCACATCGGTGTCGAACAACCAGCCGGTGAGCGAGCTGATCGCCACGCGCCTGCCGAATTCGCTCGTGCTGGCGGGGCTCACTACGCTGGTTTCCGTGCCGCTCGCGCTCGCCATCGGCATCTTTTCCGCCGTGTTTCGCGGCTCGCTGCTCGATCGCGCACTCAACGTGCTCACGCTTTCCGCCGTGGCGGTGCCCGAATTTCTCGTCGCCACTATCGCGGTGCTGATCTTCGCGGTGAAGCTGCGCTGGCTGCCTGCGCTCGCGTACCTCTCCGAGGTGGACTCGTTCGGCACGCTCCTGCGCATCTACGCCATGCCCGTCATGACGCTGTGCTGCGTGATCGTCGCGCAGATGGCGCGCATGACGCGCGCCGCCGTGCTCGACCAGTTGGGGGCGCCGTACGTGGAAATGGCCCGCCTGAAGGGCGCCTCGCCCGCGCGCATCGTGCTGCGCCATGTGCTGCCGAACACGATTGGCCCGATCGCCAATGCGGTCGCGCTGAGCCTCTCGTATCTCTTTGGCGGCGTGGTGATCGTGGAGTCGATCTTCAACTATCCGGGCCTCGCGAGCCTGATGGTCGACGCCGTGACGAACCGCGACCTGCCGCTCGTGCAGGGCTGCGTGATGGTGTTCTGCGCCGCGTATCTGGTGCTCGTGCTGATCGCGGACCTGTGTCAAATCGTATCCAACCCGAGGCTGCGTCAACGATGAACCGACCCGCCACATCCCATGCCGCGACCGTGCTCTACGCGTCGAGCGAGAGCGAGGAGCGCGCCGCCGAGGTCGCCAAGGACGTACAGAGCGATGTTCCCACGCCGCCGCGCTCGCCGCTGCGCCGTATCGTCGGGCGCCTCTCGGTGCTCGGCCTGATCGGACTTGCCATTGTCGTGTTCTGGCTCGGCGTGGCCTTCATCGGGCCGCTCGTCGCGCCATACAAGGGCGGCGCCATCACCTCCACGGAGATCTTTGGCTCGTATAGCGCGGCGCATTTGCTCGGCACCGATTTCCTTGGCCGCGACATGCTGAGCCGCGTGCTCTACGGCACGCAGTACACCGTGGGCCTCGCGCTCGCCGCCACGCTGCTCGCAAGCGGCATCGGTACGTTCTTCGGACTGCTTGCGGCTGTCGCGCCGCGCTGGATCGACGAGGTGCTGAGCCGCCTGTTCGACGCGTTGATCTCCATTCCGAGCAAGGTGCTCGCGCTCGTCGTGATCGCGGCGTTCGGCTCGTCGGTGCCCATGCTGATCACCGTCGCGGCGCTTGCCTATATTCCGGGAGCCTTTCGCATCTCGCGCTCGCTCGCCGTGAACCTGATGACGCTCGAATACGTGCAGGTCGCCCGGGCGCGCGGAGAGGGGCTGTTCTATATCGCCCGCGTGGAGGTGCTGCCGAACATGATCCACCCCATGCTCGCCGACTTCGGCCTGCGCTTCGTGTTCATCGTGCTGCTGCTCTCGGGCCTCTCGTTCCTCGGCCTCGGTGTGCAGCCGCCGGACGCGGACTGGGGCTCGCTCGTGCGCGAGAACATTGGCGGCCTCGCGGAAGGCGCGCCCGCCGTGCTGATGCCAGCCGTCGCCATCGCGACGCTGACCGTTGGCGTGAACCTGCTGATCGACAGCCTGCGCCGTCACGGCGGCCGCGCGCATGGAGGCGGAAAATGAACATGATCGAAGTGACGGGCCTGCGCGTGGTCGCGGGCGCGGCGCCCGATCCGGTCGTCGAGATCGTCAAGGGCGTCGACTTCACGGTGAAGAAGGGCGAAGTGCTCGCGCTGATCGGCGAGTCGGGGTCGGGCAAGACCACCATCGCGCTCTCGCTGCTCGGCCATGCGCGCGAGGGCTGCGCCATCGCAGGCGGCAGCGTGAAGATTGGCGGCACGGATGTGCTCGCGCTCGACGAACGCGGCCGCCGCGCACTGCGCGCGCGCACCGTGGCTTATGTGGCGCAGAGCGCTTCGGCGGGCTTCAATCCGGCGCGCACGATCATGGATCAGGTGACCGAGCCCGCGCTGCTGCACAAGCTGATGTCGCCTGCGGCGGCGCGCGAGAAAGCGGTGAGCCTGTTCCGCGCGCTCGCGTTGCCTTCGCCGGAGACGATAGGCGCGCGCTATCCGCATCAGGTCTCCGGCGGCCAGTTGCAGCGGCTGATGGCGGCGATGGCGCTTATCACCGATCCCGCCGTGGTCGTGTTCGACGAACCCACCACCGCGCTCGACGTGACCACACAGATCGAAGTGCTCGCGGCGTTCCGCAAGGTCGTGCGCGAGCTGGGTACGACGGCTGTGTACGTGTCGCACGATCTCGCAGTCGTCGCGCAGATGGCCGATCGTATCGTCGTCCTGAACAATGGCGCGGTGCGCGAGAACGGCACGACGCTCCAGGTGCTCGACGCCCCCGCCGACGACTACACGCGCGCGCTGCTGGCCGCGCGCCGTCACCCCGACCCCGGTCCGCCCGCCGTGCCGCCGCCTGCCGAGGTGCCGCTGCTCGAAGTGCGCAACCTGATCGCGGGCTATGGCCGCGTCGATGCGAACGGGGTGCCCGCCGTGCGCGTGCTGGAGGACGTGAGCCTGCGTATTCCGCGTGGCAGTGCGCTCGGCGTGATCGGCGAATCGGGCTCGGGCAAGACGACGCTCGCGCGCGTGGTGGCGGGGCTCGTCGAGCGTGCGCGCGGCGAGGTGCTGCTCGACGGCGTGCCACTGCCCGCCACGCTTTCGGCGCGCACGCCCGACCAGTACCGCCGTATCCAGATCGTGTTCCAGAACGCCGACACCGCGCTGAACCCGAGCCGCACGATCGCCGATATCCTCGCGCGGCCCATGTGCTTCTATCACGGTCTGCGCGGCGCTCGCGCGCAAAAGCGCATGCTCGAACTGCTGGACCTCGTGAAGCTGCCTGCATCGATTGCGAAGCGTCAACCGGGCGCGCTCTCAGGCGGCCAGAAGCAGCGCGTGAACCTCGCTCGCGCGCTCGCGGCGGAGCCCGCGCTCATTCTGTGCGACGAGGTGACGTCCGCGCTCGACACCGTGGTCGGCGCTGCGATTCTCGACTTGCTTGCCGAATTGCGGCGCGAGCTAGGCGTTTCGTACATGTTCATCAGCCACGATATCTCGACGGTGCGCGCGATTTGCGATGACGTCGTCGTGCTGTACGGCGGCCAGTGCGTGGAGGCGGGTCAGCGCGATGTGCTGGAAGCGCCGCCTTATCACCCGTACACGGGCCTGCTCGTCGATTCGGTCCCGGCCCTGCAGCCGGGCTGGCTCGATGCACGGCGCGCTGTAGCGGGCACGGCGCTCCCGCCGCTTGGCGCCTCGGCCGAAGTGCGCGAACTGTGCGCGTTCCGCGCGCGTTGCCCGGTGCGCATCGACGGCGCCTGCAACGTCACGCCGCCCGCGATCAAGCGCTTGCCTGGCGGCGCACAGATTCTTTGCCATCACACGACGGCCGAACTGCAGCGGCTGCAGACCGCCCAGGCGGAACAGGTCGCGCAAGCCACGCAAGCCACAAAGAGGGCCGCCGCATGAGCGCACGCTTCGTGAGAGTGGCGGAAGCGGGCCGCCCGACCTTCGACATCGAAATCGACGGCCGCATGGCGCAGGCCGCCGAGGGCGACACGCTGATGGTCGCGCTGCTCGCGACGCAGGACGCGCTGCGCGACTGCGAGTTCGACGACGGGCGGCGCGCCGGCTTCTGCCTGATGGGCGCGTGCCAGGACTGCTGGGTGTGGACCGCACAGGGCGAGCGGCTGCGCGCTTGCACGACGCCGGCGGCGCCGGGCATGTCGATCGTCACGCGCAATGCGCTTGCCGGGGAGGGCGTATGGCCGCGCGGTCAGAACTGAAGGTGGTCGTGATCGGCGCGGGGCCCGCTGGCGTGCGCGCCGCGCAGACGCTGGTCGCGGCGGGGCTGCGCCCTGTCGTGGTGGACGAAGGGCGGCGCGATGGCGGGCAGATCTACCGCCGCCAGCCCGAAGGCTTCAAGCGCAGCTACGAAACGCTCTACGGCACCGAGGCCGCGCGCGCCGCGTCGCTGCACCGCGACTTCGACGCGCTGCGCCCGCAGATCGACTACCTGCCCGACACGCTCGTCTGGAACGTCGGGCCGAAGTCCGTGCATCTAGCAAGCGGTGCGCGCTACCACGAGCTGGCCTTCGACGCGCTGATCGTCTGCAGCGGCGCGACCGACCGGCTCATGCCGGTGCCGGGCTGGCATCTGGCGGGCGCGTATAGCCTGGGCGGCGCGCAGGTCGCGCTGAAGTCGCAGGGCTGCGCCATCGGCGCGCGCACCGTCATGATGGGCACAGGCCCGCTGCTTTACCTCGTCGCCGCTCAGTACGTGAAAGCGGGCGCGACGGTGAGCGCGGTGCTCGATACGTCCACGACAGGCCAGCGCGTGCGTGCGTTGCCCGATTTGCTGCAAGTTCCCGCCACGTTGCGCAAGGGCATGGCGCTGCTGCGCACGCTGCGCCGCGCGGGCGTGCCGGTGCATCGCGGCGTCACGCCGCTCGCCATCGACGGCACGCCTGAGCACGGCGTGGGCGCCGTGCGCGTGAAGCTCGCAAACGGCAGCGAGCAGCGCGTGGCGTGCGACGCCGTCGCGCTCGGCTATCACCTGCGCTCCGAAACGCAAATCGCCGATCTCGCCGGTTGCGCGTTCGCGTTCGATGCGGCTGCGCGGCAATGGCTGCCCGAAGTCGATCAGGACGGGCGCAGCAGTGTGGCAGGCGTGTATCTCGCTGGGGACGGCGCGCGCGTGCGCGGCGCCGACGCGGCCGAGCGCGCGGGGCGTCTCGCTGCGCTTGCGGCCTTGCAGGATGCGGGCGCGGGCTCATCTAGTGGCGCGCGCGCGGAGACAGCAAGACTGCGCGTTGAACTCGCGCGTTTCACGCGCTTCGCACAAGGCTTGCGCAAAGCCTTTCCGTGGCCCGCGCATTTCGCGGCGGCGCTGCCTGACGAGACCGTAGTGTGCCGTTGCGAAGCCATCACGGCGGGCGAGTTGCGCCGCGTGGTGCGCGAGACGGGCGCAACGGAAGCCAATCGCGCGAAGGCCTTTTCGCGCGTGGGAATGGGGCGCTGCCAGGGCCGCTTTTGCGCGCATGCCGGGGCCGAAGTCATCGCCGCCGAGGCGCGTGTGCCGCTCGAAGCCGTGGGCCGCCTGCGCGGACAAGCGCCGGTGAAGCCGCTCACGATGACGCTGAGCGCCGTAGACAATGGCATCGACGAAACGCAGGCCTTCGCCGCACTAACGCAGCACGGCGCGCGCTGCGCAAAGGAGTTCAGCGAATGACGGATCGCGCCGACGTGATCGTGATTGGAGGCGGCATCATCGGGACGTCCACGGCGTTCTTCCTGAGCCGCCGCAAGCGCTCAGTGATCCTGATCGAACGCGGGCTGACGGGCCAGCAGGCAAGCGGCGTGAACTTCGGCGGCGTGCGCCGCCAGGGCCGCGCGCTCTCGCAGCTCGCCATGTCCAATCGCGCGCTCAATATTTGGTACCGCGCGCAGTCGCTGCTTGGCGAAGATGTGGAGTTTCTGCCTTCTGGCCACACGCGCGTGTGCTACCACGCGCACGACGCCGAGTACTTTCATCGCTACGCCGAGCAAGCGCGCGCGTACGGGCTCGACCTCGAAGTGCTCGAAGGCGCGGCGATGTTCAAGCGTTTTCCGTTCCTTGGCCGCGAAGTGCTGGCCGCCTCCCTCTCGCCGCGTGACGGCCACGCCAATCCGCGTCTGGCCGCGCCGGCCTTCGGGCGCGCTGCCGCGCGCCTGGGCGCGCATCTCGTCGAGAACACCGAGATCGTGCGGGTCGAAAAGGAGGCGGGCGGCTTTCGCGTGGAGAGCGCGACAGGGCACGTGTGGCGCGCGCAGCAGCTGCTGATTTGCGCCGGTGCATGGGCGGGGGCGCTCTCCGAGCAGTTCGGCGAGCCGGTGCCGCTCGTTGCGCGCGGCCCGCAGATGGCCGTGACCGAGCCCGTGCCCTACCGCTTCACGCATTCGATGGGCGTCTACACGTCGGTCAAGGAAGAAAGCGTGTACTTCCGGCAGATTCCACGCGGCAACCTCGTGCTGGGCGGCGGCCCGTCAGGTCCCGCCGACACGGGCACGCGCCGCGCCGGCGTGCTGCCCGGCAACACTGTGCAGCAGATCGCGCAGTTTCGCCGGCTGGTGCCCGCGCTCGCGCCGCTGCACGTGATCCGCGTGTGGAGCGGCGTGGAAAGCTATCTGCCGGACTCGGAGCCCGTGATTGGCCCGAGTTCGACAACGGAGGGCCTTTTCTATGCATTCGGCTTCAGCGGCTCGGGCTTTCAGATCGGGCCCGGCGTGGGCGAAACGCTCGCGGAACTGCTCGACGCCGGCGCAACCGACATGCCGCTCGAACCGTTTTCGATTGCGCGCTTCGGGCGCAGTCCATTGGCGGCATCTACTGTCGCCGCGCAGGCATCGACCGCGAGCGAGGCTTGATTATGCATAACGCGACCGTGACTCCGCTTCGCGACGCGCTGGCTTATATCGAAGCGAATTTCGACAAGTCAGTGAGTCTCGCAGAACTGGCCGAGGTGTCCGCGCTCAGCGTGTCGCGCTTCGCTACCGTGTTTCGCGAGCAGGTCGGCCTTTCGCCATACAAGTACCTGTGCGAAGTGCGCGTGCGCCGCGCGCAGCACTTGCTGCTCGCGGGCGTGCCGGGCGCCGTGGTGGCGACCGAAGTCGGCTTCTTCGACCAGAGTCATCTGGCTCGGCATTTCAAGCGCTTTTGCGGCGTGACGCCCAGCGCCTTTCTACAGCAGGCGAGAGCGCTCGAAGCGGCTTGAGCGCTCGCCCGCGTCTCGCGTCACAAAATGACGTAGACCTTGCGCATCGTTTCGTCGACTTCCCACGTGCCTTCCGTGTTCGCCGCGAAGAAGAGCGTATCGCCGCCGCGAAAATGCACGGTTGCCTCGCCGTCGGGCGTGAAGCGTCCGCTTCCGCTCAGAATGTGCATGACCTCCGCTTCTTTCACCGAGCGCCGGTAGGTGCCGCTGGTGCATTCGAAGAGCCCTGTATCGATGGACTCTGTGCCCGGAATCACTTTTTGCACGCCCGAGACGCGTATCGTCTGCGAGCCGGGTGCGCCCGCGGTGCCCCAGTCCTCCAGTGCCTGCACGTTAATGCTTTGCGTGATCTGCTGAACTTTCATCATTCGTTCGTTTGCCTAAGTAAAAAGAGAAAGCACTTCAGTGCTTCTGATCGATGCGCTGCTCGATCTTGCCAAGCCGGACCACGGTCACGCCCGGGCGTAACTGGCGCAGCGAAGGCATCACCAGAATGCAGTCGTCGTAGGGCGTGACGACCGGCTCGCCGTCGGACCAGCCAATCACGGCGCCCGCCTTGGGGAACACTTCGAGGCCCGTGTACTCGCCCGCGAAACGAAAGTCCATGCTCTTCGCCACCACGGGCTGCGTCACGCGCACGACACGCATTTCCGGTGGCAGCGGCTGTAGCCAGCCCGCGGGCAGATCCGCTTCGTCCACCACACCCGAGAGCAGCAAAAAGCGCGCGGTGACATCGCGCGCAACGGTCACGGCGCTCGCTTCCCAATGCTGTCCGCACTCGATCAACAGCGCGTTCTTCATGCTCGCGGCGTCGCCGAAGCCTTCGTAGTCGCGCATGCGGCGGCCTTCAGGGTGACCTTCGTCGCAGATGACGGTGGCCGGCGCGCCAAGCCGCGCCGAGAGTTCGACGCCCTTCGCGAGCGGCCCCGCGACGATGAGCGGCCTGGACTTCTCGTGCATCGAATGCAGATCGAGCAGCAGATCGACGTCGTCGATCACGGGCCGCATCGCGCGGGCGCGGCGCAGTTCGCTCGAATCGCGCGTGAGGTCGTCGAGCGCCTGCGCGGTCCACACACGGTTGAAGTCCTGATCGACGAAACGCGCGGCGTCGGGGCGCGCAGGGTCGAAGCGGCCGTAGGCCTCCACGTTCGCGAACGCGAGCGTGAGCTTGCCGCGCCGTGGCCGCAGGCGAGCGCGCAGCAGCGCATCGACGACGATCGCGCCGCACACTTCGTTGCCGTGCGTGAGCGCGTTGATCATCACGTGCGGGCCGGGCACGCCCGAATCGAACGTATGCACATAGGGGATGCCGGTTTCGCTGCGCTCGTGCGCGGCGAGGTCGGGAAACGCAACTTCGATCGGATAGGTGCTCATGCAAGCCCTCCCTGGCAGAGGTATTTGATCGAGAGATAATCGTCGAGCCCGTACTTCGAGCCCTCGCGGCCATAGCCCGATTCCTTCACGCCGCCAAAGGGCGCAGCTTCGCTGGCGAGCGCGCCCTCGTTGATGCCGACGATACCCGCTTCGAGCTGCCGCGCGACGCGGTCGATGCGGCGCACGTCCTGGCTGTAGAAGTACGAGGCGAGGCCATAGGGCGTGTCATTGGCGGCGTGGATGGCCTCGGCTTCAGTCTCGAAGCGGAACAGCGGCACAACCGGGCCGAAGGTTTCTTCGCAGCTTAGCTGCATGTCGGGCGTCGCGTTTGCGAGCACAGTGGGCGCGTACCAGTTCGGGCCCAGTTCGGCGAGGCGCTTGCCGCCGGTGAGCACGCGTGCGCCGCGGCTCACGGCGTCGTCCACGTGGCGGGCGATCTTCTCGACCGCGCGCGCGTTGATCATCGGGCCGATCTGCGCGGCGGGGTCGGTCGCGGGCGCGACTTTCAAGGCGGCCACGCGCGTGGCGAGCTTGTCGGCGAAGCGCTCGAACACGCCCGATTGCACGTACACGCGATTCGGGCACACGCAGGTTTGTCCGCCGTTGCGGAATTTCGCGGCCATGAGGCCTTCGACCGCGGCATCGAGATCGGCGTCGTCGAACACAATGAACGGTGCGTTGCCGCCCAGTTCGAGCGAGAGCTTCTTCAACGTGCCCGCCGATTCTTTCGCGAGATGCTTGCCCACGGGCGTCGAGCCGGTGAAGGTGATCTTGCGCACGCGGCTGTCGGCGAGCCAGTCGGCCACAGCGCTCACGCCGCGCTCGCGCGAAGCGCAGATGAGGTTCAGCACGCCAGGCGGCACACGCGCCTCGTGCGCGAGCATCACGAGCGCGAGCGCGGTGAGCGGTGTGTCTTCGGCGGGTTTGCCGACCACCGTGCAGCCCGCCGCCAGAGCCGGGGCGATCTTGCGGGCGATCATCGCGAGCGGGAAGTTCCAGGGCGTGATCGCCGCGACCACGCCCACCGGTTCTTTCACCGCGCTCATGCGCTTGCCGCGCTGCTGCTGCGGGATGATGTCGCCGTAAATGCGCGTGGCCTCATCGGCGAACCATGCAACGTAGGACGCGCCATACATGGCTTCGCCGCGCCCTTCGTGCAGCGGCTTGCCTTGTTCGAGCGAGATCAGTTGACCCAACTCGTCGGCGTGCTCGACGATCAGCGCATGCCAGCGGCGCAGCACCGCGGCGCGTTGCGCGGGGAGCGTGTCGCGCCACGCGGGGAAGGCGCGGGCGGCGGCGTCGGTGGCGGCGCGGGCGTCGTTCGCATCGCTGTCGGCGATCTCGGCGATCGTGTTGCTGGTCGCGGGATCGGTCACGGCGAAGCGCGAACCGGAGGCGGCGGGCACCCATTGCCCGTCGATGAAGTTGTCGCAGCGAATCAACTCGCTCAAGGAGTAATGCGTAGTCATTTACCGATTCCTTTCCGCCCATGCGGAAGTCGATGGTTCGATGCGAGGCAATGAGCGCGCACGACCAGCGCGCCGAAACCGTGAAGTTTCAGCGCGAAGCGTGCGCGAGAAAATGGATGCGAGGCGAGAGAGCGCGAGGCGCGTGCCTCACGTCCGTTGCCCATGCTCAGGAATGCAGGTTCTGCGAAAACAGCGTTTCGAGCGGATAGTGCGTCTTGACGAACGCCGTCTTGATGATCACGTAGCTGAAGTACTTCTCGATGCCAATGTCGCGCTCCAGCAGCCCTTCGACAATGCTTTGATAGTGGCTCACGCTGCGCGCGACAAACTTCAGCAGATAGTCGTAGCCGCCGCTCGCAAGATGGCATTCGACCACCTCGTCCACTTCGCGTATGGCCTTCTCGAACTTGATGAAGTCCTCGCGGCGATGGTCGGCGAGCGTGACCTCGGTGAACACCATCTGCACGTCGCCGAGCTTTTCCAGCTGGATCTGCGCACCGTAGCCGACGATGAACCCCGCCTTCTCCAGACGTTTCACGCGGATCAGGCAGGGGCTGGGCGACAGCCCGACTGCGTCGGCCAGTTCGACATTCGTGATGCGCCCCCGCTTCTGCAGTTGCGAGAGGATGCGCAGATCGATTCGGTCCAGCTTGCAGTCGTTGCTCATCGTGATGGGGGCGGCCCCGCATGTCGAAGTATCGAGTGATGTTATCACGCGGCGACACGGGCGCTGACCCCATTCTTTACCCCGCTTGTGGCCTTCAATGCCGCGCGCACCTCGGGCTGCGCGAGCACGTCGTCGAGTGTTTTTTCGAGGCGCTCGAACAGCAGGTCGAACTCGCTTTCGGTGTACGAAAGCGCGGGCGCGAAGCCGAGTATGCCGTCGCCGAACGCGCGGAATACGAGGCCGTTACCGTACGCTGCGGCGGCGATGCGATCGGGCAGGCCAAGCGATGCGTCGAAGCGCTGCTTGCTCTCTTTGTCGGCCACGAGTTCGAGCGCGCCGAGCAAACCGCGGTGACGCGAGTCGCCCACGAGCGGGTGGTCGAGCAGCGCGTCGAGCCCGGCAGCAAAGCGCGGCGCACGCGCGGCGCCATTCGCGAGCAGACCGCCTTCGTGATATAGACGCATGACTTCGAGGCCGATGGCCGCGCTCACCGGGTGCGCCGAATAGGTGTGACCGTGGCCGACCACAGCGGCGCTGTCGCCATCGGCAATGCCTTGATAAATGGTGTCCGACATCAGCACGGCGCCCATCGGTGCGTAGCCTGCCGTGAGGCCCTTGGCCACGGTCATCAGATCCGGCTCGACGTCTTCGGCCTGGCACGCGAAGAGCGGGCCCGTGCGGCCGAAACCGGTAATCACTTCATCAGCGACGAACAGAATATCGAGCTTGCGGCACGCTTCGCGCATGGCTTTCAGCCAGCCGACGGGCGGCACGATCACGCCGCCCGAACCCTGGATCGGTTCGCAGAAAAACGCGGCGACGTTTTCGGCGCCGAGTGCGGCGACCTTCGCTTCGAGCGCGGCGACCGAAGCGGCGATGAGCGCGGCGTCGTCCACATGCTCGCTGCGATACGCATAAGGCGAGGGGATGTGATGCTGCGTGGCGAGCGGCAAGTCGAAGTTGCGATGAAACGCGGGCAATGCAGTGAGCCCCGCACCGACCGCCGACGAGCCGTGATAGCCGCGCTCCTGCGCGATGATGTGCTTCTTCGCGGGGCGGCCCGTTGCGTTGTAGTAGTGCGTGATGAAGCGCAGCGCAGAATCCACGGCATCGGAGCCGCCCAGCGTGAAGTACACATGCTGCAGCGAAGCGGGCGCGCATTCGACGAGTTGCGCGGCCAGTTCGATGGCGGGCTCCGAGCCGAAGTGGAAGTAGCCGGTCGCGTAGGGCAGGCGCGCCATCTGGCGTGCAGCGGCTTCGACGATGCTTTGATGGCCGTAGCCCGTGTTGACGCACCAGAGGCCGGAGAACGCGTCGAGCAGTTCGTTGCCGTCGGCGTCGCGCAGGAACACGCCCTGGGCGGAGTCGAGCACGGTCACGCCGCGCGCTTCGTGTGCGCGGTAGTTCACGACGGGATGGATCAGATGTTTGCGGTCGGCTTCTATGAGCGAGAGAGTCTGCGAGCGATTCGGCATGGTTCGGTTCCCGGCTGAAAAGTCAGAGGAGTGCGGCGCGTGGGCCATTGATCAGGCGTTGATTGGCCGTTGATTCACCGTTCCATGCTACCGGGCCGATGCCGTTACACGCTTCGCCAAATAATTCGCGAAATAGCGCGTTTGTGGCGTTTTGATCGGGGGCCGCAGCATATTCTGCTGAGCCCTTTTAGCGCCAGTCGCTTCAGTAACCGCGCGTGCGGTCGATGAGGCCGAGCATCGGCAAGCCGTCGCGGTGGCGGCGGATGTTCTCGAGCACGACATCGACGGCTGTTTCGGGGCGCGTGGCGCTGGCGATATGCGGCGTGAGGCGCACGCGCGGATGCGTCCAGAACGGATGCTCCGGCGGCAGCGGTTCGGGGTCCACGACATCGAGAATCGCATTGTGCAGATGGCCGCTGTCGAGCGCGTCGAGCAGCGCCCGCTGGTCGAGCTGCGGCCCGCGCCCGACGTTGATGAACGACGCGCCCTGCGGCAGCCTGGCGAAGAGCGTGGTGTCGAGCAGCCCGCGAGTTGCATCGGTAAGCGGCAGCAGGCAGATGAGGATATCGGTGCGCGCGAGGAAGGCATCGAGCGCTTCAGCGCCCGCATAGCACGCAACGCCTGGCAAGGTGCGCGGCGAGCGGCTCCAGCCTGCGCAGTCAAAGCTGAAGAGGCGCAGGCGTTCGAGCACCGCACTGCCCAGCATGCCGAGCCCCAGCACGCCAACGCGCCGAGACGCCGCGGCGCGCACCGGCAGGGCGCGCCATACGCGCTGCTGCTGTTGCAAGGCGTAGTCGAACAGATCGCGGTGGATGGTCAGGACCGCCTGCGTCACATACTCGACCATCCCTTCGACGATGCCCGGCTCGATCATGCGCACCACGGCGACATGGTCGGGCACGCCTGAGAGATCGAACTGGTCGATGCCCGCGCCCACGGAGAAAATCACTTCGAGATTGGGCAGCGTGCGCGCGGGATTCTCGGGCGGCTGCCACGCCGCGAGATAACGCACGTCGGCGGGGTCGCCGGTATCGGGCCACAGGCGGAACGGGATGTCGGGAGCCTTGTGCGCGAAGAGTTGCGCCCATTGCTTGCCGCGCTCGGGGTCGGCTTTGTAGAGGAGCGTCATGGGGCGGTCCTCGTAGTCAGCCGAGCGCTTGATTGACGATGGCGAATTGCAGCACGGACGGGTCGCGTACGGGCGCGCCGTTGCGCGCCATCTTCACGACCGTGTCGACACGCGCGAGCCCGATCGATTCGAGCCACGGGCCGAGGTCCTGTTCATCGGGCGTATCGAGTCGCGTGAAGGCGCCTGCGTTGGCGGCGAGACGGTTGGCGATCAACGCTTTGGCTCGCTGCAGGTGCAATCCATCGTCGGCGGCGACGGCCACCGGACCGATCGCATGGCCGCGTCCGAATGGGCGCAACAGCGCGAAGCCGACCACCGTGTCGCCACGCACGAGCGCCACGCCCTCGGACACGTCGAGCAGCGGCGGCACGAGCGCACCGCGGTCGAGCCCGCTCGCGCGCGATGCGAGTTCGATCAAGCGCGGCGTATCGCCCGGTTCGAGCGGACGCACGCGCTCGCCCGGCGGCGGCTCGACGAAGGGCGCCGCGAAGCTGTCACCCTGATGCTGATGCAGCAGGCCGATCTTCTCGAAGCCGAGCTTTTCGTAGAGCGGCTGGCCTGCCTGCGTGGCGTGCAGCACGGTCATGCGCGGGCCGAGCGCTTCGAGCAGACGCTCCATGAGCATGCGGCCGATGCCGCGGCCCTGCTGGTCTGCCGAGACGATCACGAGACCGAGCGTCGCGCCGTGCTCGCCCCATGGCCAGCACAGCGCCGTGCCGACCACGGTCTTGCCTTCGCGAACCACGAAACCGTGCCCGGCCGCGGCGGCGAAACGCCAGTCGTCGCTGCGATGCGGCCAACGGAATTGCAGGGAAAGCGCGTGGGCGCCCTCGATATCGGATTCGGTGAAAGTCTCGCAAACGAGAGTCGAGGACGCGGGCTGGCCGGACACGGAGGGCTCCTTGATCGAAGTTCGATAGGTCAACTTCGACTTTGACAGGATGCGCGCCACGGGAATAGGACGATCCTGCTGTACGGCCGATCGAATTCGCCGACGAGTCCGCTTCTCAGTCCGCTTTTAGGTTCAGCAATCAAGGTCCGCTGCTGCGTGCCGTACGTACGGTCAAGTGGTTGGACACCGACGTGACGCCGCTCACCGACCCAGCCGCGTCGCCGGCCCGCGCGATCTGCACCTCGTGCGGGACCGACCCCGTCAACGAAACGACGCCGTGGTGCGCCGTGACGTGGATGTTGGCGAAATTCAGTCCTGTCGTGCGCGTGAAGGCGCGGCGCACGTCACGCACCAGCGCACTGTCCGAGCGGCCCGATGGCGCGGGGGCGCCTTCTTGAGCGGAAGTCTCGGCGGGCGCGCTCGCGGCCGTTTGCGCGTACGCATAACCCGCGCAGCTCGCGATGGCCGCGAAGACCAGCGCGCGGACGATTCGGCATTGACTGTTAGTTTTCATCCTTCTTCCCTTTGCCAGGTTTCCCAGGTTTCCCGACAGCCGCCAACGCATCGAAAACAAGCGGCGGATCAGTACGTTGTAGGTGAAATCTCTGGCGAGGAGAAGAAGGCTGCCAGGAGGCCGCCGGCAACCCATGACGCATGCGTGGACGGCGCCTCCTTTGCTGCGCTTACTTTCCTTGAAGGAGCAGGCCGAGCGGCGCGAGCGGGCCCACTGCCAGCAGATCGAATGCGAGGATATCGGCCTCGACGAGCGGCAGCGTGTCCAGCGTGGCCTTCACTTCATCCACCGAGCCCGAGCTCATGAGAAACACCACGCCGGGCTTGTCCTGGCGGAACCAGTACTGCTCGATTTTGCCGTCCAGGTAGAGCTTGAGCGTGGCCGGCACTTCGTGCGGCATGATCTCGTCGCGCTGCGCCGGGGTGAGTTCCTTGACGATCGATCCAATGGCGAGAACCTTCATGACAACCTCCGTGTTCAATGTTTGTTGCGACTTGCAACGCGATTGAGTGTATCGTTGGGGTCTCGTCGGCTGTACTGTCACAAACGACAACTTTAGAGGCATTTACGCCATGCGCATTTCTGTCCTGGCTCTCGATGGCGTGTTCGATACCGGGCTCTCTGTCACGCTCGACGCGTTCTCGGCCGCAAACAAGCTTTCGGCGGCGACCATGGGCGGCGTGCCGCGTTTCGACGTCACGCTCGTGGGGGTGAGAAAGCGCGTGCGCTCGGCTCACGGCCTGGTCGTGCCGGTGCAGGCGGTCTCGCCGGATATGAAGCCGGACTGGGTGATCGTGCCGGCGTTGGTGACGTTGTCGCCACAAGAACTGATGCAGTCGTTCGAGCGCCCGGACGTTGGACAGGCCATCGCGCGTTTGCTCGAATGGCAAGCGGGAGGCGTGCGCGTCGGCGCTTCGTGCGTCGGGACCTTCATCCTCGCGGAGGCAGGGCTGCTCGATCACCGCGAAGCCACGACCAACTGGGCGCTCGCGCCGTTCTTCCGGCAGCGCTATCCGCATGTGCAACTCAATGAATCGCGCATGCTCGTGCCTTCGGATATCGGCGTGACCGCCGGCGCGGCCATGGGGCATCTCGATCTTGCGCTCTGGCTGATCCGGTCTGCGAGCCCGGAACTGGCATCGCTCGTTTCGCGCTATCTGCTGGCCGACATCCGCTCTTCGCAGGCGCCGTACATCATCCCGAATCATCTGGCGCAAGCCGATCCGCTCATTCAGCGCTTCGAACAATGGGCGAGGAACAATCTCAGGGCGGGATTTTCGCTGCAGGATGCCGCGAAGGCGCTGGCGACCAGCTCGCGGTCCTTGCAGCGGCGCTGCCAGGACGTGCTCGGCAAGTCGCCGCTCGCGTACTTTCAGGACTTGCGGGTCGAGCACGCGCAGTCGCTGCTGCGCAGCGGCAAGCTCGACCTGGAGAGGATTGCCGCCGAAGTCGGTTACGGCGACGGCGCGACGCTGCGCAGCCTGTTGCGGCAGCGGTTGGGAAGAGGGGTGCGGGAACTGCGCGCCGACTTGTTGTGAGCGACGGGTCTTTTTACGGCGCGAGGCCAAGCACCGTGAGATGCATCTCGCGGCGCTCGACAAAGCCCAGCGCGCGATAGATCGCAATCGCGCCGTGATTCGACGTGAGCACGTGCAGAAAGGGGGTTTCGCCGCGCGCGCAGATCGACGCCACCAGCAGCTTCATCAGGCCCGTCGCGAGCCCTTGTCCCCTGAACGCCGCGTCCACGCACACAGCACTGATTTCGGTGTGCCCTTCGACCTTCATGCGCTCGCCTGCCATGGCGACGAGCTTGCCCGCTTTGCGCACGCCAACGTAGCCGCCAAATTCGATGGTGCGCGGACCGAACGGGCCGGGCTGCGTTGCGGCGGCCAGCGCGAGCATCTCCGGCACATCACGCTCCGTTAGCCGGACATGCTCCTGCGTGGGCGCATGGGGTTCGCCTTGCCAGACCATTTGCAGCAGCGTGGCATGCCTGATCAGCGCGAAGCCGGCGGGCGGGTGCACGGCATCCAGCGTGGTCAGGGCAACGGGGGCGTGTTCTTCGATGAGTCCTCGCAACGCGTCGAACGATTCGGGCGTGGTGTCCATCAACGCCGCAAAGGGCGCAATGGCGGGCGCATACCGCAGTGCGCCATCGTTCCCGACGGCAAGATGGCGCTGGCGGCCGGTTAGCGCGTGCCACACGGTATTGTCCAGCGCGGGCGTGCTGCCCGTGGATTTCGTTGCCAGCACATCGAGCATGATTCGCGCTTCCTTGGAGAAGGTAGGGGGATTGCGACGATAGTCTAGTTGCGGCGCGTTCGGCGGACCACAGCCGAACGCGCCAACTTTGGCGTCAATCGCGCCAATGCCTTTCGTCACGCACCCGTCAGGCACCCTTTACCAGCGCGTCGAGCACGGTGTCCAGTTCGACTTGCCCGCGGACGATTTCGTGGGCGGGTTTCTCGAAGCAGATCCAGCCCTCGTTGAATCCGTCGAGCATGCGCATGCGTGGCTGGGGATGTTTCATGCCCTGCGAGATAAAGCGCGACTCCCAGTCCCGCCGGTTCACCGCCACCGCGCGCACCGGGCTGCCAAGCACGCGGGCAAATGCGCAAGCCATGTCGCTCGCGCTCACGCGGCGCGGCCCTTCCAGTTCGACCACGCGTGTGCCGCTCCACGTCTGCTGGAGCAATTCGGCAGCGACGCGGCCAACGTCTGCGGTCGCGACCATCGGCACGGCGTGGTCGAGCGGCTGCAGGTAGCTCTCGATTACGCCGTCGTCGCGCGCGGACGCCACATCCCACGCGGCATTCTCCATGAACCAGCCAGGCCGCAGGAAAGTCACGGGCAGCGGCAACGCTGCGAGCGCCTGCTCCATCAACGAAAGTTGCGAAAGCAGATTGCTCTCGTGCGCCTGCGCGCCGATCGTCGATAAACATACGATTTTTTCGGGCTGCGCGTGGCGGATCGCGGCGCACACGGCGTCGATGACCGCGCGGGATTCGGGAAAGCCAGGCGACGGATCGAACTGCGGCGGCAGCAGAATGAATACGCCCTGCGCGCCGCTGAACGCAGCGGTAAGCGCTGCGGCGTCTTCCATGCTTGCCGTGGCCAATTCGCATCCTTGTGCCTGCCACGACGCGGCGCGCGCGGCGTCGCGCACGACTGCCCGAACCGGTTGCCCCGAGGCAAGCAGCGTACGTGCGAGAGCGCCGCCCACTTTTCCGGTAATGCCTGTAATTGCGTACACTTGAAACCCTCCGAATGCGTCGACGAGATTGTCGAAAAACCCGAACACGATGGCGGACATGCGCTGCCTGATGCCGTTTCGGTGAGACGCATTCTGGACGCATGGCGACCGAAGCTAAATGCCGCGCAGGGCACGAGATCAGTGACTCGGGCGCATGAATCGGATTGCCGATCCCTCATCGCCACGGGCGGCCGAACTGGCTGCGATTGAACGACGACATTGAGAACGACACTCGAGAACATTTCCGGCGCGATCAGTGTGTTTGCCGCCGTCGTTGACGCGGGGACGTTTGCCGCCGCGGCAGACGTGCTCGGCATGTCGCCGCCCGGCGTGAGCCGCGCAATTGCGCGGCTGGAAAAGCGCCTCGATATCCGGCTCTTCAATCGCACGACGCGATCGATCTCGCTCACCGAAGGCGGCCGCCGTTTTTACGAGCAGGTCGTCCCGCATCTCGCGGGGCTCGAGGAGGCGGCGATTGCGGCATCGGGCAACGCGTCGGCGGTGCGGGGCAGGCTTCGGGTCAACCTGGACCCGGTGTGCTACCGCGCGATTCTCGGCACGCAACTCGACCGGTTCATGGACGCCCACCCCGAACTCGAGATCGAACTTATCGCGAGAGATAGCCTTGGCGACCTCGTTGCGGAAGGCTTCGATGTCGCGATGCGCTTCGGCAAGCCGAGATCGTCCACGCTAGTCGCACGCAAGCTGCTCGATACCGCCGTGGTGACGGTGGCGGCTCCGTCCTACCTCTCGCGCCGGGGGAGGCCGCTGCGTCCCGAAGATCTTGAAGGCACCGCTCACCGGTGCCTCGAATTCCGCGACCCCGAGACAGGCAAGCCCTATCCCTGGGAGTTTCATCGCAAGCGCAAGCATGTCGTGGTGGCGACGCATGGGCGGCTGACCGTAAACGATCCGGGCGCATTGCTCAACGCATGTCTGGCCGGTTCCGGCATTGCGCAAATGCTTCTTCTCGGCGCAGAACCGCTGATTGCCGATGGCAGGCTGGTGAATCTCTTCCCCGACTGGCCTGACGAACGCTTTCCGCTTTACGTCTACTATCCCTCGCGCCAATACACGCCCGCAAAGACGCGTGCATTCATCGACTTCACCGTCTACTGGGCCGCGGCGCATTGATTGCGAATACCTTGCAGCGGCATGCGTTGCGGTCAGATCGTGAGCACGAGTTGCCGCGGCCGACTCTCTCGCGTCAACGGGAGCGCGGCTGCCTCGCGAGTCATTACGGCAGGCTGGAGATGCGATACGGCTCAGTGCTTGTGCGGAAACGAGAACGTCGCACGCGCGCTGCCGTTGCCGGCGACGTTCACGCGCTGCGTTCTCGTGACGTCGTTGTAGGTAGCGGTGACCGTATAGCGTCCGCTCGGCAGCCGCACGAGCATGTACGGACCGTGCGAACGCGTGTCGAGCACGGTCGCGCCGCCGGCACCCGTGATCTTCACTTCCACGTCGGCGACATAGCTCGAACCGGGGCCGGTAAAGAGCAGTGAGAGCGGCCACTGGCTGCGCGCATGCCGCAGCGCCGTGGACTCGTCGCGGCCAACCCCGCCGGACACGAATGAGATGTCGCCTTGCTGCTCCGTTTGCGGCATGCCCGTTTGCGCGAGTGCGCCGCTTGCCAGGGTGAATGCACACGCCGCGACGAGCAGGGTCGAAGCGATTCGGGGAGCCTTGCGTTGCCTTTGCATCGTGGTCACTCCTTACGGGGATGTCGATTTCGCGCGCAGCAGCGCAAGCGCCGCCGCTTGCGCAGGCCTCGTAACAGATTAGCTTTTTTCGGCCCGCGTCGCGCATTGCACGCTGGGGTCACGGGGCGTTGCTCGGTATTTGCGAACGTCATGCCATTCACATCGAATGCCGGCTTACCGTTGTGTTCGCAACAATCGCATTACTCGAATATTACGTTTTGCTGTCAATTTCATACCTTTCATGCGTGTTAGTTAGCGCCAGCCGGGAAAATACTGAGATAAAAGCCCGTAAGGCGACTCAATAGTTTTTGTATGATTATTTGGAGTTTTGCTACATCAACCGGCGGGGTCCACGCGCAAGCACGCAGGCAAACGTTTGCACGCAGTGGCCGCGCCAGTTTCCCCCGCAGGAAGTTCGTCGGCGCCTGACGCCGACGGCCGCTCTGCCAGACCTGTTCACCGCTCTGATCAGTACTCCATAACGTATTGGAAATCCCGGAGAGACATATGAGGATCACCCGTTGGCCCACCGCCGCCGTACTGGTTGCGATGGCCGCTACCGCCCATGCCGGCG
The DNA here is from genome assembly GCF_905220155.1 of Paraburkholderia sp. J7. Lineage (NCBI taxonomy): Bacteria > Pseudomonadati > Pseudomonadota > Betaproteobacteria > Burkholderiales > Burkholderiaceae > Paraburkholderia > Paraburkholderia sp. J7. The sequence continues at coordinate 4,874 of NZ_CAJMYZ010000015.1, read as the reverse complement.
ACAGCAGCAACGACGTACCTTATCCATTGCCAATGCCGTTGATGGCCGTCCCTCAGAACCTCGGCGCGCACGTACGCGCGGACTTGCTGCTCAAGCGCATGACGCAGGACGAGAAGCTCCAGTTCATCCATTCCGAGTATCAAATGAGCGCCGTGCCCGGCGGCGGCGCGGGCTATATCCAGGGCGTGCCGCGTCTGGGCATTCCCGACCTGAACATGGTTGATTCCGCAACGGGCTCGGGCAGCACGAGCCAGAAGAGCACGACCTTTCCGGCGACGATCGCGCTCGCGGCAAGCTGGGACCCGTATCTCGCGCGCGACTTTGGCGCACGCATCGCTGACCAGTTGCGCGAGCAAGGATTCGGCATGGGTCTGGGCGGCGGCACGAACCTTGCGCGCGAACCGCGCGGCGGCCGCCTCTTCGAGTATCTCGGCGAAGACCCCGTGCTGGCGGGCGAAATGCTCGCGGCGCGCACCATCGGCACACAGGGCCAGCAGGTGATCGCCACGATCAAGCACTACGTTGGCAACGAACAGGAAACGGGCCGGCAGGGCGGCAACAGCCAGATCGACGAGCGCACGCTGCGCGAACTCTATCTGCTGCCGTTCGAGATCGCCGCGAAGGAAGGGCGGCCTGGCAGCGTGATGTGCAGCTATAACCGCCTGAACGGCACTTACGCATGCGAGAACACGCATGTGCTGACCGACGTGCTGAAGAAGGATTGGGGTTTCCAGGGCCAGGTGCAGTCGGACTGGGGCGCGACGCATAGTACGGCCCCGGCGATCAACGCGGGCCTCGACGAGGAAGAGGATGTGGGCCCGACGGTCTACCTCACACCCGATCTGGTCAAGCAGGCGATCGCCTCCAAGGCAGTCTCGCAGGACCGCCTGGACGACATGGTGCGACGCAAGCTCTACGTGATGATCAGCACCGGCGTGCTGGACCATCCGGCTCAGGGCGGCGCTACGATCGACTTCGCGAAGTACAACGCGTTCACCCAGGCCGCGGAAGAGGAATCCATCGTTCTCCTGAAGAACGAAAACAGCCAGCTGCCGCTTTCGGCGCCGAGCCTGCACAAGATCGCGGTGATCGGCGCGCATGCCGATACGGCCGTGCTGAGCGGTGGCGGCTCGGGCAACACGCGCGATCCGGTGACGGGCAACTTCTCGGGCTGCGGCGGGCTCACGTTCGCTTCGTCCACGGGCTGCGGATGGTGGACCAACCCGTGGCTCAAGCTCAATACGCCGATCACGCAGGCGATCCAGCAACTCGCGCCTTCGGCGCAGGTGAGCTTTGCGGGCAACACCGACCAGACGCAGCCGTTCCGCGCCTATACGCAGCAGGAAATCACCCAGGCCGCCACGCTCGCAAGCCAGTCCGATGTGGCGATCGTCGTCGTGGCGCAGCCTGCGGGTGAGGACTTCGGCGACCTGCAAAGCCTGAGTCTCGCGAATCCGTCGAACCAGGATCAGCTGGTCGAGGCCGTTGCGAAGGCCAACCCGCGCACGATCGTGATCATCGAGAGCGGCAATCCGGTGCTGATGCCGTGGAAGGACCAGGTCGCGGCGATCGTCGAGGCATGGTATCCGGGCGAGGGCGGCGGCAAGGCAATCGCGAACGTGCTGTTCGGTCAGGTGAACCCTTCGGGCAAGCTGCCGGTCACGTTCCCGGTGCGCGATCAGGACACGCCAACGTGGGGAACGAACGGCGCCTTCGCGACCGATCCCGTGTACGCCGAAAAGCTGGACATGGGCTATCGCTGGTATGACGCGAACAACATCACGCCGCTTTATGAGTTCGGTTATGGCCTGTCGTATACGCACTTCAGCTATTCGGGCTTGACGGTGAAGCAGGGCCCGGGACATACGCTCACGGCGTCGTTCACGGTGCGCAACGATGGCCGCGTGGCCGGTGCGGAAACGGCGCAGGTGTATCTGGGCGTGAGCTATGCCGGCGAGCCGCCGCATCGTCTGGTGGGTTTCCAGAAGGTGTTCCTGAAGCCGGGCCAGTCGCAGCCGGTGCGCGTGACGATTACCGAGCGCGCACAGAGCGTTTGGGACACGACGCGTAACGACTGGGCCTACGTGTCCGGCAGCGCGGTGTATGTGGGCGCGTCTTCGCGCGATATCCGCCTGCAGAGCCGGTAATCAGGAGGGCGCATGGAGGCTGCGTTAACTGCCTCCATGCTTGAATACGTGAGAGCGCACGGCTCGCGAACGTTTGCGAGCCGATTCAGAATTAAATTCGCCAAGTCTTTCCGTATCTATCATTCGCGTGCGCAAGCATGCAAACGCAAATTCCCGCCAACGCAATTGATTTCCGCGGGTAATCCCCATTCATTCTGAATAGGGAAACCGGATAAACTGAACCACCCGTCCGTGGGCCTTCCTCCGTTTGCGCGTTTTCCAGATTCACACCGTCACGCTTCACTGTGACTCTGTCTCGTAGTGCCGCGCGCACGCGACGCATGGAAGCTGAACCAAAAAGAATACTAAATCAGCCATGAGACTGATCACACGCGCAGTGAACTGGCTTACCGAAGGCAACCGCCGCGGTCGAATCGTTGCGGTGCTCGTCCCTGCGTGGGTGAGTGCCGTGGCGGCGGCTGTGCTTGCCCAGCACTCCCGCGTTGCAATCGCGTGGCTCGTGATCGTGCTCGTGTGCACCACGGTGCTGCTGCTACGCGTCTTCCAGCGCCTTGCCGCCCATTTGCGTTTGAGCGAAGAGCGTCTGAGCCTCGGGTTCGAAGGCATCAATGCCGGACTATGGGACTGGGATCTTGTCAGCGATCGTGCCTATTATTCCCGCTATCTGTACCAGCAACTCGGCTATGGCGACGGCGACCTCCCCATGGACACGCGCGCGTTCAACGCGCTCGTGCATCCGGCGGATCTGCTTCGCTTGCGCGAGACCATCGTCAATCACCTGAAGCATGACAGCCTCTACGACGTCGAGTACAGACTGCGAATGTCCGATGGTCAATACCTGTGGTGCCGGGGGCGCGGCAAGGCCATACGCGATGAGAGCGGGCGCGCGACGCGTATCGTCGGTTGCCTCTTCGATATCTCCGGGCTCAAGCGCGCGGAGGCGGCAGCCGCAAAGGAAAAGAGCCTTACCGAAGCGACGCTCGCTTCGATCGATGACGGTGTGATCCGCTTGGACAACGAGGCGAGCGTGACCTATTGCAACGCCGCCGCCGAGCGCATGCTCGGACGTCCCTCGCGCGACATCTACCGGAAGCCGCTGTTCGACGTTTGTGATCTCTATGACGAGCGCTCCGGCAATATCGTCACCGCTCAATGTCTGCACAACCGCGCGGCAGCGGCTGACGACGCGCAGCGCAGACTTTCGGTGACGCGCCCGGACGGCTCGCTCTTGCCCGTGGCGTGCTCCGTGGCGACGATCCGCGACGACGAAGAGGAAATGCTCGGAACGGTCATGGTGCTTCGAGACGCCAGCACGGAGCGCAAGCACGCTGCCGAACTCGAATATCAAGCCACGCACGATCATTTGACCGGTCTGCTGAACCGCCGCGAATTCGAGCGCCGGCTATCGGGCTTGCTCGAGAATGCCGGGGCACGCCCGCACGCGGTGATGTTCCTCGACCTCGATCAGTTCAAGGTCGTCAACGATACGTGCGGCCACGCGGCCGGCGATGAATTGATTCGCAGCGTGGGCGGCGCGTTGCAGCAACAACTGCGAACTGCGCATATCCTCGCGCGCCTGGGCGGCGATGAATTCGGCGTCGTGCTGCCAGAGTGCGGCATCGACGACGCCCTGCGGGTCGCGGAGGATCTGCGGGAGGCCGTGACGGTCATTCGCCTGCCATGGGACCAGCGCTTGCTGACGACTGGCGTGAGCATTGGCGTCGTGGACGTAGACGCCACGCAGACTTCGACGTGGGACGTCATGAAGGCGGCCGATGTCGCCTGTTATATGGCCAAGGAAAAAGGCCGCAACCGCGTGCATCGGTATTGCCTCGAAGATCAGCTCCAGTCGACCACCCACACGCAGATGGAGTGGGTGGCCCGCGTAAAAGCGGCGCTCGAGCACGACCGGTTCCGCCTGTACGCGCAACAGATCAAATCGCTCAAAGAGGGGCCTGCCGGCGAGGAAGTGCACGTCGAGCTGCTGCTACGCATGGTCGACGAATCGGGCGGCGTGATTCCCCCCGCGTACTTCATCGGGGCGGCCGAGCGCTTCAACTTGATGCCCCTGGTCGACCGATGGGTGATCGGCCGTGCTTTCGAAGCCATCGCGGCGGGCCATCTTGCGGCAAACGTCTGGTCGATCAATCTTTCCGGCGCGTCGCTCGGCGACGACGACTTGCTCGCGTATATCGTGCAGCAGCAGCAACGCTGCGGGATCCGCTTCGAAAGCGTGTGCTTCGAGATCACGGAAACCGCCGTGATCACCAATCTATCGAAAGCGATTGCTCTCATGGAGAGCCTGCGTGCGCTGGGTTGCCGATTCGCGCTCGACGATTTCGGCTCTGGCATGTCCTCGTTCACTTACTTGAAGCGCTTGCCTGTGGACTACCTGAAGATCGACGGCAGCTTCGTGCGCGGCATTGCCAGCAGCGACCTCGATCGGACCATCGTCCAGTCCATTCATCAGGTGGCTCACGCCGCGGGCAAGGCGACCATCGCCGAGTTTGTGGAAAGCGAGGCGATCATCGGGCGCCTCAGCGGGATTGGCATCGACTATGCGCAGGGGTTTTGTGTCGGGTTGCCCCAGCCGCTTCCCGAAAGCGTGGTCGAGAGCGTCAGCGCTTAAGCATGGCGGTTGCCAAGGCGATGCGACGCTAAATAGTCGACGTAGCGACCCCTAAAAATAATTTTTAGAAAGTCGCTTGACGATATCCCAAATGACCC
>NZ_CAJMYZ010000014.1:0-258552 GCF_905220155.1 Paraburkholderia sp. J7 | reverse complement strand
CAAAAACTTCGATAATTTGCATTATGTTAAATAAAACATGAAGTTCGATCCGAGCACGGCACGCTCTACTTAGGACATCGATGAGTTCGCCTGGCAAATGCTGTGAACCTCGCTAGCAGAATCAACGAACCTCAATGGATGCACGCCCGGCATGCGTCGAATAGCCTTCATACGATGGGCAAAGCCTGCGCCGAATATCCCCGGCATACGCTACTCGCGACGTCGGAACAGCATGGACTAACGTGACAATGTCCGCGCGGCGCAGCTCACGAAGCCTTCGTCTGCTACTATCGTGAGCATCCTCGCAGGTCTTGTCACACCAACGGCTAGACGTACATTACAGTACGATTCAGATCCGGAGGGCAGCGTGTCATGCCAGCTTCACTGATCGCCTACTGCGGCCCCGCAGGCACTCCTGAAGATCTGTGGCTGCGCTGGAACACCGATCCGTTGTTGCTCACCGCGCTTGCGGCTCTGGCATGTGTCATTGCCCGCGGGCGCAGCGCCGATGCACGCGCCGCCTGGCTCGCGCTCGCGCTCATGGTCGTCGTATTCGTCTCGCCGCTTTGCGCGCTGTCGTCAGCGTTGTTCTCGGCGCGAGTCACGCACCACATCATCCTCATCGCCGCCGTCGCGCCCTTGCTGGCACGAGCCTTTCCGCTGCCGCGCATTCCCTCGCCTCCTCTCGTGCCGGTGGTCGCCGCACATGCCGTCATCGTCTGGCTCTGGCATGCCCCGGGGCTTTATACGTGGGGCCTCGCCACCGTGCCCGCCTACTGGCTGATGCAAGCCACACTGCTCGGGAGTGCATGGTTGATGTGGCGCAGCATATTCTCTCCGCAAGTCCAGACCGGCGTCGCATTGATGGCGCTGGTCGCGACGATCGGGCAGATGGGCCTGCTCGGCGCCCTGATCGTCTTTTCTCCTCGTCCGCTCTACGTGGTGCATTTCGCCAGCACTGCCGCGTGGGGACTCACGCCGCTCGCCGATCAGCAACTGGCCGGACTATTGATGTGGGTGCTCGCGATGACCCCTTATCTCGCCGCTGGACTCTGGATCGCATGGTCCTCGCTGCGCGCCGGGGAGCCCGCACTGTGACAACTGTCCTGAAGTTCATCCATCTGGCCGCGATCGCGATCTGGTCGGGCGGCCTCATCGTGCTGCCGTTCCTGTTCTGGCAGCGGCGCACGCTGCCGGTCGGGCCGGAACTCGACCGGTTGCACCGCATCACGAGGCTCGTTTATGTCGAACTGACCTCACCCGCCGCCTTCGTCGCTATCGCAAGCGGCACGGCGCTGATCTTCCTGCAGGCCACGTTCGTTGAATGGTTCACGGTGAAGATGGTGTTCGTCGGCATCATGGCGATGCTGCATGTTCTGGCCGGCCTCGTGCTCCACCAGCTTTTTCTGCCCGAGGGACACTTTAGCCGCCTTGCGTCGATTGCTCTCGCAACCGCTTATGTGTTTGTTATCGTCGCGATCATCTGGGTCGTACTCGCCAAGCCGCACATCCCCTCTAGCATGTTCGCCCCGCACCTGTTCGAGCCCGGCGGGCTCTCCCGCTGGATGCATCAGTCCTTCGGGGAAACCAGAATGCCAACGCCATGATCGAACACGAGCTTGCCTCCATGCCAGCCGGCGAAGCCCGTCATCACCGTGGCGAGGACCGACAGCGCGAGCCCGTGCGGCAGCACCTCTGCGGGATAGAGAAGGCGCAAGCCCCAGTTTGCGCCCGCGATCGCGAGGAGCGTCATGGCGGCCACGGCATGCGACCAGCTGGCTTCCCTCAGGCGGATGCCGCGCACGAGCAGCAGTTCGGCCGTACCGGCAAGGCTGGCCCCCACGCCGCTCCAGAACGCAAAGCCGGCGGCCCAAAGACCCGCCCTCACCCAGAACGGATCGCCCGACCACCAGTAGAGGACATCGACGCCCAGCGTGGCGACCACGAATGCAATCGGGAAGTGCACCATCATCACGTGAATCGGGTGACCGACGAGCGCGACGACCGAGCCTGCATCGAGCCGCAACAACTCGAGCATCACTTCGCTGTGGCCTTGAGATCCGGAATCGTCTTTCTTTGCCATGGTCAATCCTCCCTGCGACGAAGGCGTGATACCTCAAGCCATCATAGTGTCTTGCGTGTGCTGGTCCAAGCCGGATTGGTCGCCGCGTTGTCCGCCTGCGCCGGTCCACTCTCGACGCTCTCGCCGTCCGGGCCTGCCGCGGCTTCGATCGCCGGGCTCTGGTGGGTCATGCTGGTGGGCGCGGCCGTGCTGTTCGCACTCGTGCTCGCGCTGTTCTTCCTCGTCATCCGGCGACCGGGCTGGGGCTCGGGGGTGTCGCCCGCGCGCTGGATCGTGCTGGGCGGCCTTGTGCTGCCGGCTGCGATCCTGATTCCCCTGATCGGCTACGCGCTCTATGCGGGCGAACGGCTGCTGCCGCTGCCGGGCCGCACCGCGCCGCGCATCGAGGCCATTGCGCAGCAATGGAGCTGGACCTTCCGTTATCCCGATGCAGGCGGCCTCGAAACGAAGAACGTGCTGCACCTGCCCGCCGGCACGCCCGTCGACATCGTCGTCACGAGCGAAGACGTCGTGCATGCGTTCTGGATTCCGCGCCTTGCCGGCAAGATCGACGCGATCCCCGGGCATGAAACGCGCCTGCGCGTAGAGGCCGATCAGCCGGGCCAGTACGAAGGCCTGTGCAACCAGTTCTGCGGTCTCGGCCATGCGGGCATGCACTTCGCGGTGATCGTCGATCGTCCCGAAGACTATTCCGCCGCCCTCAAAGAAGCGGCCGCCAGCGGGGAGGTGAAGAAATGAGCGTGCCGGTCGAGCCTGAGTCACACGGCATGAACGCGCTGCGGCTGCACCGCCAGCTTGCCGCGATATGGGCCACGGGCCCGGGTGTCCAGCGGCTCTCCTCCGTGAACCACACCGTGATCGGCATGCGCATGATGATCACCTCGTTCGTGTTCTTCGCGATCGCGGGTGTCCTCGGCATGCTGACGCGCGTGCAGCTCGCGAGCCCGCATGCCGCCTTCATGGACGCGGAGACCTACAACCAGGTCTTCACGATGCATGGCTCGATGATGCTGTTCCTGTTCGCGATTCCCATGGTGGAAAGTTTCGCGGTCTACATCACGCCAAAGATTCTCGGCACACGCGACTTCGCGTTTCCGCGGCTCACGGCCTACGGCTACTGGTGTTACCTGTTCGGCGGCACGATCCTGACCGTGGCGCTCATCATGCATGTCGCCCCCGACGGCGGCTGGTTCATGTACACGCCACTTAGTTCCAACGTGTATACGCCGGGGATCAACGCCGATGTCTGGCTGCTCGGCGTGACCTTCGTCGAAATATCGGCGCTCTCGCTCGCGATGGAGATCGTCGTCTCGATCCTCAAGATGCGCGCGCCCGGCATGTCGCTGGACCGCATGCCGATCTTCGCGTGGTACATCCTCGTGACGGCCATGATGATGATCGTGGCCTTTCCGCCGCTGATCCTCGGCTCGATCATGCTCGAGGTCGAGCGCGCGTTCGGGCTGCCGTTCTTCGACCCGCGCCGCGGCGGCGATCCACTGCTCTGGCAGCACCTGTTCTGGCTGTTCGGCCACCCGGACGTCTACATCATCTTCCTGCCGATGGCGGGCGTGCTCTCGACGATCATCCCGGTGTTCGCAAGGCATCCGCTCGTGGGCTACCGGACCATTGTCGTTGCGATCATCGCGCTGGCGTTCCTGAGCTTCGGCATCTGGGTCCACCATATGTTCACGGTGGGCATTCCGCATCTGGCGCTGGCGTTCTTCTCGGCGGGCTCGGCGATCGTCGCGGTGCCCACCGCGATCCAGTTCTTCGCGTGGCTCGCCACGCTGTCGCACGGCCGGCCGCGCTGGGATGTGCCGATGCTGTACATCTTCGGCTTTTTCTTCGTGTTTACGGCGGGCGGCCTGACCGGCGTGATGCTCGCCATCGTGCCGTTCGACTGGCAGGCACACGACACCTATTTCGTCGTCGCGCATATGCATTACGTGGTGGCTGGCGCCCTTGCCTTCCCGATGCTGGCCGCGTTCTACTACTGGCTCCCGTTGCTGACCGGCCGCACTGCCGTGCACAGGCTTTCGCTGCCCGCCTTCTGGCTTGTCTTCATCGGCTTCAACATGACCTTCTTCCTGATGCACCTGACCGGCCTGCTCGGCATGCCGCGGCGCATCTTCACCTATAGCGGCGACGAAGGCTGGAACTGGCTCAACCTGCTCTCCTCGGTCGGCGGATTCATCATGACGATCGGCTTCGCGCTGGTGGCGATCGACATCGTCGTGCAACTGCGCTTCGGCAGACGCGTGCGGCGTAATCCGTGGGATTCGACGACGCTCGAATGGGCCATGCAGATCCCGCCCGCGCCCTACGCGTTTGCTTCGCTGCCGCGTGTGGGCGCCCAGACGGACGGCATCGGCCCGGGCCAGCTTGCCGTGTCGCTCGCACGCGGTGAAGGCTATCTCGGCTTTACGCGCAACGGCTGGCAGGAAACGCTTGGCGTACACATGACGTCGGGTGAACCCGACCAATTGATCGTGCTGCCGAACGCGACGTATCTACCGCTATTCACCGCACTCGTAACGGGCGCCGCGGTGCTCGCGATGCTGTTCAAGTTCTACCTGCTATCGGCCGGGCTCGCCTTCGTGACGTTCGGCATGTTCGTCTTCGCCGGACAGCGCGCGGGACTGCCGCGCGACTATGGTCCGCTGCCGGTGGGCCACGGCGTCAGCGTGCCGCCGCATACGGAAGTGGCGAGCGCGCCGTCGTGGCTTGCGCTCGTTTGCGCTCTGGTCGCGAACGGCACCCTGTTCACTTCGCTGATCTTCGGTACGTTCTATCTCTGGATCGCCGCGCCAAACTGGCCCGCTGCCGCGACGCCGCAGCCGAGCCGTTTGCTCGTACTCCTCACGATAGCGGGGCTCGCCGTCGCGTCGGCAGCCGCGCGCGGCTCGCTGCGCACCACCACGGCGGGTGGCAAACCGTATGGCTGGATCGTGCTTGCCGCACTCGCACTTTTGGTGGCGCTAGCCGCCGACGTCGCGTTGATCTCCGGCGTCACGCCAGATCCGCGCGCGCATGCGCTCGGCGCAACGGCTGCCGCGCTACTCGCCTACATCGCACTGCATGCCGGCGTCGGACTGCTTTTTCTCGTCAGCAACCTGCTGCGCTTGCGCGCGGGCTTCATCTCCCCGCGGCGATTCACCGACCTGCGCCTGTCGCGCTTGTGGCTCGACTACACAACGGTGACGGCGATCATCGCGCTCGGCCTCGTGCTCGCGTTGCCCGGACTCGTCGCGATGCTCGGAGCGCGGCCATGAACGGGCACCCGCTTGCACCACGGCGGCTGTGGTGGCTCGCCGTCGGCTTCACGATCTGGTGTCTTGCGCTCGTGATCCTGTATGCGCTGCACGCGATCGGTTGCGCATTCGGCTGGCCGGCAGGCCCGCTGCGCCTGAGCCTCGTGATCGTGCTGCTCGCGCATCTCGTCGCGATCGGCTGGCTGTGGCGCTATCGTGCGGCCGCGCGGCGCGACCCCGGTCCCGAGCCGATCAGCACCTTCCTGCATAGCGTTGTCATCTGGACCTTGATCGCGGCGCTTGCCGCCACCGTCATCACGTTTGGGCCCGCGCTGTTGCTGACCACCTGCATTTGAGCAGTGCGTAGCAAACCTGGCGTAGAGGGGGTTTCATGAAGGCTCGCGATCTCGTGCGCAAAGCCATCTGGTTGGCCATCTATCTGCTCTTCATACTCGCCCCGCTTTTCGCGCTGCTCGCGGGCAATCTGCCTCCCGCGCGCAATTTCGGCACGGAGTTTTCGGTTGCGCTCGGCTATTCCGGTCTTGCGATGATGGGTCTGCAATTCGGCCTCACCGCCCGCTTTCGGCACGTCACTGAACCGTGGGGCGAGGACGTCATCTATCACTTTCATCGGCGTGTCTCGCTGCTGGCCGTGGGTCTCGTCGCGGCGCATCCTCTGATCCTGATCGCCATCCGCTCGGAATCGCTCGCGATGCCGGACTCCATCCGGGATATCCCTTGGGGTGCCCGCTTCGCAGTCCTGTCGATCGGCGCGCTTGTCGTGCTCGTGGTAACCGCCCTGTGGCGCAAGCAGCTGAAAATCCGCTACGAGACGTGGCATCGGTCGCATATCGTGCTCGCGCTGACCGCAATCGGCGCGGGCATGCTGCACATGGTCGGCTGGGGCTTTTACCTTACCGATCCGTTCAAACGGATTCTGTGGATCGGCATGACGATCTTCTGGATCGCGTTGCTGCTCTATGTGCGCATCGTCAAGCCGCTCTTCATGCTGCGCAGGCCCTATCGCGTCGTCGAGGTGCGCAGTGAACGCGGCGACACCACCACGCTCGTCATGCAGCCCGACGGTCACGCGGGGTTTCGTTTCAAGCCGGGCCAGTTCGGTTGGCTGACGCTATGGGCCAGCCCCTTTCGCATCACCGGGCACCCGTTTTCGTTCTCGTCGAGCGCCCAGGCGCCGGACGGGCGCGTCGAAATGACGATTCGCAATCTCGGCGACTTCACTAGCGCTGTCAAAACGGTCGCGGCCGGGCAGCGCGTGTATCTCGACGGCCCGTATGGCGCGTTCACGATCGGCAATCCGACGGATATGCATGTGCTGATCGCGGGCGGCATCGGCATCACGCCGATGATGAGCATGATCCGCACGCTCGCCGACCGCGGCGACAAGCGTCCGCTGGTGCTGCTCTATGGCAGCAAGGACTGGGAATCGCTGACGTTCCGCGAAGAGCTGGACGCGTTGAAGGAGCGGCTCGATCTGAAGGTCGTCTATGTTCTCTCGGAGGCGCACCCGGGCTGGACCGGCGAAACCGGCCGCATCGACGCGGACCTGTTCAGGCGTCACCTGCCGCCGGAGTACACGGATCACGAGTACTTCATTTGCGGGCCGGATGTCATGATGGACGCCATCGAAACCGCGCTGGGCAACATGAAGGTGCCGATTGCCCGGTATCACTCCGAACGCTACAGCTTCGTGTAGGAGAACCACCATGCGCCGCTTGCTAGCCGATCGTCTGGTCGTTGCCACGGGCGTGATTGTCGTTGTGCTCGCACTCGTGTTTGCGTTCTTGCGGGTGGCGTCGCGGCAGTAGACTTTCGCTTCGTATTCAGCGCTATCGTGGCGGCTATCTGAAACTTTGCAGGCCGGACACGTCAGCGCGGCGTGCGGGAATGGTCGATCGCTGCCTGCGGTGCGACCGTGCCTGCCGCGAAGCGCGGTGCGGCGTTCGCCACCAGAATCAGCGCGGCACCGGCGAGGCCGCTCGACACATGCTTCAGCGCATGTCCGGCGAGCACATGATGCGTGAGTTCCCACACCTGCCAGTCAAGGCTCTCGAAGATCTTCGCCACCCCGTAGAAAACGATCACCATTGTCCAGCCCAACACGCTGTCCACCTTGCGCGTGAGCGTCAGGCCGACGATGAACATGAGGCCGCCGAACTGCAGGATCGCGTATGGCCACAGGCTGTTGAGCGCGAGCCAGTAAGCGATCGTGCCTAGCGACACGGCAACCATGATCAGCAACGGTACCCAGCCCACACGCTGCCCGGTGTTCGACGTCCAGAGCATCGCCAGGATGCCGGCGAAGACGATCGTCATCGGTAGGCGATCCCAGACGAGCGTCGCGTCGGAAGGCGCCCAGTGATAGTAGGCCGACCCGATTGCGGTGAGCACGAGCCCGAATCCGGCGACGACCATGCCGGGGAATTTTGGCGGCTGCCGGTTCTGCGGGTACGCGTTTCGCTGCGCCCAGCCGAGGCAGGCGACCCCGGCCGCCAGAATGACGAGATTCGACAGCACGTCCGCCGCATGCGGTATCGAGCCCAGCGCGCGCTGGTCCGCGAAGTGGTGATAGGACGCTGGCTGCGCGAGCGGCCATACCAGCTGCAACACCGTGCCCGCTACGAACAGCAGGATGCTGCCAAGCAGCAATCGGGGAATGTTCACGGAGCTCGTCTCCGGGTATGACGTCACACTCGACAGGCGCTTGCGCACCCTCCCCGTATGATCGGACAATCCGGGCCCGGTAACAAGGTTGGCTGGATCGGTTACGGCTCGTCGTAATCGCCGCTGGCCTGCTCGAGTTCCTTCAACTCCTCTGCGGGGTCTTCCGGCTTCCCGGCAGCGGTCTCGTGAGTGCGCTTCGGCGAATCGACAACAGGAGGGGGCATCTTGCCGATCCCCTCGTCGATACGTTGCAGGAGATACGGGAAGAACGGATTCGATGCGATCCGGAACATCGAGTCGAGCGTCAGAATCAACGTGCCGCGCTCTCCGCGCGGCGCGAGCGTACCCAGGTTGACATTGAAGTTCTCGTCGTCGCCCGGCTTGATGCCGTAGAGTGCGTCCGTCACGGGGAATGGAATCGCCACATGCGATAACGAAAAAATATCCGGCGGATAGTCGATCTCCAAAGGCCGAACATGAGTTTCCACACCGCCGGCATCGACACTGCGCTCGACCGTATGAGCCGAATCCTGTGACGCGTTGGCAATGACCGTGGTGCGATAGTTCTGCGGCCCGATGCGCAGCAACCGCGTGAGCGCGGAATAGGACGCGACGCGCAGGAAGGTTCTGAAGCTCACGCTGCGGTTCACGTCGAACAACACGATTTCACTGCCGTTTGCGGGAAGCTTGTCATACAGCGACGACATCACAGCAGGCGTGCTGACCGTGAAATCGGTCACCGACTGGAACGTCAGTACGGGAGGGAGCGCACTCAACTGGTTATCGCGTTCGAGCCTCGCCATCTGGTCCTGGATGGTGCTGGTAAGCAGCCAGGACTGACGCGCTGCGTTCACCGGGAACGAGTTGTATTTGAAGGGGTTGAATTCCGGCACGATGCCGAGCCAGGCGGCCCGCGCGAATGCAGGCAACACCGCGGGTAGGCCCACGAGGCCCGCAAACCGCGCGTAACGGGTCACGCCGATCATCGGCGAAATGAGCACGAGCCGGGTGGGACGCGTGAGCGCGGGGTTCTCGATGGCGTCCATCGCATATTGCAGGGCGAGCGCGCCGCCGTTCGAGAAGCCGATCAGTTCGAGCGGCTTGTCCGGGCCCACGCGCCGGCGCGCTTCGCGCACCGCGAGCCGCGTTGCCGCTGCCCAGTCTTGCCAGGTGACGTTGGTCAGTCCCGCAGGCACGGTTCCGTGTCCAGGCAAACGGATGGCGATCGCGACAAAGCCTCGGTCGCGATAGTTGCGCGCGATGTGCCGCAAGCTGTAGGGCGAGTCCGTCATGCCGTGCAGCAGCACCACCGCACCGACCGGCGGCCCTGAAGGTTCCAGTATGTACGAGCGGTTCCAGTCCTGAGCGAAGTGCTCCGGATAAATGGGCGAGCCTTCGTAGTAGCGGTTCGACGGGACACGTTCGGATGCTTTGACCTTTTCGACGACGTTGACGCGCACATCCTCGAAAAGACGCGACTCTTCCCGCATGTACGCATTCCAGTCGCCGGCGTCCATGTCTTCGACGGTCATCTCGCGCGGTACGTAGGTGTGCCAGACCGACAGGTCCGGGCCGCGCAGCGAAGACCACGCCCGCAATCCCAATGCGAGCAGCGCGAGCACGACCAGAATCGACACACCTATTTTTATTACCTTCAGCGACGTGCGTAGCATTGGTTTTCTCTCGGAGGCAGCTTCAGAACACAGTATGGGAGATTCGCGCTTTTTTCGGCGAATCGCCGTCCTGGGGCGCCGGGCGTTGCTACGGCACATCCGCCTTGTTGTTCGCGGCCGGCACGCTGCCCGATTCGACCTTGCCGGTCTCAGGCGGGTCGACAATGCGCGCCCCTGCCGCCTTGAGGGCGGCCTGGAATTGCGGGGAGGCCAGGATGATCGTGCTCGCCGCGTTGCGCAAGCGATCGATTGCCTCGTCCGGCAACGCAAGTGAAGTCGGCAATTGATTGAGGCCGTCTCGCTGGGCTTTGTCGGCCAGTGCATCGAATGACACGTCGACCACGTAGATATCGGTGTCGGGCGCTTCCACGGCCCGGGCCAGCGCGGGGTCCTTGTTGTCCCTGAACGCCTCGGAGTTGCGGATCTGGCGCAACAGCGCCCATCGCGCCTTGATGTCCTGCAATAGCTCGATGGATTCGCTGGAAAATCGATCGATCGGCACGCCAACGGCCTGGACAAGCGTCCGGATTGCGCCCGGTGGACGTTCGGAAAGGTTCCAGCTGGTCGAAGGCGACGACGCCGCGTTCACGACGAAGATAATCAGTCTGCGTACGTTGTCGAGCGGCGCGGGTTGGCCGGCTTCGTGGAGCGCCTCGAATGTTCCGATGAAGTCCAGCACGCCCCTGAGCCCCAGATTGTCGGAAATGCCGCCATCGACGAGATGGAAATACGGGTTCTCGGTCGAGTCGACGATTTCGCGCAAATCCTGCAGTCGATTGAGGATACGGCTCGCGGATCTTTGCACCGTGCCGGCTCTGGCAAGCGCGTGACTCCACTCGGGTTCTTCGTAGCCGCACGTGCCGCCGTAGTTGTTGATCGTAATCGGAGCCAGAACCACCGGCACGGCAGAGGACGCCGCCGCCGCGCGCGAAAGCTTGAATGGACCGAGATCCGCGCACATGACGTCGAAGTTCTGCTGGAGAAACACGACGCGCGACCCCGTCGTCAGTTCCGTTGCGCTGACCGCGATCATCGGACCGCCCTTGCGCTCGAGTTCGGCGAATGTCGCGTTGTTGAACAGGACTTCGTCGTACAGTTTTGCCGCCAGCTCGGAGCGGCTCCAGCGCGCGGAAGCCAGCGCGGGCCAGTTCACCGGGTTCAGGATCCGGGCGACGAGTTCGCGCTGTACGTTGCGCTTGAGAAAGCGGTCCTCGTAGATGTCGAACAGATGCTTGCCGTAAAGCCCGTACGCCAGCGCGGTGAAGCTGCCGCCGGAGACGCCGGTGATCAGATCCACCTCATCGAGCAAGCGGATTTTCTCGCCCGACGCGCCCGTCACTTCGATACGCTGCAGCGTCTCCAGCGTTCCATAGGAAAACGCCGCCGCACGCATTCCGCCACCGGAGAAGGCCAGAATGACCATGTCCTGCCTGCCGGGCCGGTTGCCTTCCAGCCGGTCGAACGGGCTCAACTGCTGCGGGTCGTACTGAATGATCGGCGGGTTCACGGGCCGCGTCGCGCAGCCGCAGAGCAATAGCAACGACGCGGCGGCGAGCCATACGGCGTACTTCCATGAACGCACGACCATGTCACGGGAGCCTGTGTGAATTCACCTGCCCTGCGGGGCGCTCACCTTTCGTTCGGCGCTCAGGGACACGGGCGTATGCGAATCGGCGATATCCACCCAGCCACCGCCCATGGCCTGATACACGCTGATCACCTGGTTATAGCGCGAGGCCTGCAGGCTGGCGAGGGTGAGCTCGGCGGAGAACAGGTCGTTTTCGGAGATCAGCACTTCGAGATAGCCAATCAGGCCATCTTCGAACTTGAGGCTCGAGAGGCGCGCGTATTCGCGCAACGCGTCGACACGCTGCTGCTGAAGCCCGGTCTGCTCGATCGTGTTCTGTGAGCTGACAAGCGCGTTGTTGGTATCGTTGAACGCGCCCAGCACGGTCTGCCTGTAGATCAGTTCTGCCTGGCGCTTTTGTGCCTCGGCCGACTGCACCTGACCGCCAATCGCGCCCGCCGTGAAGATCGGCCCGGTCACACCCGCTGCAATCGACCAGAGCGCCGCGGGCCCGGAAAGGAAGTCGCCGAAGGCCGTGCTGACCGAACCGAGCGCACCGGTTAGCGAGATGGTCGGATAGTAAAGCGCCCGCGCGGCGCCGACATTCGCATTGGCGGCCACCAGATTTTGTTCGGCTTGCAGAATATCGGGCCGCCGCTCGAGCAGACTCGACGGCAGATCGGCAGGAATGACGGGAAGCACCAGCTCGCTCACCGACTTGCCGCGCGGAATCGGCCCAGGATTGCGCCCCAACAGAATGGAAATGCCGTTTTCCACGATGGCAATCTGCTGCTCGATGGCCGGTATCGTGGACTGCGCGAGTTTGTACTGCGACTGCACTTGCGAAAGCTCCGTCTGGGAAACGAGGCCCTTGCGATAGCGCAGCTCGAAAATGCGTAACGTTTCGCCGAAGTTATTCGCCGTGGCCCGCGCGATTTCGAGTTGCCGGTCGAGTCCGCGCAGTGTGATGTAGCTGGTCGCCACGCCTGTCACGAGCGAAAGCACGACGCCGCGCTGGGCCTGTTCGCTGGCATAGACCTGCGCCTGTGCGGCTTCGGTCAGGCGTCTTACCCGGCCGAACAGGTCGATTTGCCAGGAAGCGGACAGCGCGCCCTGATAGAGATTGAATACGGGATCGAGCAACGGCGAGAGCGGGGGCATCCCGACCTCGCTAGTCCGGTTGCGGCTCACGTTCGCGCCATAACCGACTTGCGGCAGACCCTGCGAGCGCGCCGAGCGCAACAGGCCGATGAACTGGTCGACACGCGCCGCAGCGACACGCACATCCAGATTGCCCTCCAGCGCGGCCTGGATCAGATCGTTCAACACCGGATCGTCGAACTGTTCCCACCATGCCGTGTTCACGACGGCTTCGGCCGCGGGCAAATCGACCCGCCACGTTGCGGGCACCGGCACCTCGGGGCGGCTGTAATCTGGGCCCACGCTAAAGCAGCCGACCAGGCAACTGGTAGCGGCGGCAAGTATCGCAGTCCACATCCGCGTTCTCATGACGTACTCCAGGTTCTGCTGCGACCGCGTCGCATAGGCGCAGGCGGTGCGCTCGTTTGCGCCACACACATCATGCCGCCACCGCCAGCAGGCCACCGAACAGCAGCGCTGCGAGCAATAGCGTCAGACACGACACGGACCACCCACGCACGAATGCATCCGTACACACCGCGATTCGTGCGGCCTGCGCGCCGCCTCGTTGCAGTCCGCGCAAGAGGCCGCCTACGTCGCCCACGGGCACGGACGGCACGGTCTTGCCCCATCGGCTCCAGCCAATCGCGAGCGCCGCGCCAACGAGTACCGGCCACAGCGCGGACCACAGCGCCGCGGGAGCCAGGGCTTCGGGTAGCGAGCCGACCGGGATACGCAGATACAGCACCCACGGAACGGCCAGCGAGGCCACCACCATTGCGAGCCAC
The DNA here is from genome assembly GCF_905220155.1 of Paraburkholderia sp. J7. Taxonomy (NCBI): domain Bacteria; kingdom Pseudomonadati; phylum Pseudomonadota; class Betaproteobacteria; order Burkholderiales; family Burkholderiaceae; genus Paraburkholderia; species Paraburkholderia sp. J7. The sequence goes on along the minus strand of NZ_CAJMYZ010000014.1, from coordinate 245,365 downwards.
GCGCCTCTGAGCGGCCCCGGAGCGCGCGCGTTGTAATGGGTCGTGCCCATCGCGCCGAGACAGCGCACGAAATGAAGCATCAGCAACGTGGTTGCGGCTGAAGACGCCGCAGCCAGCATGCCGGCCAGATCGCCGGACAGCAGATCCTTGGCCGCGTATTTGGCCAGCGAGCCGCCGGTCAACGGCAAGCCGCCGAGGCCGAGCGCGACGATCGCCGTGGGCACCTGCACGAGGCGCAACGATCCGGCGCCCGTCAACGCGACCACGCCCACGGCCAGAAACAGCGTGCCTTTCACGAGCAGATGGTGCGCGGCATAGTAAGCGGCCGCCAGCACGGTGGCGGGATCGCCAGCGGCCAGCCCCATGCCGATCACGGCCATCAGGAAGCCCATCTGGCTCACGCTCGAGTACGCCAGCACGACCTTCGGCTGAAACTGGGTGATGCCGATTGCCACGCCGTAGAACGCGCCGAACATGCCCAGCGCCGCGAACGGAATGCCGAACTGCGGCCATGCATTGTTCGAAGCGAATGGCAGAAAGCGGACCAATGCGATCACACTGGCCTTGACCACCGCGCCGCTCAGCACCGCCGCCGCGGGAATGGGCGCAGCGCGATAGGCGTGCGGCATCCAGAAGTGCAACGGCACCATCCCGGCCTTCATGCCGAGGCCAACCAGCAGCAACAGCACGGTGGCATCGCGCCATGGCGAGCCCGGCAAGGCGGCAGCCGCATCGCGAATCAGCAGGCTGCCGCCGGGCGTAGCCTGTGCCAGCAGGACAAGCCCGCCCAGCACGAAGGCCTCGGCCAGCAAGGCAACGCCAAGATAGAGTGCGCCCGCATAGCGTGCTTCGGGTCCGTCGCCCTGGAGCACCAGCCCGCTGGCGCCGACACTCAATACCGCCAGCATCAGATAGAAGCCAGGCAGATCGGCCGTCAAAAACACGCCCACGCTGCCGGTCAAGGCCATGAACCAGCAGACGACAAACCCATCGATATCTTCGCGGCCGCGTACATATCGCGCGGCGTAGATGCCGGCGAAGAACCACAACAGCGCCGCCGTGCCGAGCAGCAACGCGCCCGGCGTATCGAGCGCGAAACGCAGGGCGAACCGGCTGTGGCCGAGCGTCAGCGTTTCGCTCTGCCCCGCCCCGACTGCCGCCGCCAGCGCAGGCAGCGCAGCGATCGCGAACCACGACGGCAAGCGCCTGCGAACAGGCGCGCAGGCGCAAAGCAGCAGCATCAGCAATGGCAAGCCGATGGCGGCGGCGAGCAGACCTTGGGACATGTTCATGGCAACCCCGCCTGCGGCATCACGGTGCGGCCAATCTGCGCCACGTCGACCGGCAGCAGCACGGCGAGGCCAAGCAGGAACGAACACGTTGCGAGGCCGAGCACCGCGAGCTGCTGGTAACGGGGCACCCGCCGTTGCGGCGACCAGCCGGGCGCGGCGGGCTCCATCGCGCGCACCACCACCATGAAGACGTAGACGCTCGTGAGCAGGCCGCCCGCCAGCATCACCAGCGCCCACCACCATTGCCCCGTCGCGAGCGCCGCCGACATCAGCAGCCACTTGGCCAGAAAGCCCCCCGAAGGCGGCAAGCCGATCAACGTCGCGCCGGCCAGCGCGAATGCCGTCAACGTCATGGGCAAGGCGCGGGCCGCGCCGCGCAGGTCGGCCAGGCGGTCATGACCCAGCGTGCTATAGATCAGCCCCGCCGCGAGGAACATGGCCGCTTTGGCGCTAGCGTGTGAAATGACCTGCAACAGGCCGCCCGTGACGGCGCGGGCGCCATCGTGCTGCGCGGCGAGCGGAAACAGCAGGAACAGGTAGCCGATCTGCGCGACCGTCGAGTAAGCGATCAGGAGCTTCAGGCGCGCCTGGCGCAGCGCCACCACGTTGCCGAAGAGGATCGCCATCGCGCCGAGTCCCGCCAGCAGTTGCGCGCTGGATGCGCTCACGATGCCGGCGAAGACATCGAGCCACAACCGCACCACCACGAACCACGATCCTTTGACGACCAACGCGGACAGCAGCGCGCTGGCGGCGGCGGGCGCGCCCGCGTGCGCTGGCGGCAGCCACAGATGCAGCGGAAAAAGCGCGGTTTTGGCGAGCATGCCTGCTGTCATCAGCGCCAACGCAGTCCAGGCCAGCGGCTGAGCGCCGATCCTCGCCGCAAGCAGCGCGATGTCGAGCGTGCCGTAGGCGCCATACAACAGAAAAACACCCAGCAGATACAGCATCGAACCGATCAGCGCGTACAGCAGATAACGCAGCGCGGCCTGTAGCGTTTCGGCGCGACCATCGAGGGACACGAGGGGAACGCCGGCAAAAGTCAGCAGTTCGAGCGCGACGTAGAGCGTGAAAATGTCTCCGCTGACGAAGACCAGATTGAGCGCCCCCCATACCGCGAGCAGCAGCAGCCAGAATGCGAGCGGCGCGCGCGCCTCGCTCGTGCCGGACGGCGTGCCGAAATCGCCATTCGCGTAGATGGCCACCGCGCCCACCACCACGGCGACCACCACCATCATGCAGACCGAGAGGCCGTCCGCGCGCAGCACGACGCCCAGTGGCGGCGACCAGCCGCCCAGCAGATAACGCAATGCGTCGCCCGAGGCCAGCAGCCTGGCCGCAATCTCCAGCACGACGCCGAAACCCAAGGCAATCGTCACCCAGGCCACACGTTGCGCGAGGCGGCCGCCGAGCGCGAGACCCGCCATCATCCCGGCAAACGGCAACAGAATGGCGAGCGCGAGCAGCAGGCCGCCCGGCGTCGACTGCGCCGCGGGCGCGAGCGTCGTCACGTGGCCTCCGTATTGCGCGCCTGACCCGACGCAGCATCGCCGTCCGCCGAAAGCGAATTCGAGCCCGTTTCCGAGAACCGGCGCAGCATGAGCCCGACTGCCAGCGCGGAAGCGGCGAACGACACGACGATCGCCGTGATCAACAGCGCCTGCGGCACCGGATCGCCGGACATGCCGGCGCCAGCGCCACGATGCGCGATCACCGCACAGGCCAGAAAAACGCCGTTGCCCGTGAGATTGAAGGCCAGCACCTTGCGCAGGGGCTGCGGGTTGACGATCAGGCCGTACAGGCCGAGACCCACGAGGGCGGCGGCGGTCAGGCCGAACAACTGCGAGACGTTCATGGGCTCACCTCCGGCCGCTGGGGTGGCCCGACCAGCAGGAGGACCAGGGTCACGGCAAGCGAAGGCAGCAGCGCGGCTTCGATGATGATGATCCACAGCTTCGCCCGGCCGTCGGGGTACGCCAGCAACGCGCCCGCCATGACGGCGCCGAGCAGGCCAAGCGCGATGAACACGGCCGGCCCGAGGATCAGCACGGCGCGCAACCAGCGCCGGCTGATCGGCGGCGCATCGCGCAGACCGGACATCATGACGAGCAGCCACATTGCGGCAATCACGGTGGCACCCTGAAATTTGCCGCCCGGATGATCGGCGCCGACCCAGAAAATATAGATGCCGATTACGACGCCTATCGGCGGCAACACACGCGCCAGATACACCAGAATGTCGTTGGGGCTCACCACCTGCGCCAGTCCCGGTCTGCCTCCCCAGAAGCGGTCCGGCGCCAGCGACCAGACACCGACCACGCCCAGCAGCAGCACGATCGCTTCCAGCAGCGTGTCGATCGCGCGGAACGACAGCAGGACCGCCGTGATCGGGTTGCCGACGCCAGTCGCCTGAATGTGCTGCGCCACCTCGGGCGCGAGCGTTGGCGCGGGGTCCGGCAAGTTCCACAGGCAAGCGGCAATCACGACGGCGACGCCCGTGGCGGCGGCTCCTGCCGCGACACGCATTGCGAGACCCGGCTCCTCGGCCTGGGCTGCCGCTTCCGTTGGCTGCAGCCGCGAAGCCGCGCGGATCAGCAGCGCGCCGGTCAAACCCGCACCGATCGCCGCTTCGGTCAACGCGACGTCGACCGCGCGCAGCACGAGCCACGCAAGCGTGAGCAGCAGGCCATAAGGAATGAACCCGGCGACCGCGGCGAACGTATCGCGCACCACGACGGTCCATAGCGCGAGCGCCAGCAGCAGAATCCCGATGCCAAAGGAGATGGCGGAGATCATCGGCCCTCCTCCTGCCGGCGCGCCGCGCGCGCGATGAGCTGCGACACATCGGACGACGTCAGCATTACCAGCAGCCAGACCACGATCAGCTTGAGGGCGATCACGATATGGCCCGTCTGCGGCACGAGGCCCAGCACCACCATGCCTAGGCCCAGATTGTCGGCCTTGGTCAACGCGTGCAGCCGCGTGTACGTGTCCGGGAACCGCAACAGCCCGACCGTACCGGCCACGAAGAAGAAAACGCCGGCCAGCATGGCAACGATCGTGAAGACGTCGGCTGCGGTTTTCATTTCCGGTCCTCCTTCGCGATCTCGCCTTCGGCCTGGCGATCGGCCTTGACGAAGGCCACCGAGGCGAACGCCGCAAGCACGGCGAGCGTCAACGCCACATCCACGACCGCTTCGACGCCGCTTGCCGTGCCGACCAGCAGCAAGGCCGCGATTCCTCCCGTGCCGAACAGTTGCGCGGCCATCATGCGGTCGGCGCGCGTGGGCCCGCGCAGCACGCTCAACAAGCCCACCGCCACCATCAGCAGCACCAGCGCGCAAACGGCAATGAGCACGTCAGCCATGACGTTCACCGCTGACCGAAGCGCCCACCAAAGCACCGGCGAGGCGCCGTTCTTCGTCGGCCAGCTGCTCGGCAACGGGCTGCGAAATGTCGAGGCAGTGGTAGACGAGCCCGTCGGCGGTCTCGTCTACCGGAAGCGACCCTGGCAAGAGACTTGTGATGATGGCGAACCCATTGCGGGCCGTTCCCGGCGGAAAGCCGACACGATAGACCACGATGCCCGGCCGCAAAGGCAGGCGCGGGTCCAATGCGCGGCGCGCTACGTCGATACCCGCGAGCAGCGACTGCAAGAGAAAATGCGGCGCGAAGATGAGTAAAGCGCCGAGGCGCAACATGCCTGCGGCGGGAGGCTGCAGACGCAGGCTCATCTGTGTCGCGATGAACGTCGCGATCAGACCGCACGCGAGATCGGCCGGCTTTACGCTCGGCATCAGAATGAACCAAAGCGCCAGAAAACACAGCGCGCGCGCCAGCGCGACGCGCCAATGCGAACGCCAGTCGAGCAGGAAAGCACGCAGCGATGGTGGGCTCATGAACGATGCGCCTCCTCTATGGAAAACCAGCGAGCGCGAACACGGCGGAGGCCCCGGAGGGAATCCGCCCCACGCGGCTTACACCGCCCCGCTCGCCGTACCCGAATGCGATGCCGGCCGGTCTTCCTTGCCGAACACCACCATGTACAGCGCCGGCAGGAACACCAGGGTCAGCAGCGTCGCCACCAGCAACCCGCCCATGATCGCGAAGGCCATGGCGCCCCAGAACACGGTGGGCGCGATCGGGATCAGGCCGAGCACGGTTGAGATCGAGGTCAGCATCATGGGCCGTATGCGCGAAGTGCCCGAGGCAACCACGGCCTCCAGCACACCCATCCCCTCTTGCCGATAGGTCTCGATCTGCACGATCAGGATCAGCCCGTTCTTGGCGATCATGCCGATCAACGCGAGAATGCCCAGAATCGCGACGAAACCCAGCGGCCGGTTGAAGATCAGCAGCGCGAGCACCACGCCTATCAGGCCCAATGGCATCACCGAGACCACCATGGCCAGCCGCTTGAAGCTCACCAGCAGCACCATCATGGTCGTGAGCATCAGCACGATCATCACCGGGATTACGGCAAACACCGACGCTTGTGAAATCGCGCTTTCCTCGAAGATGCCGCCGGTCGCGACGTGGTAGCCCTTGGGCAGCTTCGCGTTGAACTCGGCGATCTTCGGCGCGAGCGTGGCGACGACATCGTCCGGCAGCGTGCCATGCATCACGTCGGCGCGCACCGTGAGCGTCGGAACACGGTTGCGCCGCCATACCAGCGGCGACTCCTGCTCCTCCGTGAACGTCGCGAACTGGCTGAGCGGCACCATCCGGCCACTCGGCGTGGGCACCTGCAACGTACTCAGCGACTGCACCGTCAGCGGCTGCTCCTCCTGCGCTCGCGCCACGACGTTGACGAGGTAAATGTCGTCGCGTATTTGCGTAAGCGGCGTGCCGGTAATCACGGTGTTCATGATGGCGGCCAGCGCCGCGGAACTCACGCCGAGCTGGCGCGCCTCATCCTGATTGATGTGAATGCGGATCTGCCGGGCCGGCTCCATCCAGTCGAAATTGATGTGGCGCGCGCGCTCGTCGGAACCCACGATAGCGGCCAGATCGAGTGCGGTCCTGCGCACCTGCGCCGGGTCGGGGCCCGACACGCGATACTGCAGCGGCCACCCCACCGGCGGCCCCAGTTCCAGCGGAGACACGCGCGCGACGATGCCGGGAAACTGGTCGCTCAGCGTCTTTTCCAGCTTCAATTGCAGCCGGTCCCGTGCTTCGAGATTTTTCGCGACCACAATGATCTGCGCGAAAAACGGATTGGGCAGCTGAACATTGAGCGTGAGAATGAAGCGCACGGCGCCGCGGCCCACATAGCTGCTGAAGTGATCGACATCGGGATCGCTTTTCAACATGGCTTCGAGCCGCGCGACTTGCGCCTCGGTCGCGTGGATCGACGCGTTCTGGCGCAAGGTCAGATCCACCGTGAGTTCGGGCCGGTCCGATGCGGGGAAGAACTGCCGCGGCACGAACCGCACGAGGAAGATCGACACCACGAACGCCGCGAGCGTGATGGCGATCGTCAACCCCTTTAGCCGCAGCGCGCCACGCAGAAAGCGGTCATAGGCCATGAGCATCTTGCCGGGCTTGCGCGGCTCCTTCTCCGGCTTGGGCGCTTTCAGGATCACCACGCCGACGAGCGGCGAGAAAATCACCGCGCCGAACCACGACGCGAGCAGTGCGATGGCGACCACCGCAAAAATGGAAAATGTATACTCGCCCGCCGAACTCTTCGCGAAGCCGATCGGCACGAAACTGGAGATCGACACGAGCGTGCCGATCAGCATCGGCGCGGCCAGCGTGCGGTACGCGAACGTCGCGGCCTGATCCTTGCTGTCGCCGGCGGCGAGCCGGTTGATCATGGCGTCGACCGTGGTCATGGCGTCGTCGACCAGCAGGGTCAGCGCAATGATCAGGGCCCCTAACGACACCCGGTGCAGGTCGATATGCACGGCGTCCATGATCGCGAATACGATCGCGAGCGTGAGGGGAATCGACAGCGCCACCACCGTCCCGGGCCGCACCCCCAGACTCAGGAAGCTGCACACCAGAATGATGATGATGGCCTGCCAGAGCGACGCCATGAAGTCGTTGATTGCGACATCGACAGTATCCGACTGATTGGCGACGAGGAACGGCTCGATGCCGGCGGGCAGGTTCGCGGTGGCGTCGGCCATCTCGGCCTTCAGGTTGTGGCCGAGCGCGAGGATGTCGCCCGAATCGCGCATCGCAATCGCGAGACCGATGGCCGGCTTGCCGTTCACGCGGAACATCGGCTGCGGAGGATCGGCGAAGCCGCGTCTCACCGTGGCGATGTCGCCGAGGCGAACGATGCGACCGCCGAGCACCAGGTTGACATCCTCGATGTCGCGTTCCGAATCGAAGGCGCCCGTCACCCTGAAGAACACCCGCTCCTGCCCGGTTTGCAGGACGCCGGTCGGCCTGATGAGATTTTGCGCTCTCAATGCCGCGACGATGGTCGGGTAATCCAGGCGCAGGCCCGCGAGACGCGTGGTCGAGAACTCGATGTAGATCTGTTCGTCCTGCGCGCCCAGCACCTCGATCTTCGACACGTCGGGCACGAGCAGCAGGCGCGAGCGGATCGCCTCGACGTGATCGCGCAACTCGCGCATGTTGTAGCCGTCGGCGGTGAAGCCGTAGATGATGCCGTAGGTGTCGCCGAAGTCGTCGTTGAAGAACGGCCCGAGTGTGCCGGCCGGGAGCGTTAGCCTCATGTCGTCCACGTTCTTGCGCACCTGGTACCAGATGTTCTGGACCTCGGAGGGCGGCGTGGATTGCAGAAGATCGACGAAGATCGTCGTCTGGCCCGCTGTCGTATAGCTGCGTATGCGATCGAGATGGCGGGTCTCCTGCAACGTGCGCTCGAGCCGCTCGGTCACCTGCGACAGGGTGTCGTCGACTGTCGCGCCCGGCCACGCGGCGGCCACGATCATGGTGCGAAAGGTAAAGACCGGATCTTCGGCACGCCCCAACCGCAAGAATGACAGCGTTCCCGCCACCAGTGCGGCGATCATCAGGAACACCACCAGGGGGCGCTTCGAAAGCGCCCACTCGGAGAGATTCGGGCCAATCACCTGGGAGCCTCGGTCCAGTTAATTTTCTGTCCCGGCCGCAATGCCTGAACACCGGCAGTCACGACCACGTCGCCGGTGGCGAGGCCCTGGGAAACCTGAACGCGGTCCTCGCCATACGCCTGAAGCTCGACCTCACGCACCGAAACCGTCCCCGTCTTCGTATCGATCACCCAGACCGCCGGTTTGCCGCCGGGCTGGATCAGCGCGCTCGAGGGAATTTCGATGGCCGGCGCGCGCTGCAGCGTCATGTGGCCAATGACCGTACTACCAAGGCGCATGGCAGCCGGCGGATTGAGAACTTGAACCCGGACCGCAAAGGTTCCGGTCACCGGATCGGCCCGGGGCGATACTTCGCGCACCTTACCAACGGCGGTGACCTCAGGGTTGCTGGCAAGCGCGATGACAATGTCGGGATTGCCGGGCGCGACATCCTTGATCGCGGCGGGCACATCGAATACGGCATCCACCGCGCCTTCGCGAGCGATCTGCACGACCATGCGGCCAGCCGGAACCACCTCGCCCGGCTCCGCCCCGCGCGCCGTGACCACGCCCGCAACGTCGGAAACCAGATCGGTGTAGCTGAGCCGGTTCTGTGCGATGCTGACCAACGACTGCGCCGAATCGACTTGCGACTGGGTGATCTTCGCCATGGCTTCCGACTGTTCGAACGAAGCACGCGACACGGCATGCTCCGCAAGCAGATCGCGCATGCGGGTGAACATGGTGCGCGCTTCCAGGGCTTGTGCCTGGGCCGCGGCCAGTTGCGCCCGCGCGGACTGCAGGCTGCTTTCCTCGTTCATCCGGTCGAGCCGCGCCAGCACCTGGCCCGCCCGCACGCGGTCCCCGACATCGACGTTGCGGGACGTCATTCTTCCGTCGATACGGAACGACTGATTGATCTCGGCCTGCGCCTGCAACCTTCCGGTCAAGGAGATGGTGGTTCCCGCCTCCTGCTTTTCCACCTTGACGGCGCGTACCGGGCGGACCTCCGTCACCGGCGCTTCTTCGCCTTTACGGCAGCCGGTCAGTGAGCCTGCCGCCAATACGCACAGCAGCGCAGACAGCGTCACGGCCAAAGGCAGGGAAACCGCTCGACCCGTAGCATGATTCGCACACACTGGCGTATTCCTCTGAATCCCTGGAGCGGCTGCCCGCGTCCACCCTGAAATGACTTCGCGCCTTGTTGCCGCCTTGCCGGGCGCGCCGGGGTATCCATCCGAAAACAAAACGATTCAAGCGCTAGCCCATCACGCGCACGTTCTCCGCGCACCGCTCGAGGGACATCGGAAGGCGTCGTACCTGAATACGAAAAGTGCTAGACGATGAACACCCGGATCGAAATGATCCGGGTGGCGAACGTCGCGATGGTGTTGATGAAAGCGGCCTGCTTCACGCCGCGCAGAATGAGAAAGGGAAACAGCCGGATACCAATCGAAGCCACGACGATAGTCGTGACCGTGTTGCTGTAGCCGAAAGCGGGGAAAAATACGCCCCGCATGGCCTTGATCGGCACCCAGTACGAAACGTTGCCAACACAACTGCCGATCGCGGCGCCCGCCATGCCCCCGGCTAGCATTGCGGTCAAGTGCAGCGGCCAACTGCACGCGACTCATCTTCTGCCCGGTATCGGCCATCGGTTTCCTCGCTTTGTCCGGAACTTCGCGTTATCGAGAGACCAACCGCACCTGCGTTCACTTCATCGGGTCACGCGCACCGAGTTGTTGCCGAGCAGGACACGCACACGGTCGCCCGGCACGAACTGCTGATCCGCATCCTGAACCACCGACATCAGTTGCCCCGAATCCAGACGCACCACGATTTCGAGGCCCGCACGCTGCGTGACGCGCTGCTCCACGGCATTGCCTGCCGCGCCGCCCAGCACGGCGCCGCCGATGCCCGCCGCAACCGAACCCGTGCCGCGCCCGATGTTGCTGCCTGCCGCGATACCGCCGAGCGCGCCGCCGGTTATCGCACCAATGCCGGTCGGGCCCGGCTGGATCGAGACGGGCCTCACGTTTTCAACGACACCGAGCTCGACCACCATCACCTGCTGCGCCTGTGCAGGCGTAAAGGTGGAGCCCGAAGTTGGGGCCTCGCAAGCGGAAAGCGCGAGCGTTGCAATCAGCAAAGGGACAAACGCACCGCCAGCACCTCGCATCCCAGTCTCCTTGTTAGCGTCACCGGAGCGGACTCTGTGACGGCAATCGAAAGACAGTCTTCGCCACGAGGCATCGTGCGTATCCGGCTTCCAGAGCGCCGCACGATCCCGATAGAGACCGGATCACGCACGAAGATTCAGGAATTGTGCGCACGCGTAAAGACTAACCGGTTTTAGAAGGGAACGCTCGTTGAGTGGATAAACCGGCGTTCACCATTTTGTCAGCTGCATGCTATGTCTCTTTTCGACAAATTGGCTGCCTTCACAGGTAGCAGAATACAGATGGTTGGTTTGCCAACATTTATGCCGAATATCGGGACCGCGCCTCAGTACTGGCCGTTTCCGGATCGTTCCTCGTTTTTGTGCATGTTTCCCAATCCCCGATAAACGAATGTCTGCAAATATTCCGGTGTTGGCTCGCGACCTCGTAATTCTGTCTAAATCGCGGGCAACGCCAGGCACGGGACTTACGGATTTGTCGTTATGTCGAAAGGAACCAGTGAAGGCGTAGCCGGCCGGCTCTCAATATAAGGAATCCTTACCGTTTGCTGATCAAGTGCACCAGCGCTTATGGCCGTGGCCGCCGTGCGCATGTTCGTTCCGCATAGAGCACGACCTTCAATGGTGCGCCATCGGACGCGTCACCTCACTGCGGCTTTCATCGGACGATATGCCGGAGCATATCCTTGGCGCCACCCCGCGACGCGACCGCAAGATCCACGGCTAGCGCCATCGTCATCGCTGCGCAATGCGTGGTCCCGAACCACCAAGGGCAATTCTGATATCCAAAATCGCTCGATATGTTAATTAACGCACCAACCCACGCCGCGTCGCACTCTATTTTTGCGAAGCGCAGTTACCCAAAAAAAACGTCACGGCGGGGAACATGGAGACGACGAACAAGAGCTCGAGGTACGCCACGCTAGACGGCCTGCGCGGCTTAGGCGCACTGTTTGTCCTCGTCCAGCACTTTTCTCCGATGTATCACGTGCCACTCCTCGGCCACGCCTATCTTGCGGTCGATCTATTCTTTGCAATGAGCGGCTTTGTCATTGGTAGTGCTTACGATAAGAAGATCGCTTCCGGATCCTTGAAGTTCAACCAGTACATCCTGCTGCGAGTGCTTCGCCTGTATCCGCTCTACCTCGCCGGTCTCGTGCTTGGCACCATCGCCATGATGGTTCGCTTGCCTGCTTCCTACTGGGCCGAGATCGCGTCGGCGCTGCCGGCAAACGTGCTCATGCTGCCGAGCCGTGTGGTATTGCCCACCTTCTACCCATGGCTTCTGACCATTGACTTTAGCTACCCGCTGGACTTTCCGGCGTGGTCGCTATTCTTCGAGCTGGCGGTGAGCCTCGGCTATGGGCTGTTCTTTCGCTTTCTGAGCACCCGAATGCTCTTGCTGATCATGTGCGTTTCGGGGGTGGCGCTCGGTATCGCCGCATACACGTCCACCCTCAACAGCGGTGCGTTCTGGTCGTCGTTCTACCAGGGCTTCGCGCGCGTCGGCTATTCGTTTCCCGCCGGCCTGCTGTTGTACCGCCACTGTCGCCCCGGACAATCCCGCAATCATCTGGCGACGCTCGCCGTCCTCCTGGCCGCAATCGGCCTGCTCGGCGTTGCGTGGCCCGCGGCACATCAACATGCGTCGGATCTGTTTCTTGCACTCGCCGTCCCGCCCGCGCTGGTATGGGTGACGACGCGCGTGGAACCGCCCGCGCGGTTCCTGCGCCTTTGCGCGTTCTCCGGCATGGTCTCCTATGGCATCTATGCGATGCATGTGCCGGTGGAGATCATCCTGCAGGAGATCGTGTACCACATCCACGGGCTTGCCCATCCAGGCGGCGTCACCGCGCTGCTACTGCTTCCCGCCGTCGTGCTGGTCGCCTGGGCCGCCGACCGTTACTACGACACCCCCCTGCGCCGAGCCGTGCTCACGCGCTCGCGTGGCCGGCGCACCGCGGGACCGGTCTCCAGCAGCGCCCGCGCGTAGGCGTCGGAGACCGCACCGAACCGCTCCGGCAAGGTCGCCACCACGGTGCGCGACCGCTACTCCCATGAAACATCGTCAGCTCTGCGCAGTTGCGAAAAGCCGCGCTAGGGCAAACCCCTCTTTCGCTACGCCGGAATAACGATATAAAAATCCATTATTTGGAAAACGCATTCTGAACGCGTAAGAATGCGAATTCTGAATTCTTGCGCGCCCGGACACCCACGGAAGATGGAACTACGCCAGCTCGAAGCCTTCGCCGCAGTGATCACGACCGGCAGCGTCACCGCCGCCGGCCGTTTGCTGGGGCGCTCGCAGCCCGCGATCACGCGGCTGATCCAGGAGCTCGAAACCGAGGTCGGCTATCCGCTGTTCACGCGCAATGGCCCGCGCGTCACGCCCACCGAGCAAGGCATCCAGCTCTACGAGGACGTCGAGCACGTGCTGACGGGCGTTCATCAGATCCAGAAGCGCGCCGGCGAGATCGGCCGCGGCGAAACCCGGCCGCTGCGCATCGCCGCCACTTCCGCGCTCGCCGCCGGCCTCGTGCCCGCCGCGCTCGCGCGCACCGAACTCGCGGGCGCCGCGCAGACGATCCAGCTGCGCAGCCTGCCCCCCGAGCAGGTCGTGCACGATGTCTTGACCGGCGCGGCTGACATTGGCGTGGCGAGCCTGCCGCTCGAGCACCGCGGCGTGGTCGTGCACTGGATCGGGCAATCCGCGTGCGTGGCCGCGCTGCGCGACGACGATCCCCTCGCGCGCCATGACCGGCTGCCGCTTTCGGCCTGCGCGGGCCGGCGCATCGTCACGATGCAGAACCCCTATCGCCTGCGCCGCCGCCTCGACCACGCGTTCGCGCAAGCCGACGTCACGCCAGCCGGTCTGATCGAAACGAATTCGTCGATGAACGCGCTGACCGCGGTTCGCGCCGGACTCGGCATCTCGGTGCTCGAACCGGTCACGGCCTACGGCATGCCGCTTGCCGGCGTGGCGATCCGCACGATCGACGCCGACATTCCGTACTTCTTTGGCGTGATCTCGCGCGACGCCATCGCGCTGCCCCCCGTGGCCGCGACGCTCATCGACGCGCTCGCCGACGCAGCGCGCGCCGTGCTGCCCGATTTCACGCTGCGCGCGAGCGCCGAGCACGCCCAAGTCCTGCAGTCGCTCTATGGCGACCTGCCTGCCAACAAGGAATCCTTGCCGTAATGAATCCGACCACTCCGTCGTCCGCTGGTCTCGCCGCGCTCGAAGCCCGCCTGCGCGAAGATCTCGCGTGGCTCGAACTGCCCGCGAAGCGCTGGATACCCGAGCGCACCCACAAAGGCCGCCCCGTGGTCAATGTGGCGATTGTCGGCGGCGGCATGGCTGGGCTTGCGCTCGCCGCCGCGCTCGACCATCTCGGCATCGACGCGGTCATCTACGATCAGTCGCCGCGCGGCTTCGAAGGCCCATGGGCCACCACCGCGCGCATGGAAACGCTCCGTTCTCCGAAGCAACTCACGGGCCCCGCGCTCGGCCTGCCCTCGCTCACGTTCCGCGCGTGGTTCGAAGCGCAGTTCGGGGGCGAGGCGTGGGAGGCGCTCGACAAGATCCCGCGCCTGCAATGGATGGACTATCTGCGCTGGTACCGCGATGTACTCGACATCGATGTGCGCAACGAACACCGGGTCACCGCAATCACGCCGCGCGCGGACGGCGGCGTGGCGCTGTCTGTCACGAGCCCCAGCGGCAGCGAGACTGTGTTTGCGCGCCACGTTGTCCTCGCGACGGGCCGCGACGGCCTGGGTGGGCCTTCCGTGCCTGCATTCGCGCGTGACCTGCCGCGCCGCTTCTATGCCCACTCGTCCGATGTGCTGGACTACGGCACGCTGCGCGGCAAGCGCGTCGGCGTTGTCGGCGCGGGTGCGTCGGCCATGGACAGCGCGGCAACGGCGCTCGAAGCGGGTGCGGCGTCGGTCGATCTGCTGATTCGCCGCGCGGACATCCCGCGCATCAATAAAGGCAAAGGCGCGGGTAATCCGGGCCTCACGCACGGCCATGTCGCGCTTGCCGATGACTGGAAATGGCGTATCCGCCACTACATCAACGTGCAGCAGGTGCCGCCGCCGCGCGGCAGTACGTTGCGCGTGTCGCGCCACGCCAACGCCCGCTTCAACCTCGGTGCGCCAGTGGCCGGCATCGAGCAGGTGGACGACGAACTGTACGTAAGCACCCCGAAGGGTGTCTTCGTGCTGGACTTTCTCGTGTTCGCAACGGGCTTCCGTATCGATCTGGCGAGCCGCCCCGAATTCGCGCCGTTCGCCCGCCACGTGCGTGCGTGGAAGGACCGCTACGCGCCGCCAGTTGGCGACGATGACATCGAGCTTGCCGATTCGCCCGACCTCGGACCGGCCTTCGAGTTCCAGGAAAACACACCCGGCGCGTGCCCCGGACTCGAGCGCATTCACTGCTTTTGCGCGCCCGCGACGCTCTCGCACGGCGCGCTGTCGGGCGACATCCCGGCCGTCAGCGAAGGTGCGAAGCGGCTCGCACAGGGGCTTGCCGCGACGTTCTATCGTGAGGACGTCGAACTGCATTACGCCAACATGGCGGCTTTCGCCGAGCCGGAAGTCGAAGGCGACGAATGGACAGCCGCCCCACCGCCCCCGGCGCTTGCCGAGCGCGAAGCGAAATGAAAAAGAGCGTGTGAATCTGCAGTTTTCCGGAGTTGACCATGACATACGACACTGACGACGACATCATCGATCGCGTCGCCGACCTCACGCCCGGTTCGGCCACACATGCATTGCGGCACCAGCGCGCCAAGGTGGTGGAAGCGACCCAGGGCAGCTACGACGCGCTGTTCGATCCCGCGCTCGGCGGCCTCACGCTCGTCGAGCGCTTGCTCGTCGCGCTCTACGCGAGCCGCCTCGCGCCCTCCCCGGCGCTCGTTGCCCACTACTGCGCCGAACTGGCCGCTCACGAAGTCGATGCGGCGACGCTCGCCGCCGTGCAAACGGGTGCGCCCGAGGACCTCCCTGCCCCGCGCCTGCGCGCGATCCTCGCGTTCACGCGCACGCTGATCGAAAATCCGGTCGCTGGCGACAAGGCCGCGCTGCAGACGCTCCCGGCCGCCGGCTTGACGACACCCGCCGTCGTCGCGCTCGCACAGCTGATCGCCTTTCTGTCGTACCAGACGCGCCTCGTCGCGGGTCTGCAAGCCCTCAAGCAGCTGGAGCGCGCATCATGACCGACATCATCCGTTCGCACGGTTTCACGAACGAATCGCTGGAATGGGACGCGTGGCTCGATGTTGTCGATCTCGACCATGCCACGGCGGATCAGATCGCTGTGCTCGAAGAAAGTCATCCCAAGGCAAAAGTCTCGGACTACTACCGATTTCTCGTCCATCAACCCGAGATCCTGCGGCAGCGCTCCGCCGCGTTCAACGCGATCATGTACGCGCCCGGCGGCTTGCCTCGCTCGGAACGGGAGCTTTCGACCACCGTGGTTTCGCGGCTCAACGGCTGTGTGTATTGCGCATCGGTGCATGCGCAGCGTTTCGAGCAGCTCGCCAAGCGCAACGACGTGATCCGCCAGGTGTTCGCCGACCCGCACAGCGCCGGTACGACGAAGCGCGAAGAGGCGATTGCGCGTTTCTCGGCTGCGCTGACCGAGCGCCCGAACGAGATCGGGGCGGACCAGCTGCAAGCGTTGCGCGAGGCCGGTCTCACTGACGCCGAAATGCTCGACCTGATCCATTCGATCGCCATTTTCGCGTGGGCGAACCGGCTGATGCTCAATCTCGGCGAACCCGTGTTTCCCGAGCCGGCAACCGCCGCCTGAGCGAAGCATGCTGGACCGCCCTTCAACCAATATCCGGGGATAGCCGATGGACACTCAACCAGGCATCAAGCCCGTCATCGTGGCCGCCGTGCTGGCCAATGCGATGGAGTGGTTCGATTTCACCATCTTCGCAGCGATGACGCCGATCATCAGCAAGCTGTTTTTTCCGGTCTCGCATGGCGCAGCGGGCGCGGATCTGAATGCGATCCTGCTGACTACGGCTCTCTTCGGCGCAGGCTTTTTCATGCGCCCCGTGGGCGGCCTGCTGCTCGGCCTCTACGGCGATAAATATGGCCGCAAGGCGGGCATGACGCTCGGCATGGGAATCATGGCGCTGGCCGCCGCGATCATGACCTTCGCGCCGACCTACGCGACGGCCGGCCTCGCGGCGCCGCTGCTGATGCTGGTGGCCCGGCTCCTGCAAGGTTTTTCGATAGGCGGTGAATTCGGCACTTCCACGTCGTTCCTGATCGAACTGGCGCCGCCGAATCGCACCGGCTTTTACGGATCGTGGCAGATGAGCGGGCAACTCATGTCGACGATGCTGGGCGCCGCGCTCGGCATGGTGGTCACGCAGGTGTTCACGCCCGAGCAACAGCTCGCGGGCGCCTGGCGCATCCCGTTCGCGGTGGGCCTGCTCATTGCGCCGCTGACCATCTACTTGCGCCGCCATGCAAGCGAAACCTATGCGCGCATCCACGCCACGCCGCGCGCCCCGAGGACGGATGCGGCTGCCGTCAAGCGCGGGCTGCCAGACTATCTGATCGGTATGGGCATGGTGGTGGCGAGCACCGTTACCTTCTACGTCACGTTCGGCTATACCGTCACCTACGCGAAGCAGGTTCTCAAGCTGCCCGTTTCGGAAAGCTTCATGGTGCAAATGATCGCGGCCATCGTCATGCTGATCGTGACGCCGCTCGCGGGGGCGCTATCCGACCGCTACGACCGCAAGACGCTGCTGGTCGGGTCCCTGGGCGCCTACCTGGTTGCGATCTATCCGCTCTATGCGTGGGTCGTGGCGGCGCCGTCCGTGCCCCGGCTCCTCGTCACGCAAATCGTGATCGGCGTGCTCAGCGCGACCTTCCTCGGCGTCTATTGCACGACGCTTGCGGAGATGTTCCCCAAACGCACGCGCGCGACGTCGCTCGCCGTGGTCAATAACGTCGTTGTCCTGATCTTTGGTGGCTTTGCACAGACTTTCGTGACGTGGCTCATTGCGCTCACGGGTTCGCCGCTGGCGCCGGTGCTCTATGTGATGATCGGCATCGCGCTCAGTCTCGTAGCCGTCATGGCGCTGAAGCCGGGCCATTTCAGGCAGCGCAGCGCAAGCGCCGCTCAAACCATGGGATGATGCGGTGGCGACAGGAGCGTGGCGTGACGCGGGTCAGCCCTCACGTCACCTTCCTGTTGCGAGAATTCCGCCGCCATCCGGCTCCGTCTGTGCATTCTGCGTGTTCTCCACGCGTTCGATCTGCACTCGCATCGACCGTGCGTCAGTCAACCCCAGGGTCTTCGCCGCGGCATAAGAGAGATCGATGATTCGGCCTTTCACGTAGGGGCCGCGATCGTTGATGCGCACGACAACCGACTTTCCGGTTGCCATCGACCTCACGCGCACGTAGCTGCCAAGCGGCAATGTACGATGCGCAGCCGTCAATGAGCCGGCATCAAAGCGTTCTCCGTTGGCGGTCTGCCGCCCCTGGAATTTTTCCGCATACCACGACGCCTCGCCGGATTGCACAACCTCGTGCCGCGTGCGACAGGAATCCACGCTGCATGCAGTTTGTCTGGGCGCGATCTGACCACACGCCGTAAAGAAGGCGCAGATCGCACAAACTCCCACATAGCGCAGCGATGGCTTCATAGACCACATATTAGTCAATGAGCGGCGATTAAACGTTTTCAAGTTTCGGAGCATTCCGCGTGCCCGGGTAAGGCGGGCCGGGCCGAAATTCTGGCAACTTTTCAGGTTTCTTGCAATGGGCCTGTCAGTCCGGCCCTCATTTGGCTGCCGGTAACGAACCCAAACAAAGCCCCTCCATTCGGAGGAAGGGCTTCGTCAACGCAATGGTTTACTGACCGAAGTAAATCGGCTTCATGCTGTCGCCGGTTGCGGCAGCGGGCGCACCAGACGCCGACGTCCCGCCAACCATTCCGCCATAGCTGCTCCCGCCGTTCTGCGCGGCCACGCGCGCTTCGGCAGCCTGGATATCGGCTGGATAATTTGTGTTGTCGCCGTCACCTGGGTGGTAGCCAGCCTGTTCCAGTTGCACGAGTTCGGCGCGGACCTGCTCGGGAGTCACGGCGGCGTTCGATTGTGCGAACGAAGCCGCCGGAGCAGACAAAATGGTAAGGATAACGAATGTTTGACCTAGCGATTTCATGATGAGCTACCTCTAAGGATTGCCATGTGGGGTGCAACAGGCCTTTTTGTCTGCACAAAAAAGCCGCTTCACTTCGCTCATTTCCTCCTCTATCGAGGGCCTGCTCGAAGCGGGCACCTTCGCCTCGTTGCAAGACCGGGCCGAACCTACGCGCAGGCGCAATACGCTCTCGCTATGTTTTTCCCGCGCCCCCGATCGCCTCCATCAATCGATGGGGGCCAGAAATGGGTAGCTCATCGTTGATTACCCGTTCAATATTTCCGCCATGTTCCTGCTTGTACTGCCCTGCTCCCGGTACCCGAGCCGCCCGAAGTGCAGGCGGCACCGTGGTTTCGCTGCCACCATTCATGGTGATCGAAGTTGCGCAGAAGATCGGCCCGACGACGCTCACGAAGGTAGTGCGCCGTCACGCCGGCCAGCGCGATCACAATCACGATCGCGCCGGCAGCGGTACATAGCCACGTTTGGTCCACATCAGCCCCCCGCGGTTACACCGCGCGCTTTGTATGCCGCTGGCACTCAGCCGTGGTAGTAGCCGTCGCTAACGGAGTTTTGCAGCACGCCGTCGACATACACGGCGACCGGGTCGCCGTCGGCGGAGGTGAGGATCGAGCCGGGGTGCGAGCCGATGATCTTCATCCGGCCACCTTGAAACCTGGTCATTGCTTCGTGATCGAGCTCTTGCGACTTCTGAAGATCGCGGATGGTCAACGTAGTCATGATGGGTCTCCTTGAACAGGACGGTTGCAGGATGCGTCAAGCGGCCAGCCGCTCGCGCCACATCATGCAGATGTCGTGCCATCGGGCACCATCCGCGCAAAGCCCGACCCAGCGTGCATTGCGACGATGCGAGTTTGGGCGCGGCCATCACCTGGCCGAAAGATGTCGGGGAATCGCCGACAGGCGGGCCGCGCCGTGTGGCGGTCGTCTTGTTTCGGTCGTTCGTGGGCAGCCGAACCTGGGTCTGAACGGCTGAGTGATACGCTAGGCAGTCACAGCGGTGCTGTCTTGTGCAACGCACGATCGCCAATCGATTTCCGCCTGGGTCCGAGGTAACGATGTGGATCTTCCGTGTTCATGAGCCCCGCCTCGGAGGGCTGCGCATTCGGGAATGGCGCCGCGAGGTGCGCCTGACCATTGCGCTTCTCGCCCTGCTGCTCGTTGGCGCGGCCACTGGGTTGGCCCTGCTCGACCAGTCCGGTGCTCCGCTTTCCGGCAAAGTATTTACGGCCCTTTGGGACGGGTTCAATCTCGTCACGACACTCGGCGACTTTACGGAGTTCAATCCGAGTCAGAAGATCTTCATGCTGCTGGCCATGTCGGCGACGATGGTGATTGGCGGATTCGCGGTTTCCAGGCTCACTGGCATGTTATCGAGCGACGACGTGCTGGCTTATCGGGAGAACAGGCTTATGGAACGCAAGCTCGGACATCTAGCGAATCATGTCGTGCTGGTTGGATTCCATTCGCTTGGCGAACTGGTCGCCAACCGCTTGCGCGAAGCAGGAGAGACAGTGCTCGTCGTCGTGGGCGACCAGGAGCAGGCGCACCGGGCGGCGGATCGTGGACTGATGGTGGTTCTGGGTCCCCCGGACGTATTCGACGACGTGCTCAGGCGCGCGCGGCTCGATAGCGCCAAAGCACTGATCGTGACAACGCCCGACAGCAACAACAATCTGGCGATCACCTTGCTGGCGCATACGCTGAACGCTTCGCTTGCGATCGTCGTGCCCGGCGAAAATCCCTTGAGAAAGGGGCTATTCGAAAGCGCCGGAGCGTCCGACGTCGTCATCGGCGAGGAGATCGTGGCGAATGCGCTGGTCGGCAAGCTCACGGACCGTGTGGAGGCAGCGGCAGCGCGACCTCCTCGATCATAGTGGCTGGCGTGCTCACGCCCCCTCTTCGAGCACCAGCAGATTCTCGTGCGAAAAGCCGAGCGCGACAGGCTGACCGCGTTGCGGCAAGGCGTGGTTGGGGTCGTTGAAGATGTCCAGCGAAACGACGGCTTCCTTCACGCGCGCACGGATGCGCACCACCGCACCGAGAAAGTCGATGTCCTCGACCGTCGCGGCAAGCGAGTTGCGGCCCGCCGCCGGCGCTTCCAGACGGATCGCCTCCGGCCGCACTGCGAGCAGGCGCGCGCGGCCCGCGTCGTCGGCGGGCAGCGGCTGCGAGGTGGTGAGCACCTGGCCGTCGACCGCGATGCGCCCCGTCGCCGGATCGACGATCTTGCCCGGCAGCAGGTTCAGCGTGCCGACGAACGACGCCACGAAGCGCGTGCGCGGGAAGTTGTAGATCTCGGCAGGCGTACCCACCTGCTCCACGCGCCCTTCGTTCATTACGACAATGCGATCGGAAATAGACAGCGCTTCCTCCTGGTCGTGCGTGACGAAAATCGACGTGATGCCAAGCTCGCGCTGCAGCGCGCGAATATCCTGGCGCAGCGAGATGCGGATTTTCGCGTCGAGCGCAGATAGTGGCTCGTCGAGCAGCAAGACCTCTGGTTTTCCGGCAATGGCGCGCGCGAGCGCGACACGCTGCTGCTGGCCGCCGGAGAGCTGCCACGGGTAGCGCTCGCCGAAAAGCGGCAGCTTGATGAGCTCGAGCATCTCCTCCACGCGCTTGTTGATTTCGCTTTGCGGGCGGCCCGCGACTTTCAGGCTGAAACCGATGTTCCCGGCAACGGTCATGTTCGGGAACAGCGCGTACGACTGAAACACCATGCCGATCTTGCGCGCCCGCGTGCGCATCCGCGTGACGTCCTTGCCGGCGATACGGATCGCGCCGCGCGTCGGATCTTCGAAGCCGGCGATCATGCGCAGCACCGTCGTCTTGCCGCAGCCCGACGGCCCGAGAAACGTGATGAATTCGCCGCGCTCGATCTGCATGTCGAAGTGATGCAGCGCCGTATGCGCGCCGAACGACTTGTGCAGATTCTCTATCTCAAGGAATGCCATGAATGATGTCCTGGTTCATCAGGATTTGTGAGCCGCCGCCGCGCGCACGGAGCCGAAGACCTGGATCAGGCCCATTGACGCCCATGTGACGACGAACGCGATGATCGCGAGCGCGGACGGTTCGTAGGCGCGGTTCGCGCCGATCAGCTGCAGATAAGGGCCGAACGCCGGGCGGTCGAGCAGGCTCGCCATCGTGAACTCGCCGATCACGACGGCAAAGGTCAGGAACGCACCCGAGAGGATGCCCGAGCGGATATTCGGGAAGATCACCTTGAAGAGGATCGTGGGCCAGCCGGCGCCGAGCACCTCCGCCGCTTCGGTGAGCGTGCGCACGTCGACCGCGCGCAGGCCGGCATCGACCGAGCGGTACATGTAGGGCAGCGCGAGCGTGACGTAGCCGAATGCGAGCAGCAAGTCGGTTGCGCGCTCGTTGCCGGTCATCGGCAGCCACGAACTGCTGTTGTAGAGGCGCAGATAGCCGAACACGATGACGATTGCCGGAATCACGACCGGCAGCAGCGTGATGAACTCGACCACAGGGCGCAGCTTCGGCAGCCGCAGTTGCACCCAGTAGGCCGTCGGCACGACGAGCAGCACGCCAATCACGATCGTCACGAACGCCATCAGCACGGAATAGCCGAACGACGCCTGAAAGCTCGGGTCGCCCAGCACGACCTTGTACGCGTCGAAGCTGTATGTGCCGCGTCGCATGCGCAAGCTGAACTCGAAGGTCGCGAAGAGCGGGATCAGGAAATACAGTGCGCCGACGACAATCGCGATCCAGGCGCCCAGCCGGGATGGCTTTTTCATCGGCGTCCCCTTTCGGCGCGCGCACGCAGCCAGAGATAGCCGCCGTTCGAGAGCCCCGTGATCACCACCATGCCGAGCGCGAGCGCATAGCCGAGGTTCTGGTTGTGCAGCACGTCGCCG
Source organism: Paraburkholderia sp. J7 (assembly GCF_905220155.1). Taxonomy (NCBI): domain Bacteria; kingdom Pseudomonadati; phylum Pseudomonadota; class Betaproteobacteria; order Burkholderiales; family Burkholderiaceae; genus Paraburkholderia; species Paraburkholderia sp. J7. Next base: position 222,774 of record NZ_CAJMYZ010000014.1, on the reverse strand, counting down.
CGCACCTGGGCATACAGGAGGATCGTCACGATGTTCAGCGAACTGCCGGTCAACGCGTACGCGGTGGCGACTGCGCCGAACGCGTTGGCGAACAGCAGCAGCGCGCCGCCAAGCACGCTTGGCCACAGCACCGGCAGCGCAATGAGGCGCCAGTAGTGCCACGCGGTGCCGCCCAGGCAGTCGCATGCCTCGCGCCACTCGCGCTTCAGGCCATCCAGCGCGGGTGCAATGATCAGGACCATTAACGGAATTTCAAAGTACAGGTAGGTGATCGTCAGTCCCCAGAAACTGAGAATGCTGAAGCCTGTGGCGTAGAGGTTCACGTGCGCGTAGCGGTGCAGCAGCATCGTGACGAGACCGACGCGCCCGAGCGTGCAGATGAACGCGAACGCGAGCGGCACGCCGGCGAAATTCGACGCGACACCGGAGAAGGTCAATAGCGTTGGACGGATCCAGCCGGGCAAGCGGCCGAGCACCGCGGCCCACGCGAGCAGCAGGCCGATGACCGCCCCACCCGCCGCCGACGCCGTACTCACCTTGATGCTGATCCAGTACGCACTCAGCACCTCCGGCTCGAAGAGCTGCCGGAAGTTCTCGAGCGTGAACCGGCCTTGCGCATTCTGGAACGCACCGGCCATGAGGTACACGGTCGGCGCGATCAGGAACAGCAGCGTGAAAATGAAGAACGGCGCGACGCCTAGCAAGGACAGGTAGCGCGCGGCGCCCGAGGATCGCTTTGCGTGCGGAGCGTTTCCCGGCGGCACGGCGAGATCAGGCACGTTGGGCTCCACGTTGGATACAGTGCTCATAGGGCTTTCAGGAACGAGGAGTGAGCGATGCAATGCCAGCGAAAGTTGCGGCTGGCGCGCGAGCGCGGATCACCGCCTCGCGCATCACCATCCGCAATCGCGCTTACTTGACGTTCGCGCCTACGACGCTATCCCACTGCTTCGTCACAGCCGCTTTGGTCGCGTCCTGCTGCTGCAGCGTCGGGAATACGGCCGATTTGTAGGCCGTGGCGGGCGGCAGCTTCGCCAGCAGTGCGGCGGGCACCTTTTTCTGCGCGGCAAGCTCGTTGTAGCGGATCGGGTGGCAATAACCCGCGAGCCAGCCGAGCTGCCCTTCGTCCGAATAGAGGTACTCCATCCACAGCTTCGCGGCGTTCGGGTGCGGCGCGTAGGCGCTGATGGCCTGCACGTACACGCCCGCAACGACGCCCGTCTTCGGCACGACGACTTCCACCTTCGGATTGCCCTTGAGCGTGTCGCGGTCGGCAAGCGCGTTGTAGTCCCAGCGCACGAGAATCGGCGTCGTGCCCTGCGCAACGGAGGCGGCCTTGCCGATCACCGGCACGAAGTTGCTGTTCTTGTTCAGGTTGGCGAAGAACTGGAGACCGGCCGCTTCGGCCTTGCTCGCATCACCCTTGGCCGACGACAGGCCAGCCGCGTAGACGGCCTGGATCGCCTGGTTCGACGCGCGCGGGTCACCGGCCAGCGCCACCGCGTTCTTGTACTCCGGCTTCTGCAAATCGCTCCAGTCGGTCGGGGCCTTGTCGATCATGTCCGCGTTGACTTCGAAAGAAAGGACGCCGTAATAGTCGCCATACCAGTATCCGTCGGCGTCCTTCGAGTCGTTCGGGATCGACTTCCAGGTCGACACCTTGTACGGCTGCAACAGACCGTCTGCCTTTGCCGACGGACCGAACGAAAGACCGACATCGATCACGTCCGGTGCCTGCGGACCCTTGTTGCCTTTATTTGCCTTGATCGCCTCGATCTCATCGCCCGAGCCCGCATCCGGATTCAGCTCGTTGACCTTGATCCCGTACTTCGCCTTGAAGGCTTCGATCATCGGACCATAGCCGCACCAGTCGTGCGGGAGCGCAATGACCGTCAGCTGCCCTTCCTGCTTCGCGGCGGCGACGAGCGCGTCGGACGGCGCCGCATTCGCGCTGCCCACGCCCATGGAGGCCAGTACAGCGGCGCCTGCCGCCGACAGCAAACCAAAACGGCTTGTACTCATCCGATTCATAGAATTTCCCATCCTTTGCCGAAATTAACGTGTGGTGAAAAACAGCAAGCAAATTGGCGCACGCCTGCAGGCTGCCGCTAATGCCCTTTTCCGGTGCATAAGCCGGGGCGTAAGGCGCGCCAGATCGTAATGGCGCAATGAGTCAGATTCGTGTCAGCGATTCTGCCCGAAGGGAAAACGCATTGAAAATAGAGGCATTTGTCTATATTGTTTTATTGCGAAACCATTTTTGCTCTGCTTTCGATTGTTTATTACATCGAGTAAGAATATTTCGGAAAATGAAATATCTATTAAGTTTATTCGTGAGAAAAATTCTGTAAACGAAACTGCGGATAATAGAATGATTGATAAGAACATCTACTTAATAGATTAATAATCGGGAATTAGCCTGTCGTCGGCATGATCGACTCATGCCAGAAAAGCGCGGCGAAGGGCTCGCTCACGCCAGCCCATCGCCGCCTCTCAGACAACAAGGAAAATATTTCGATGAAGAAGTCCGCAATTTCTGTAGCTATCCTTAGTTTTTCCGGGTTCTCGACCCAGGTGTTCGCGCAAAACTCCGTGACCCTGTATGGCCTCATCGACGCGGGGATTCAGTACACGCACAATTCGGGCGGACAGAGCTCGCAAATCTCGATGACGAGCGGCAACCTCTCGGGTTCGCGCTGGGGCTTGAAGGGCAGCGAAGATCTCGGCGGCGGACTGACGACGGTGTTCACGCTCGAAAGCGGTTTCAACGTGGAGACCGGCAAGTCAGGGCAAGGAACCCGCCTGTTCGGACGTCAAGCGTTTGTCGGCCTGCAGGACAGCCGGTTCGGCACGCTGACCGCCGGGCGTCAGTACGACCCGCTCACCGACCTCGTGCAGCCCATCCAGGGCGATAACTTCCTCGGCGGCATGTTCTCGACGCCGGGCGACATCGACAACGCGGACAATACCGCGCGCTTTAGCAATGCCATCAAATGGGCAAGCCCGACGTTGGCCGGCCTGAAGGCGGAATGGATGTACACGTTCGGCGGCGTTGCCGGCTCGCAGGGATCGGGCCAGACGTGGAGCGGCGCGCTTTCGTACGGTCAGGGACCGCTTGGCCTCGCAGCGGGCTTCATGCATATCGACAACGGCAATGCGGTGCTGTCGACTCGCGGCACGACCACAGCTGACTCGCTTTTCACCACGTCGGTCAACGACGCCTACTCGTCGGCCCGTTCCATCAATATCGCGCGCCTGGGCGGCAACTACGCCATCGGTCCCGTCACGCTCGGCGGCTACTACAGCTTCGCGCAGTACGTGCCGGACGCAAGCTCGTCCTTCACGACGGCGCAAAAGTACAACACCGGCTCAGTGTATGCACTGTGGCAGATCTCCCCCGCGCTCACGACTGAAATCGGCTATACGTATATGAAGTCGAGCGGCGATTCGTCGGCGAAGTACAACCAGTTTGCGCTTGGCGCCGACTATGTGATCAGCAAGCGCACCGACTTCTACGCCGTGGGCGGTTACGGACACGCGAGCGGCGAAAATGGCGAAGGCACCGCGCAGGCCGTGATCGGTTCGACCGAAATCGACTCCGGCAAGAGCTCGCAGGCGATTGTGATGATCGGCATGCGCCACCGGTTCTAAGTGCGCTGGCAGTCCGCCGCTGGCGGACATGTTGGTCGGCACACGCCGGACCATCATGCTGCGTGCCTCGTTGTCGATCGCGCGGCGATTCGAGCATCGATCGCCGTGCGCAACGCTGCCACCACGTCGCCCCACTCGCCGCGGCGCGTTTGACGGAACAGACGCGCATCGGCGTACCACGGGCTGTCGTCGCGATTCAGTTGCCAGCGCCAGTCCGGCGTGAACGGCAGCGCGATCCACACGGGCTTGCCGAGTGCGCCCGCCAGATGCGCGACCGCCGTATCCACGGCGATCACCAGATCGAGCTGCGCGACAAGCGCCGCTGTCGCCGGGAACGTCGTCAAACGTGCGCCGGTGTCGATCAGCCGGCCGCGCTGTGCGAGTTCGTCCACGCATGCGCGGTCGCGCTCACGCGGTTCTTGTTGCAGCGAGATGAAACGCGCATCGGCGTCTAACAGCGGAAGGAGTTCCGCAAGCGGCATCGAGCGATTGCGATCGTTCACGTGCGTCGCGCTGCCTGACCAGACCACGCCCACGCGCAGGCTCCGATCGTCATTCTCGTCGCCGCCGATCACGTCGGACCACGACGCGCACGCTCCATCTTCAGCTTCGGTATCGACGCGCAGATACGCACCCGAGGTCGCGAAGTCCCCTTCGCGCAGCGCGAGCGCATGCGGCAGGCTCAACATCGGTACGTGGTAGTCGAACGCCGGCAGCGCCGACGATTCGCCTGTCACACTCGCCGCACCCGCCACGTTCTGCAGCAACGGCCGCAGCACCTCCTGCACGCGCACGATCACGCGTGCGCCCTTCGCGTGCAGGCGCTCGACGAAGCGAATGAACTGCAACGTGTCGCCGAAACCTTGTTCCGCGTGCACGAGCACGGTCTTGCCAGCGAGTGGCTGGCCCGTCCATTGCGTCGCCGCGGGGAAACCGTGTGCCATCTCGCCGTCGCGCCAGCGCCATTCGTATTCGCGCCAACCGTGCTCGAATTCGCCGAGCAGCAGATTGGTCTGTGCGCGATTCGTGCGTGCGCCGGCGTCGTTCGTGTCGATCGACAACGCTTTCCTGAACTGGCGCAGCGCCTCGTCGAAGCGATGCAGATCGCGTAGTGCGACGCCCAGATTCACATAGGCGGCGACGAAATCCGGCTTGAGTTCGATTGCCCTCCGGTACGCTTCGAGTTCCTCGTCGTAACGGCCTAGCAAACCGAGCAGCGTGCCGCGGTTGTAGTGCGCTTGCGCCGCTTGCGGATAGCGGCGCGTCAGTCGGGCGAGACAGGCGAGCGCGGCTTCGGCCTGAGCCAGTTGCATGAACGACATCGCTGCGCCGTGCAGCGCTTCGGCGTGATCGGGCGCGAGCGCGAGCAGGCGTTCGTAGAGCGCGACGGCGTCGGCGTGGCGTTGTGCGCACTGGCAAATGCGCGCCGCTTGCTCTAACTGCTGCGGAACCGTCGTGGCGGGCTGCGCTGCGCGCCATGCGAGTTCGGCGGCGCGTGTGTAATCCTCGCGCGCGGCGTAGACGAAAGACATCGCTTCCAGCGCGCCAGGGTGATCGGCATGGACTTGCAGGATCGATTGGAGATCGTGCTGCGCGGCGTCGATGCGGCCGGCGATGAAATGCTGCTTCGCCTTGGCGAGCAGCGCAACGATGGTGTCAGTCATGGGAACGCGGGGCGTTCGCGCCCGAATGTATGGAAGCAGTACTCAAGGCGGCGCTTTGCCACAGCCGCGCTCGTGACCGAAAATCATGATAAGGAACGGTGCAGCCAATTCGATTCGTTGAATAACATGCATTTCTTCGCGGTATTCATTCACTGTAATATTCGTGGATGCGGAATCTTCGAATATTTCTCTAAATTACGATAAAAATACGGAAAACCGTGCGTTCTATCCACCATGCTGGATTGCGAAAAACCCTTGATTTGGCTGATATTTTTATCATTTCTGGTGCGGAAGTAATAAGCCGGAACAAGTAAGAAACGGTTAGCCAGTAATCGTGGCATGTATGCCACAAATTCCGAAATGCACTCGCTATATCGCGTTATGCTCCGCGCTCGCTCTCTTTCGAGCGAAATACAAAGCAATGGAGTCACGATGAAAAAGAACACCCTATCCGCTCTCGCAGTCGCTGCAGCCTCTTTCGCCAGCGCGGCGCACGCGCAAAGCTCGGTTACGCTTTACGGCTTGATCGACGCCGGCGTCCTGTACACGAGCAACCAGTCGGGCAGCTCGAACGTGCAACAGACGAGCGGCGCGCTCAACGGCAGCCGTTGGGGCCTGCGCGGCAGCGAAGACCTGGGCGGCGGCCTCAAGACGATCTTCGTGCTCGAGAGCGGCTTCAGCATTTCGACCGGCGCGGCGAAGCAAAATAGCCGCATGTTTGGCCGTCAAGCGTTCGTCGGTCTTTCGAGCGAACAGGCCGGCGCGCTCACGCTGGGTCGTCAGTACGACAGCGTGGTCGACAACCTGGGCGCACTGTCGCTGAACGGCACGCAATACGGCGGCACGCTCGCTGCACACCCGTACGACAACGACAACCTCAACAACTCGTTCCGCGTGAGCAATTCGCTCAAGTACCAGAGCGTGAACTACGGCGGCCTCAAGTTCAACGCGCTGTACGGCTTCTCGAACGACGCAGGCGGCTTTGCGAGCAACCGCGCATACAGCCTCGGCGCCACCTACGCGTTTGGCGGCCTCACGGCAGGCGCGGGCTACCTGCAGCTCAACAACTCGGGTTCGACCATCAACAGCAGCGGCGCGGTCAGCGACGACGCCACCTTCACGGCTTCGCGTCAGCGCACGTACGGCGCGGGCCTGAACTACGCGTTCGGCGCGGCCAACGTGGGCTTCGTGTTCACGCAAACGCAGCTGAACAATCTCACGGCCATCAACTCCGCGAACGCGGGCACGACGACTTCGCTCGCGGGCGACAGCGCGCGCTTCGCCAACTACGAAATCAATGGCCGCTACGCGTTTACGCCTGCGTTCACGGTGTCGGGCGCCTATACGTACACGGACGCGAGCCTGGAAGGCGTGAATCCGAAGTTCCATCAGTTCACGCTGCAAGGCGATTACGCGCTCTCGAAGCGCACCGACCTGTACGCGGAAGCCGCGTATCAACGCGTGGTGGATGGCGAAGGGAAGATTCACGCGGACATCATGGGCGTTTCCGCGTCGGATTCGAACTCGCAAGCCGTGGCGACCGTGGGTATCCGCCATCGCTTCTAACACGGCCATGCGTGATCCGTCGCCTGTAGCGGGACGGCGATCGCGAGACCGGATCGCCGCGTAAGCGGCGAACCGGCATGGGCAGACTAACGCTTCGGCGTTGGCCTGCCCCTATGCTTTCCTGAGATACCGCGCCGCAGCGCCTGCGACGACCGCTTGGCGTTCTAGGCGAGCGTGTCGAGCCAGTGCCTGGCTGCTCGCAGGTCCGCCGTTTCGAACCCCTCTGTGAACGATGCATACACTGGGGCGAGTGTCTCGCGCGCCTCACGCGCGCGTGCCGCTTGCGCATGAAGCGCTGCCAGGCTCAATGCCGCGCGAAGTTCGAGCGATCTGGCGCCCCGGCGGCGAGCGATCGCCATGGCTTCGTTGAAGTTCGCCTGCGCCGCGTCGCGGTCCACGGGTGCGACGCTCGAAAGCCCTGCGCAGAGCAGCGACAACTCGCCTTTGAGCCGATGCAACTCGGGCTCGTGATAGCGTTCGTCCGACGTTTCGCAAACCGCCATTGCCTCGACCAGCGCATGTTTCCCGGCGTCGCACAAGCCCGCGTTTGCATAGGTTTGGGCCAGCAATGCCAGAAAGTACGAGCGGCCAAGGCGAGCACCGGTTGCTTCGTAGTCGGCGAGTCCGCGGCGAACTTGCGCAATCCCCTCCTCTTTTTCTCCGGCCTCCGATAGCGCCCAGCCGTGAAGCATGGTCGCCCACGCGAGAATCATGGGAAAGCCCTGCTCCGTCGCAAGGGCGATGGCGGCTTCGGCGCAGGCATGCGTTTGCGCAGTTTCGCGGCGTAATTGGTGAAGCTCGGCCTTGAAAATGAGCGTTTGGCCGAGACTGACCAGATCGTGCATCGAACGCGCGCGACTGATCGCTTGTTCAGCATGCCTTAGCGCTGCGTCCGGGTAGCCCCTATGCCAAAGGACGAGGCCCAGGCTGCCTTCGCCCACGCTGCGCGGATCCCGCCCGTGCGCAAAAATCTCTTCATCGAGCTGCCCTGAGTCCTGCAGTAACGATGATGTCGCCAGGCCGGCAAGGTGGGTATGCGCGCTGGAGAGCTCACCGAGCCTGAACAAGCTCATGCCGAGCAGATAATGCGCTTCCATGACTTGCGTGGGATTGTTCGCGCGCGCTGCCAGTTCGAGCAGCTGCTCGGCGATCTCTTTGGCCGTTTTATATTCCGCGCTCAACTGATAGAACATCCGCAGACCGGTTTGAACGCGGAACAAATGCGGTGTTCGCCCAGCCTGCCTGCACAAATCCAGCGCACGCGAATACGTCGCTTCCACATCGCGCGAAGCCCATCCTCTCGCGGCCATCAAGACCGGCCCGATAGCAAGCAGCAGCGCGAGTTCACGATCGGCGCGTTCGGGCGTTTCCGGCATGCCCGAGAGCAGATCCAGCGCCATGCCAAGCTGGCGAAGCGCCTCGGCGGTAGCCGAACGTTGCCACGCCTGTTGACCGGCGCTCTGCAAATACTCGACCGCCTTCGGTACGTTGGCGCTGAGGCTATAGTGATGCGCGAGCTCGTTCCAGTAGTCCTTGAGACGGTCATGGAAAAGCGTCTCCATCGCCTGGCCGATGCGTGCATGCAAAAGCCGGCGCCGCTCGGCAAGCAGGGAACTGCCCGCCACTTCCTGCGTCAAGGCATGCTTGAAGCCATATTCCACCTCCGGAAACGCCGGTTGCTCGTAAATGAACTCCCCCGCTTGCAGACGTGACAAGCTCGCATAGAGCTCGTCGTCCGGCAGGTCGACGACATACTGGACAAGATTTGCCGGGAACGTCTTGCCAATCACCGCGAGCGTTTGCAACAACGCTTTGTCTGCGGCCTGCAGGCGATCGATCCGCGCAGCCAGCACGCCCTGCACCGTAGTCGGAATATGTAGCGCGAGCGGCGCCGCTTCCATCCGGTAATGACCCGGTTCGCCCACCAGCACGTGTTCTTCGGCCAGGGTCTGGACGACTTCTTCGATAAAAAACGGATTGCCTTCCGTTTTGTCGAGCACGTGCTGCTTGACCCCGGCAAGCGTTCGATCGTCGCCGACGAGCGCGCTGATGAGCCCTTGTGCATCGGCACGACCCAGCGGCTCCAGCGCCAACTGCGTGTACCCGCTGCGCCCGCCCCACTCATGCTGATACTCCGGGCGATAGTTCAGCAGCAACAAAAGGTGCCCGCTCGATACGTGCTCGACCAGGTAAGCGAGAAAGGCTTGCGTCTCGCTGTCGAGCCATTGCAGGTCCTCGAACACCAGGACGACGGGTTCGTTCGCGCTTTCGCGCACGAAGAGTTGCGTGATGGCTTCGAACGTGCGCTCGCGCCGGATTTGCGAATCCATTTGCGCGAGGGCCGGACTGGTTTCGCCAACCGCCAGCAGATGGAGCAGATAAGGCACCCCGTCCTCCAGCTTGCGTTCGAGGGCAAGCACACGGCCTGTCACCTTTTCGCGGCTTCGCCGTTCGTCGTCTTCCGCTGTGATCTGAAAGTAGTTTTTCAGCAATTCGATGAGCGGCAAGTACGCGAACGACTTGCCGTGCGAAACCGAGAAGGTCTCCACCACGAGGCAGCGTTTTAGCGCCGAGCGTTTGAACTCGTGAAAGAGCCGCGATTTCCCCACACCCGCCTCGCCCACCACGCCGACGATGCGGCATTGCCCGGTTCGGGTCGCATCGAGCACCGCGCGCAATGTCTCGAGTTCGGGCGCGCGTCCGACGAATCGGGCCAGACCGCGCCGCTCCGCCACCTGAAGACGTGTGCGCAGCGCACCGGGCCCCTGCACCTCATACACGGCAAGCGGTTCGGCCACGCCTTTGACCTGTGTCTGCCCTAAGGCCTTGAACTCGAAATAGCCCTCGGTCAGCCGGTAAGTGGATTGACTCACCAATATCGACGCGGGCGTCGCAATGGCCTCCATGCGCGAGGCGATGTGGATCGCGTTGCCAACCGGGTCATAGTCCGCTTGCAAGTCGTTCTTGTGAATGGACCGCATGAGCACTTCGCCGGTGTGGACCCCCACGCGTATCTGCAGGGGAATGCCGCGCTCGAGGCGAATGCGGTCGCTATGACGGCGCATGGCTTGCTGCATTCTGAGCGCCGCATAGAGCGAGCGCTGCGCATGGTCCTCGTGGGCGATCGGCGCGCCAAACAAGGCCAGAATGCCGTCGCCGAGCAATTTCGCCACAAAACCCTCGTAATGGTGGACGGCCTCCATCATCAATTCGAGGACCGGCGCGATCAGCCCGTGAGCCTCTTCCGGGTCCAGCCCGTAGATCAGTGCGGTCGAGCCGGCCATGTCCGCAAACAAGGCGGTAATCGTCTTACGTTCACTGAGCGCTTTGCCACGCGCTTCGAGGGCCGCCTGCGCGGCGTGGATCTGCTCAGCCAGGTGCGAAGGCGTGTAATCGACCGGGAATGGGGGCGACGCAGTGTGAGCGACCTGGGTGCCGCACTGCTCGCAAAATCTCGCGCCCTCGCGGCATTCGAAGCCACAATTTGTGCAGCGCATATAGCCCCTGATCCCGAGAGACGCCCTCCATGGCAAATACCATTAAAGCTCAATCTATCGAGGCATCAAGCTGACTCGCAAGCTCGTTCAAATCGTCCACGACGAAGTCCCACGCTTGCTCCGCTTTCAGGTCCGTTTTCTGACCGGGTCCATGCTCGGTCGGCCGCACGACGAACGCGGTCGAAAGACCGAGCCGGCGCGCCGCGGCAAGGTCGCCGTTGTGCGCCGCGACGAGGCACAGTTCGGCTGGCGCAAGCCCCAGAATGTCCACCGTCTCGCTGTACACCTGCGGTGAAGGCTTGTAGGCGCGGACCACTTCGGCGCCGAGAATCGCGTCCCACGGCAAACCGGCGCGCTTCGCCATATCCACCATGAGCCGGATATTTCCGTTGGACAAAGGCGCGATGATGTAGCGGCGCTTCAGGCGGGTCAGCGCGCCGAGCGCATCCGGCCACGGATCGAGACGATGCCAGGCCAGGTTGAGTGCGTCGATCTCTGCGTTTGTTACTCCGGCGATGCCGCTGCGTTCCAGCACCCTCACGAGGTTCTCGCGGTGCAGAACGTCGAGGCGCACGTATGGCCGACGCCCGCTGCGGATTTCCTCCATCGAGGGCGAATACTCGCGACGCCAGGCATCGGCGAACTCGAAAGCGTCGAGTTGCGGCGCGTGGCGCTGCAGAAAAGCGGCGGCTTCTCTCGCCACACCGCTGCGCCAGTCCACGACGGTGCCGAACACGTCGAATACGAGGGCCTTGATTTCGGTGGGATTCGTCATAGGGGCCAGAATGGGCGGTTGATCGGAGGCCAATCGGCTAAGGCGGCGCAGCGCTCATTGAAGCACTAGCAGCGCAACCTTGCTGCGCGATGTGCCACTGCTCGCGCGTCAAGCCGCTTCGGCCTCCAGCTCGCGCCCCGGAATCGCGGCGAGCAACGTGCGCGTATATGCATGCCTTGGCGCGCGCCAGATGTCCTGATGGTCGCCGCTCTCGACGATCTTGCCCTGCTGCATGACGTGCACACGATCGGCGATATAGCGCACGACCGAAAGATCGTGCGAGATGAAGAGCATGGAAAGCCCCAGCTCGCGCTTGAGTTCGACGAGCAGATTGAGGATTTGCGCCTGGATCGAGACATCCAGCGCCGATACCGGCTCGTCGCAGATCAGCAAGGCGGGTTCGAGCACGAGCGCACGGGCAATGCCGATGCGTTGACGCTGGCCGCCCGAGAATTCATGTGGAAAGCGCGCGAGCGCTGCCGCGGGAAGACCCACGCGCTCAAGCGCCAACCGAACGCGCGCGCGGCGCGCCGCCGCGTCGCCCTCGCCATTCACGGCCAGCACGGTTTCGAGAATGTCGCCCACGGTACGGCGCGGGTTGAGCGATGCATAGGGATCCTGAAAAACCATCTGCACCTGGCGCCGCAGGGGCCGCAACGCACGCTCGCGCAGCGCGACGAGATCGGTGCCGTCGAGCGCGATCGAGCCGCTTGCAACCGGCACGAGGCGCATGATCGCGCGCGAAAGCGTGGACTTGCCGCAGCCCGATTCGCCCACGAGCCCGACCGACTCGCCCCGGCCAATCTCGAACGACACGCCGTCTACGGCGTGAAGCGGCGGCGCGCCACGGCGCTGAGGGTACGCCACGCGCAGATCGCGCACGGCGAGCAGCGGCGCCGCGCGCGCCGCCCGCACGCCCGGCGCTGCGTGCTCGGGCACCTTGCGCGGCACCACCACGAAGCCGCCCTCCTCGCCTTCTGCCGGTGCCGTATGCCGGATTTCCGGCAAAGTCCACGACCGGTAGTGCAGATCGTCGGCCAGATTGAGCGAAGCGCTCAGGAGCCCTTGCGTATACGCGTGACGCGGGTGCGCAAAGAGGTCCTGGGTAGGCGCTTCCTCGACCTTGCGCCCGGCCAGCATCACCGCTACGCGGTCAGCATGATCGGCCACGACGCCGAGGTCGTGCGTGATCAGCAGCAGCGACATCGACAGCTCGCGGCGCAGCGCGTCGAGCAATTCGAGAATGCGCGCCTGGATGGTCACGTCGAGCGCCGTGGTGGGTTCGTCGGCGATCAGCAGACGGGGGCGGCACGCCACGGCCATCGCGATCATCACGCGCTGGCGCTGCCCGCCCGATAGCTCGTGCGGGTAGTCGTCGAAGCGGCGCTGTGGCTCGGGAATGCGCACGAGATCGAGCAATTCGACGGCGCGCGCACGAGCGCTCCGGCGCGACAGTGCTTCGTGCTGGCGCAGCGTCTCCACGACCTGCTCGCCGACCGAAAGCACCGGATTGAGCGACGTCATCGGCTCCTGAAAGATCATAGAGATCTGCTTGCCGCGCAACTCGCGCACCGCCTTGGGCGGCAAGCCCAGCAGCTCGCGCCCTTCGAAGCGCACGCTGCCCGTCACGCGCCCGGGCTCGGGAACGAGCTGCATGAGCGAAAGCGCCGTAGCGGACTTGCCGCTGCCCGACTCGCCCACGAGCGCGAGCGTCTCGCCCGCCGCGATGTCGAAGCTCACGCCGCGCACCGCTTCGTGCGCCCCAAAATTTACGCGCAAATCGCGTACTTCAAGCAGTTGGCTCACGAGACACCTTTACGGTCGTTGCCGTTGCCGCGGATTGAGGGCCTCGGTCAGGCCGTCGCCGAGCAGATTGAGGGCGAGCACGGCGAGGACGATGGCCGCGCCGGGAATCGCCGTGAGATACCACGCCGTGCGCAGCGAATCGCGTCCGGCGCCGATCATCGCCCCCCAGCTCATGACATTCGGGTCGCCCATGCCGAGGAACGACAACGACGACTCGATCAGAATGGCGCTCGCCACCATGACCGAAGCCGTGACGATGACCGGCGGCAACGCATTGGGCAGGATCTCGCCAAAAATGATGCGCGTATTGCTGAACCCCTGGCTGCGCGCCGCGAGCACGAAGTCCGAGCGCCGCAGCGTGCGAAACTCCGCGCGCACGATACGCGCGACCGTGGGCCACGAGGCAATGCCGATGGCGAGCGCGATGACCACCACGTTGGGCCGCCCGATCGCCACGAGCACGATCACCAGCAAAAAGGACGGCACGGTCTGGAAGAGTTCGGTGAGGCGCACCAGCGCGTCATCGATCAGACCTCCGAAATAACCGCCGATCGCCCCCACCAGCGTGCCGATCACAAGCCCGATGCCAGCGGACGCCGCGCCGATCAGCAGCGACACGCGCGCCCCATGCGCGATGCCGGCCGCCACGTCGCGCCCGAGCGAATCGGTGCCGAGCCAGAACTGCGGGTCGCTGCCCGGCCATTCGAACGGCCCGCCCACCATGTCGAGCGGGTCGCCTGGGTAGAGCCGCGGCGCGAGCACGGCAAGCACCACGAATGCGGCGAGCAGCGCGAGGCCTGCGCACGCCGATGGGTTGCGCGCCAGCGCGCGCCAGAAAGCAAGCCCGGCGCGCCGCGCGGGTGCGCCTGCACGATCAGTGCCACGGCGGCCAAGCAGCGCAAACGCCAACTGGCGCCGCCATGGCGAACCCTGGCTTGCGGCGGCGCTTCCGGCTTCAACCGGCAGATCCGGCGATTCGAAACTCATTGCGGTTCCTCCGTTAACTGACGCGCGGATCGAGCCACGCCTGCAGCAGATCGACCACGACGTTCGCGACGATCACGAGCAGCGACGACAGGAGCAGCACGCCCAGCAGCACGCTGAAGTCGCGCGCGAGCACCGCATCGAGTGCGAGGCGGCCGAGCCCCGGCCAACTGAACACGGTTTCCGTCACGGCCGCGCCGCCAAGCAGCGTGCCGAAATGCAGCCCCACGAGCGTGGTGAGCGGCATCAGCGCGTTGCGCAGCACGTGCCGCAACGTTACGCGCCACGGATGCAGACCCTTGGCCTGCGCCGTGCGCACGAAGTCCTGCCGCTGGACTTCGATCATCGCGGCACGCGTAATGCGCGCGTAGATCGCCACGAAGAAGGTGGCGAGCGTGGCGGCGGGCAGCAACACGTGACGCGCGACATCGGCGACATAGGCAAAGCCGTGCAGGTTCGCCCCGATCGTGACGTTGCCGCCGCTCGGCAGCCACCCAAGCCGGACCGCGAACAGAATGATGGCGAGCAGGCCGATCCAGAAGCCCGGCGTGGAATAGAACAGCAGCGCGCACACCGACAACACGCGATCGGGCCACTTGCCAGCCCAATGCGCCATCACCGCGCCGAGCGCCACGCCGACGACGAGTGCGAGCGAAAGCGCCACGCCCATCAGCAGCAAGGTGTTGGGCAGCCGCGAGAGGATCAGCTGCATGACGGGCATGTCGTAGCGCGGCGAATAGCCCAGGCTGAAATGCGCGAGATGCTTCAGATAGGTCCAGAGCTGCACGAGCAAGGGCTGGTCGAGCCCGAACTTCGCGCGCAGCAGGGTCATCGTTTCCGTTGTCGCGGAGCCGGCTTCGCCCGCGATCACGTCGGCGGCGTCGCCCGGCATCAGCTTGAGCAGGAAGAAGTTGAGAATCACGATGCCGAGCACCGTGGGCAGCGCCTGCCAGGCGGTGCGGCGCAGGATCGTTTGCCAGCGAACGCTTCGGCTCATCGTTGGACTCCGTCGGGTGTTGCGGTGCGCAGTCAGGCACTGAGCCAGACATCGGCGAGATTGCCTTCCAGGCCCTGTGCGCTCACCGTGTGATCGTGCACCCGGCGGTTGGCGAGCGTGACCATGCGCGGCGCGACGAGATTGAGAATCGGCAGGTCGCGGTAAACGGTCTGCTGAAACTGCTTGTAGAGGCTCACGCGCCGGCTTTCGTCGATTTCAACCGATGCCGCTTCGAGCAGACGGTCCGCTTCCGGGCTGCTGTAATGCGGCGCATTCGAGAACGGCACACCGGGCCGGATATTTTTCGACCAGTAAAGACGCTGCACGCCCACAGCTGGATCGAACAGCGTGTTCACGCCGATGCTCGTGAAGTCGAACTGGCGGTCGGCGTAGACACGCTTGAGGAACGAAGGAAGATCCTGCGAGCGCACCGTAACATCGATCCCCACGCGTGCGAGCGCCGATTTCACATAGCCGGCCTGGCGCTGGTACATGTCGCCGTATGGCAGGTAATCATGAGTGAGCTTGAAGCGCACGCCATCCGCGCCGCGCGGCTTGCCTGCCGCGTCGAGCAGCGCCTCGGCCGCGTGCGGGTCGAAGGCGTAGGGCGTGATCTGCGCGTCGTGATACGGCGAAGCGGGCGTGATGGGCGTGGGCGAGACATCCGCATAGCCGTAGGCCACGGTTTTTTGCACGACCTGCGGGTTGATCGCGTGCGCGATGGCCTGGCGCACGCGCGGGTCCTTCAACACCGGATGATCGAGATTGAAATCGATCTCGGCCAGCGGCTCGAGAAAGCGATAGCCGCGCGTTTCGGTCACGAGCTGCGGCAATTGCGTGAGGCGCGGCAAGTCGGTGAGCGGCACGGGGTTCTCGCCGCCCAGGTCGAGCGCGCCGGTTTCGAACGCCGCCGAGCGCGCGGCCGGATCGGGAATGACCTTGTACACGAGCGCATCGATATAAGGTTTGCCCGCGTCCCAGTAGTCGGGATTGCGCTCGTAGACGATGCTCGCGCCCCGCGTCCACGACTTGAAGCGAAACGGCCCCGTGCCAATGGGCGCGTTGTTGTGCGGGTTCGTGAGCGGATCGCCCGAGGCGTACAGGTGCTTCGGCACAATGGGCGACTCGCCCGCCGAAAGCGCCTTCAGCAGAAATGGCGCGGGCTTCGACAATTCGATGATGGCCGTGCTGGCGTCGGGCGTCTGCACTTTCGTCACGTTCGCAAAGGTACTGCGCCCGCGCGGGTGAATCGCCTTGAGCAGATCGACCGAGAACGCCACGTCCTCGGATGTAAATGGCTGGCCATCGTGCCAGCGCACGTTTTGCCGCAGCTTGAACGTGTAGCGCAGACCATCGGGGCTCACGGTCCATGCGGTCGCCAGTTGCGGTTGGGGGTGCAGGTCGAAGTCGTAGGAAAGCAGACCTTCCAGCACCTTGGAGCTTGCAGCGAGCGCGGGACCGGTAGTCTGGAAGATCGAGACCAGCACCGGCGGCTCGGGATTGATCAGCACGTTCAGCGTGCCGCCGCGTTTGCGCGTAACAGCGCCCTGGGCGCGGGCAAGCGCGGGAAGCCCCGCCGTGGCGGCGGCTGCGCCGCTTGCAATGAGAAATTCTCGACGGGTCAAACGTGACATGCTGATGCGTTCCGATATGAATGGGGCAAAGCGGGGCTCTGCGAAAGCCGGTCAATTCGCGCCGTGGCGACAGTTCTGCAATCGTAGCAACGGCCTTCTCGCGCGCTAACCAAGCGATGCTGCTATCCATATGAACTCACGCACCGAACCGCAAATGCAGCAGTGCGGCCACTCAATTGGAAAGCAGAAAAGCTTCTTTGTTATTCGCGCGCGGCGCGTGTTTAATCAATCGATTGAATGAACAACCAATTGATCAGCAAAGGCGCCCGGCGCCGCAACGAACTTCCAAGGTGTCTGTCTTGAGCGAAATTCCCGTGGCCGAGCCGCGCACATCTACCGCCGCCACCCCCTTCGTGCCTGTGGCCTCCCCCGCTGCCTTTGCCGATAGCCCGGTGGCGCGCGCGTTCGCGCAGCCGCTCATGCTGGGCCTGTTCCTGCCGATCCAGGCTGGCGGATGGAGCGCGTCCACGCTGCCGCGCAGCACGGACTGGTCGTTCGACTACAACGCCGCGCTCGTGCAAAAGTGCGAGGCGCTCGGCTTCGATCTCGTCTTCGCCCTGTCGCAATGGCTGCCAAAAGGCGGCTATGGCGGCGTGTTCGACGGTCATGCGCTCGACTCGTTCATGACGCTGGCCGCGCTGACCGCGCGCACCGAGCGCATCATCCTGGCGGCGACGACCCACGTGCTCTACGGGCCGTGGCACCCGCTGCACTTCGCCAAGTTCACGGCCACGCTCGATCACATCTCGCGCGGACGTTGGGGCATCAACGTGGTCACGGGACATCGTGCGGTCGAGCACGAAATGTTCGGCTGGAACCGCATCGAGCACGACCGGCGCTACGAGATGGCCGCCGAATTTCTCGACGCCGTGCAGCAGTTGTGGGCGCAACCGGATAACTTCAGTTTCGAGCCGGAACTCTCGGGATGGCGGCTGCAAGGCGCGTTCGTGACGCCCAAGCCGCGCTACGGACGCCCGCTGCTCATCAACGCGACGGGCTCCGATGCGGGCATCGATTTCGCCGCGCGTTACTCCGATGTGGTGTTCATCACGAGCCCGGCAGGCCCGCAGATCGATCGCGCGCTGGAGGCGCTGCCCGCGCACGTCGTACGCGTCAAGACTGCGGCGCGCGCGTATGGACGCGAGGTGCGCACGCTGATCAATCCGATGGTGATTTGCCGCGAGACTTCGGCCGAGGCGCGCGACTATCACGACGCCATCGTCGCGCACGCCGACGAAGGGAGCTTTCACCGTTTCGACAGCGACGCGCACGCATGGCGAGGCGGTTTCGAAGATCGCGCAAAGGCGGCCTCGCGCGCCGTGGGCGGCAACATTGCGATCGTGGGCTCGCCCGAAGAGGTGGCCGACAAGATCATCAAACTTCACGCGGCTGGCATCGACGGCGTGCAGTTGAGCTTCTACGATTTTCAGCCCGACCTGGACTTCTTCGGCGAACGCGTGCTGCCGTTGCTGCACGAGGCGGGGTTGCGCCGCTGAACAGTGGGTACGCGGCACCCGAAGCACCGCGTACTCACTGCTTCAGGCGTGCTGCAGCGCCGCGCCCGCCTCCGCCTCGCGACCGCCCGGCCGTTCGAGCCCGAGATGCGAGCGCAAGGTGTTGCCCTCGTATTCGGTTCGAAAGAGTCCACGGAGTTGCAGGATCGGGACCACGCCATTCACGAATGCTTCGAGCCCGTCCGGCAGTGCGTCGGGCATGAGGTTGAAGCCGTCGGCGGCCCCGCCCTTGAACCAGTGCTCGATATCGTCGGCAATCTGCTCTGGAGTGCCAACGATCACGCGATGGCCGCCGCCGCCCGCGAGCGAGCGGATCAGCTCGCGTACCGTGTGGCCGCCTCGCCGCGCCTCGGCAATCGTCGCGTGAAAGAACGTGTGATTGCCGTTGCCGCCGCCCGGCAGCACGAGGTTATCCGGCAGGCGCGCGTCGAGTTCGAGCTGATCGGGCGAAAGGCCCAGCGTGCCGGCGAGGCGCGTGAGGCTGTAGCGCCACGGAATCTGCTCGACGAGTTCGTCGCGACGCCGCAATGCCTCGGCCTCGGTCGCGCCGATAATGGTGGTGAGGCCCGCCAACACCTGCACGCCCTGGGTTCGCCCGTATGCAGCGGCGCGCGCGTTGAGATCGCGCCGGTACGCGGCCGATTCCTCGAACGATTGCGACGCGGAGAAGACGGCCTCCGCGTGACGCGCGGCGAGATCGCGGCCGTCGCCCGACCCGCCCGCCTGCACGAGCACAGGATGACCTTGCGGCGCACGCGGAAGGTTCAGCGGCCCCTGTACCTTGAAAAAGCGCCCCTCGTGCGCAACAGGCCGCACCTTCGTCACGTCGATGAAGCGCCCGCTTGCCTTGTCGCCAACGAAGGCGTCGTCCTCCCAGCTGTCCCAGAGCGCCTTGACGAGTTCCGTGAACTCGGCGGCCCGCGCATAGCGTTGCGCGTGATCGGGCACCGCGTCGTGGCCAAAGTTGCGCGCCGAGGGCAAATCGGCCGTTGTCACGACATTCCAGCCCGCACGGCCACGGCTCACATGATCGAGCGTGGCGAAGCGGCGCGCGATATTGTACGGCTCGTTGTAGCTCGTCGAAGCCGTGCCGATCACGCCGATATGCGTAGTCGCCGCGGCGATGCTGGCGAGCAGCACGGTGGGCTCGAGCGCCGTAATCGGACGGAAGTCGATCTGGTCGATGATCGCGGCATTGTCGGCAAGAAACACCGCATCGAACTTCGCGCTTTCGGCAAGTTGCGCGACACGCACATAGTGCCCCACGTCCACGAATGCGCGAGGATCGGCATCGGCCAGACGCCAGGCGGATGGCACAAAGCCCGAATGCAGGATATTGACGTTCAGATGCAACTGGCGCGACGTTTCGGTTCGGCTCATCTCGTGGCCACTCCTCGAATCATGGATTTCAGAAAACGCGGCCTTCGGTGAGGTGCGTCGTCACGCCGTTCAAGGCGTAGTCGCCCACCACGCGCGCCTTGTGCAGCAGCGGGTTGTGACTGAAGATCGTGCGCAGGTTGCGCCAGTGCCGGTCGAAATTGTGCGCACGCGAAGTGGCCGAAGCGCCACCCGCTTCGAACAGGCGCTCGCCCGCTTCCAGCGCGAGCTTGCTGACCACGAGCTGCGTGCGCGCCGTGGCCAGTGCCCCTTCCAGCACGAGCGCATCGGCGTCTGGCGCACCCGCGCGGATCGCTTGTGCGGATCGATCGAGCGTGCGGGCGTTCTCGCGCACGAGCGCATCGATCGCATGGCTATGCGCGGAGAGTGTGCCGACGATCTGCTGGATGAACGCGTCTTCGCGCGCAGAGGGCGCCGTGCTGTGCAGCACGGGCCGCCCGTGCTCCAGCACGTAGCGCTTCGCGTCGGCAACCACGTTGCGAACGATGCCCGCCGCCACCGCCACCAGATGGAGTTGCCGCAGCGCGCCGCCATGACGGCCGGCGAGCGTGGCGAGGCCCCGTTCCGTGATCTCGTCCGCATGGACCAGCAGATTCTCGAACACCAGACTGCCGCTCGCCGTCATGCGCTGCCCCATGCCGTCCCAGTCGTCGAGCACCGTGAGCCCATCACGCCGAACCGGCACGATCGCCACGACCGGCTGGCCCTCGTCGTTGAGCACGCTCAGGCGCGCATAGTCGGAAAAGGCCGTGCCGGTCGAATAGTACTTGCGGCCGTCGAGCCGATAATCCTTGCCATCGCGCCTGAGCGCCGTGGTGTATTCGCCCGGACGCGACGTACCCAGCTCGGTCGAGGCGCCGCCGAAAATCGCACCGTCGATTACACGCCGAATCTGCAAAGCGTTGAACGGCGTGCGCGCCGAAAGCAGCAGCGCTTCGGTCTGATCGTAGTGAATGCGCAGCGCGTGCGCGAGATTGCTGTCGGCGGCGGCCAGCGTGGCGATCACGTCGAATTCGTCCACGAGCGAGCCGCCCAGACCGCCCCATTCCACCGGCAACCTGAGGCGCCCCAACCCCGAGCGGCGAAACGCGTCGAAGCCTTCGAATGGCAGTTCGCGGCGCCCTTCGCGCGCCGCTGCGTCTTTGCCGATTTCGTTCGCAAGCGATGGCAAGTTGGCGAGCGCGTCCTGCAACGACAAATTCGGCGAAAGTTCAGTGGGAAGTGCGGACATTGAGTTTTCCTTTTCGTCAGGCCTCGAGGCGTTTGGCCAAAGGGAAAAGTATAGGGAGCGCATTGCCCGCGACTAACCACGGAATTCGCATTTTGTTATTCGTTTGTCTGCGTTGGCCTGCATTGTGTGCATTCAAGCAGCATGACGTTGTGGCCAAAGCAAATCACGCTGGCGCGGGGACCTATTTCACGAATCGTTCTTTGACCACGCAGCAAGCGCTTGCCGATAATCGTTCGCTCCAGTCTGCCCGCGCAGACGCTATGCGCCGAGCGCCCATTCGCGACCGAGGAATCTCCATGACGCTTCTCTGGTACACCCGTTGCCCTGCGCCGACGCCATTTGGCATTGCCGCGCAGCAAGGACTGCTGCAGGAGGAATTCGCCGCCGATGGCATCGAGGTGAAGGCGTTGCAGGACGCCGCCGATCCGTCGATTCGCCGCTCGCACTTCACGCATACGCAGCCGTGGTCGTTTCGCCAGGGCGGCAACATTCCAGCGCTGTGGGCACGAGCGCAAGGCAGCGACACGCGGCTCATCGGCGTGAGCTGGGTCGACGAGTTTCAGGCGCTCATTACACTCGATCCGCGCCTCACGCCATCACGCGCCTCGCTCGCCGGCCGTCGATTCGGATTGCCGATCAATCACGCCGCCGAAGTGGTCGATTTTCATCGCGCAACTGCGCTACGCGGCTTTCACACGCTGCTCGAAGCCATCAGCGTCTCACCTGGCGATGTCGAACTGGTGGATCTGCCGCATGCGCCTCGTGGTCTTGCGCACGCGAAACCGGACGAATCGGCACCGCTTGCCGAATGGCTCGATGCGCAGCGCGCTCACGAATTTTCACGCGAGGCCGCGGCGCTCTTGCGCGGCGAAGCCGACGTGGTGTTCGTCAAGGGCGCGACGGGTCTCGACATCGCCAACGTAATTGGCGCGCGCGTGCTGGTCGAAATCGGCGCGCATCCCGATCGCCGCGCGCATGCGAACAACGGGACGCCGCGCCCGCTTACTGTTGACGCCCAACTCCTGCGAGAGCGTCCCGACCTCGTCGAACGCGTGCTCGCACGCACGCTCGACGTCGCCGCGTGGGCCAATGCGCACCCCGGCGAGGTCACGCGTTATGTGGCGCGCGAAGTGCGCAGCGCCGAGCACTGGGTGACGCGCGCGTATGGCGCTGGCTTGCACCGACAACTGGCAATCGGGCTGGATGCCGGGGCGCTCGGTGCGCTCGAGCACTTCAAGCGCTTTCTCTTCGAGCACGGTTTTATCGCAGCCGATTTCGACTTCGCACAATGGGTCGATCCGGCGCCGCTCGAGGCCGCGCTGGCGCGTCGTGCGGCGTTCGCCCGCTAACTCGTGAAGCGTGGCCCTTTGCGCTCCCAACTTTCTGATCGCCTTTTTGCCTAATCGATGATTCCTCTCCTCCTGCGCACGTCGGCACGTCGTATCGTTCTGCTGGTTCTGGTCATGGCGAGCGTCATCGCGCACGTCGCCGCGCACGCTCAAACACGCGGCGGCACGCTCAATTTCGTGGTGATGCCGGAGCCAACGGCGCTCGTGGACGTCGCCACGACGGCCGTGAATGTCCTCAAGGTCAGCCCGAAAGTGGTTGAAGGGTTGCTCGACTACGACTTCGATTTGAAGCCGAAGCCGCTGCTCGCCACTTCATGGGAGATCGAGGATGGCGGCCGCCGCTATGTGTTTCATCTGCGGCACGGCGTGAAATGGCACGACGGTGCGCCATTCACTTCGGCAGACGTTGCGTGGTCGATCGACACGCTGCGCAAGGTGCATCCGCGCGCGCGCACCACCTTCGCGAACGTCACCGCGATCGCCACACCCGACCCCTATACGGTCGTGCTGACGCTCAGCGAACCCACACCGTGGCTGATTCGCGCGTTCTCGGCCTCGGAAACGCCGATCCTGCCGAAGCACATTTACGAGGGCAAGGACGTGCTCGCCAATCCGGCCAATAATGCGCCCATTGGCACCGGTCCGTTTCGCTTCGTCAAATGGGTGCGCGGCAGCTACATCGAATATGCGCGCAACGACGATTACTGGAACGCAGGCAAGCCGTATCTGGACCGCATCATCGTGAAGATCATCGCCGATCCGGCCGCGCGTGCAGTGGCGTTCGAGGACGGCTCGGTCGATCTCGCCGGCGATACGCCCGTGCCGCTCGCCGACCTCGATCGCCTCAAGGCCAACCCGAAGCTCGGTATCGAAACACGCGGCTACGAATTTCAGGCGGGCGTGGCGCGTATCGAGTTCAATCTCGACAATCCCGTGCTCGGGCAATTGAAAGTGCGTCAGGCGATTGCCTCGGCGATCGATCGCGAAGTCATCCGCAAGGTCATCTACTACGGCTACGCCACGCCCACCGCGAGCCCGCTGATGCCGTCGAACCCTTACTATGACGCTGCGCCCACGCCCTACCCGTTCGACGTGGCGCGCGCGAACCGTCTGCTCGACGAGGCCGGTTATCCGCGCAAGGCGGACGGCACGCGCTTCGCGCTCACGCTCGACCCGCTGCCGATTGGCGACCTGCCCGCGCGCACAGGCGAGTACATCAAGTCGGCGCTCGCGCGGGTGGGAATCGCCGTGACGATCCGCAATCAGGATCTTGCCGCCTATTTGAAGCGCGTTTATACCGACCGGCAGTTCGATTTCACCGTGAACGGCATGAGCAATCTGTTCGATCCGGTGGTCGGCGTGGCGCGCTTGTATACGACCGACAATTTCCGCCCCGGCGTGCCGTTCACGAACGGCTCGCACTACAGCAACCCGCAAATCGACAGCCTCTTTGCACAAGCCGCGCGAGAAAGCGATGAAACAAAGCGCAAGCAGCAGTTCGCGCAAATCCAGCGTATTCTGGAGCGCGATCTGCCGGATCTGAATCTCGTCTCGCCGCAGTGGGTGACGCTCGCCTCGAAGCGCGTGCACGACCACTCCATTTCACCCGACGGCACGGCCGCGAGTTTCGCCGATGTCTGGCTTTCGCGGTAAGCGCGCTCACGTCGCACTGATTGCATGAACAAAGGAAAATCCATGGAATACCGGCAACTTGGCCATAGCGGCCTGAAAATCTCCACGCTCACGCTGGGCACGATGATGTTCGGCGGACAGACCGACGACGCCACGGCCGAACGTATCATCGGCGCCGCGCAGGAACAAGGCGTGAATTCGATCGATACTGCCGACGTCTATCACCAGGGTGAATCGGAGCGCGTGGTTGGCCGCCATATTGCACGGCAGCGCGACCGCTGGGTGCTCGCCACGAAGTTCGGCAACCCGTTCGACTTCTCGCCCGGCAGCGGCAGCCGCGATATCAACGCAGCCGGCGCGTCGCGCAAGCACGTGATCCGCGCGGTCGAAGCGAGCCTGGCCCGCCTCGGTACCGATTACCTGGACCTCGTGTATCTGCATCGCGAGGACCACCACACCCCTGTCGAGGAGACGGTGCGCGCGCTGGGCGACCTGATCGCGGCCGGCAAGCTGCGTCACTACGGTCTGTCGAATCATCGCGCATGGCGTATTGCCGAGTTCAGCCGTGTAGCCGATTTGCTGGGCGTGCCGCGGCCCGTCGCGAGCCAGCCCCTCTACAACCTCGCCAATCGCCAGGTGGAGGCGGAGCAGTTGAGCGCCGCGTGGCACTATGGACTAGGCGTGATCTCGTACAGCCCGCTCGCGCGCGGCGTGCTGACCGGCAAGTACGAACCCGGCGCCCAGCCCGGCGCCGACACGCGCGCGGGACGCCAAGACCGCCGCCTGAACGAGACCGAATGGCGAGCGGAAACGATCGAACTCGCGCGGCGTGTCGAGGCGCATGCGCACGCGCGCAAGCTCAGCGCTGCGCAATTCGCGCTGGCGTGGGTGCTCAACAGCCGCTATATCACTTCGGCGATTGCGGGGCCGCGCACGGAGGCGCAATGGCGCGATTATCTGCCCGCGTTGCAGTACCGTCTCGATGAGGATGACGAAGCATTCGTCGACTCGCTCGTGGCGAGCGGCCATCCGTCGACACCGGGATTCAATGACCCGGGCCACCCGTTCTTCGGCCGCATTGTGCGCCATGGCGCTGCATCCGACCCGCGTGCGCCGGGCGGCGAACGTTAAACGCAGGGAGTGCACCGTGAACGCATTCACGCCAGACGCCACGCTCGCGCGCGACGACGATCAGGCGGCCGCGTTGATCGAGCGCGCGGCGCTGCTGGGCCGCGCGTTTGCCGCCGTGGCCGACGAGCATGACCGCGACGCCACCCCGCCGCTCGAGCAGTTCCGCGCGTTGCGCGAAGCGGGCCTGCTTCGCGCGAATATCGCGCGCCGCGACGGTGGCTTCGGCGCCGGGCTTACACTCGCGCGCGCCATTGTCGCCGAGGTGGCCTACGGCGATCCGTCGGTGGCGCTCATCCTCTCGATGCACTACAGCCAGCACGCCATGATCGTGCACGACGCGCGCGAGAACACGGGCCACTGGCCCGCAGCGCTTGCGCGACGCCTCACGCGGGCGAGCGTGGAAGGCCGTGCGCTCGTCAACGCGGCCCAGGTCGAGCCGGCGCTCGGTTCGCCCTCGCATGGCGGCCTGCCCGAGACGCTCGCGCGCCGAGAAGGCGACACGTGGCGCATCACGGGCCATAAGCTCTATGTGACGGGCG
The DNA here is from genome assembly GCF_905220155.1 of Paraburkholderia sp. J7. Taxonomy (NCBI): domain Bacteria; kingdom Pseudomonadati; phylum Pseudomonadota; class Betaproteobacteria; order Burkholderiales; family Burkholderiaceae; genus Paraburkholderia; species Paraburkholderia sp. J7. The sequence goes on along the minus strand of NZ_CAJMYZ010000014.1, from coordinate 197,406 downwards.
CACCCTTGCTCGCGTGGATCAACGTGCTCGCACGCACGGACGAGCCCGAGCCGCGCCTCGGCCATTTCCTCGTGCCCCGCGAGGCGGCGGGCGTGCGCATCGTGGAGACCTGGGACCCGCTCGGCATGCGGGCGAGCGCGAGTCACGACGTGGTGTTCACGGACGTGGCGATTCCCGTTGACGATGTTGTCGGCTTGCGGCCGGCCCATCTCGGCGTGCAGCGCGATCCGCATGCCACGGCGTGGTACTTCAGCCTCGTCGGCACCGTCTATGACGGCGCAGCGCGCGCGGCCCGCGACTGGCTGCTCGCCTTCCTCAGTGAGCGCAAACCGGCAGCGCTCGGGGGCGCGGCGCTGGCCACCGTTCCCATCGTGCAGGAAAACGTGGGGCGCATCGAGATGCGGCTGGCTAGCAACGACTGGCTGCTGCGCACGCATGCCGAGGCGATCGACGCAGGCACCGCGCCCGCCGAGCTGTCCGCCCTCGTCAAGCACGAGGTGGTCGACAACGCCATTCAGGCCGTTGAGATCGCGCTCGAACTCGCGGGCAATCATGGGATTGCGCGGCACAATCCGCTTGAACGCCATCACCGCAATGTGCAGTGCGCGCGTATTCACGCGCCGTCCAATAGTTTGCTGCGGAGCATGGCCGCGCGCCGCGCGCTGGGCGTGTGAGAAAACCCCGGCGCGCGCGTTGCGGCCGGGGTGGATACGTTGTGGCGAGCGCTAGACGATGCCCGGCGCAGCCGCTTCCAGCACGTTCACGCGTTTTGGAATCAGCTTCAGGTCAAAGAACGTATCGGCGATCTGCTGCTGCTCCGCAAGAATGGCTTTCGTGATAGGGCCCGTGCCGAACTGCACGCGTGCGATTGCCTCGCTAGCCGCATCGTTCGGCAGACCCCACAACTGCGCGAGCTGGGTGGCGAGCGCGGCCCGGTTAGCCTGCCCCCATTGGTCGATCTGGCTCAATTCGTCAATGAGAATTTTAATGACATCGGGGTTCTGCTTCGCGTAGCTGAGCGACGAGAAATAGTAGGCGCGGTTGCCGACCACGCCGCTCGCGTCGGCGAGAATCCGCGCGTCGAGGGTTTTTTGCGCGGCGGCGAGGAACGGGTCCCAGATCACCCACGCATCGATGGAACCGCGCTCGAACGCCGCGCGCGCGTCGGCGGGTGCGAGGAACACGACTTTCACGTCGCCATACTGGATGCTGTGCGCTTGCAGGAGCTTCACGAGAAAATAGTGGACGTTGCTGCCGCGATTGAGCGCAATCGTCTTTCCCCTGAGATCCGCCACACTGCGTAGGGCTGAAGCGTGAGGCACCAGCACCGCTTCCGACTGCGGGCGCGGCACCGTGGCCGCGACGTAGGCGAGCGGCGCACCCGCTGCCTGCGCGAAGATGGGGGGCGCCTCGCCGACGTCGCCAAAGTCGATCGAACCCACGTTGAGCGCTTCGAGTTGCACCGGGCCTGCGTCGAACTCTGTCCACGTGACGGAGACACCAAGCGGAGCGAGCCGCTTCTCGAGGGTTCCACGTCCTTTCAAAAGACTCAGATAACCTTTCTGATTGCCTACGCGCAACGTACGCGCTGCGCTGGCCGCGCGCGCGGGACCCGCGCTGAGCATGGGCAACGCGGCGAGCGCAGCGGCTCCCGCTGAGATGCGAATGAAGTGACGGCGTGCGTTCATGCTCGGTTGTCTCGACGTGAGGGCGACAGTGAATAAGGAAGAAGCCGATGTTATAAGCCGCGCGGCGCAGCGAAAACCATCAAATCCTGCGTTTCTAATTCTCGCCGCAGATAACCGTATTGCTTTGCGTTCCATGTCACCAGCCGATATGTAAATCTCGATTTAATATTGGCCGCCCCAAAGGCTCACAACCATAATCGGCCTTCCCAGACCGCGAAGGCCTCCATCGTGATAAATAAATTAGTTATCCAAATAGTATTTTCCACTATCGCACTGTTTGCGCTGCAATTGCCGGTTGTGCACGCTGCCGACAATGCCGCTCACGTGTTGCGCGTAGGCTTCGTGCCCGGCCCATACGCCGACGAATTCCGCGAAGGCGTCGAGCCGCAGCTAAAACGCAAGGGTTACACCGTTCAGTACGTCAATTTCAGCACCGGGCTCGAAGCGAACCAGGCGGTGTGGCACGACGAGATCGCGGCGGACGTGATGCAGCACACCGTCTATCTGAAGGCATACAACGACCGGAACGGCACCGATCTCGTCGGCGTCGTACAAGTGCCGACACCGCCTATGGGCCTCTACTCGACTCGCCATCGTTCGCTCTCCGAGGTGAAAGCCGGCGCAACGGTCGCCGTGCCGAACGACCCCGTCAACCTCGAACGCGCGCTCAAGATTCTCCAGTCGATCGGCTGGATCCGCATTCGCGAGAATCCCAATCCTGTCGATGTCTCCGAGCGCGACGTGGTCGCCAATCCTGCTGGCATCCGTATCGTCCCGCTCGAAACCGCACAGGCGCCGCGCGCCCTCGAAGACGTCGATTTCGCGGCGATCCAGGGCAACTTCGCCATTTCCAGCGGGCACCGTTTGACCGAAGCGCTGGCGCTCGAGCAAATGCGCTCGCCTTACGTGAATCAAGTGGTCGTCAAATCGGCGAACCGCAACTCACCGGAGACCGCCGATATCGTCGCGGCCTATCGGTCGGAGGAGTTCCGTGCCGCGATCCTGCGCAATGAGACCTACAAAGGCTATCGCCTGCCCGATTACTTCCCGCACTAACGCATTCCAGATTGCCGCTGTCTAGTCTCGACCACGTTTTAAAACAAGACCCCAACCATGAAAAAAACACTTCTCGCGCTCACTACCATCGCACTATCACCCGCCGCAGCCTACGCTCAGAGCAGCGTGACGCTGTACGGTATCGTCACGGGCAACGTGACCTACACGAACAACGTGCAAACAGCGGCAACGGCCGCCGGTGGCAAACCCACCGGGGGCGGCCAGGTCGCCCAGTTCGACAGCGGCACCTCGGGCCCGAGTTCGAGCCGCTGGGGCCTGAAAGGCACCGAAGATCTGGGTGGCAGCGTGAAAACGCTGTTCGTGCTCGAAAGCGGCTTTAGCGTGAGCAATGGCACGCTCGGCCAGGGCGGCACCCTGTTTGGCCGTCAGGCATGGGTCGGGCTCACCGCACCGAACTACGGCACCGCGTCGCTTGGGCGTCAGTCCGACGCCGCGGTGGATTACGTGTCGCCGCTGCTCTATGCGTGGTACTTCGGCAATCTCGCGATCCATCCGGCCGACTACGACAACCTCAACTTCACACACCGCATCAATAACGCGATCAAATACAGTTCGGACTCCTTTGGTGGATTCCGGTTTGGCGCGCTATACAGCCTGGGCGGGATTGCCGGCAACTTCACGCAGAACCAGTACTGGTCCACGGGCTTCAGCTATACCGGACCGAGCGTTGCGATCGCCGCGTCGATCATCAATGCGCGCAATCCGAACAACTCGCTCTATGGCACGAATGCGAACGCGAGCGCCACGGGCAACAATCTCGGCTCGGCCGGTTCCGCCACGAGCCCGGCATCGAATCCGTCCATCTCGGGATTCGCCTCCGCGCGCACGCAGCAAACGGTCGCCGTGGCCTCGACCTGGACCATCGGCTCGGCCATCCTGGGCCTCGCCTGGTCCAACACGCAATACCGCGATCTCGGCGCTACGGCCTCGCTCAACACGCAGAACTACCACGGCACGGCCTCGTTCAGTACGGTGGGCGCGAGCGTGCGTTATCAGGTCACGCCGTTCCTGCGCGTGGGCACGTCGTTCGATTACACGAATGGCGGCAACCTGAACGGCAGTGGTGGCGCGCGCTATGAGCAGTGGAACCTGGGCGCCGGCTACTCGCTCTCGAAGGCCACCGAACTGTACGCAACGGCCGCGTACCAGCACGCAAGCGGCGTGGACTCGTGGGGCCGCCAAGCGGTCGCGGACATCGGCTACCTGTCGCCCTCGACAACGTCGAATCAGGTTGCGGTGTCTGCGGGTATCAAGCACCTGTTCTAACGCGCAACGCGAGCCGCCGTTCAGCCGATTCGAGGGCGCCGGCTCGCTCGTCCATCCTGTTGGATAATGAGGCGTTCGTTTGGACGCGCACGCTCATCCGCCCTACGATGCGTGTCGCCACTCTCACTCCGGAACGCCTGCCATGTCCTCAACATCCGCTTATCTTCCGCACGATCTCGACAACGCGCTGCTCGTCGGCCGCGTCTGGCGGCCCACACCAGAGGGCGACGGCCCCTGCGTCGTCGTCGTGCGCGGCGGCATGGTCTTCGACATTTCGCAGATTGCCCCCACCACGGCCGACTTGTTCGAGTACGACGATCTGCTCGATGTCGTGCGGCATACGCCCGGCGAGCCGCTCGGCACGGTTGATGCGCTGCTCGAACACAGCCTCGCGGGCGATCGCCCCGACGACCGCCCTTCGCTGCTCGCGCCGTGTGACCTGCAGGCCATCAAGGCTTGCGGTGTGACGTTCGCCGTGAGTCTTCTGGAGCGCGTTATCGAGGAACAGGCCGGTGGCGATCCTGCCAAAGCGCAGGACGTGCGCGCGGAAATCACGAAGCTGATCGGCGCCGATCTTTCGAAGATCAAGCCCGGCTCCGCGGCCGCGATCAAACTGAAGGAAGAGCTTCAGCGCCGGGGCGCGTGGTCGCAATACATGGAAGTGGGTATCGGCCCGGATGCCGAGGTGTTCTCGAAGTCCCAGCCGATGTCTGCCGTAGGCTTTGGCGCCGATATTGGCCTGCATCCCGCCTCTGCGTGGAATAACCCCGAACCCGAAATTGTGCTCGCGGTGAACAGCCGCGGCGAGGTGGTCGGGGCGACGCTCGGCAACGACGTCAATCTGCGCGATATCGAAGGCCGCTCCGCTCTGCTGCTCGGCAAATGCAAGGACAACAACGGCTCGTGCGCCATTGGACCGTTCATTCGTCTATTCGACGAAACGTTCACGCCCGACTCGGTTCGCGCCACCAGCGTTTCGCTGCGCGTGGAAGGTGCAGACGACGGCTTCCTGCTCGAAGGCGTGAGTCATATGCAGGAGATCAGCCGCGATCCGCTCGATCTCGTTTCGCAGGCGTGGGGACGGCACCATCAGTATCCGGACGGTTTCATGCTGTTCCTCGGCACGATGTTCTCGCCGATCAAGGACCGAGACGCGCCCGGCAACGGCTTCACCCATCACCTTGGCGACCGCGTCACGATCAGTGCGCCGCCGCTTGGCGGCATCGTCAACACCGTGCGGCTTTGCACTGAAATCGAACCGTGGACGTTCGGTGTGCGGGCGCTTTACGCCAATCTCGCCGAGCGCGGTCTTTTTTAGGGTTCTTCGTGGATTTGCGGGGAGATCGGTTGCGGGCAGGCGGTAGTCGGCCCTAATCGGCCAGTTGGAAAAGATTGGGCAATGTCGTGTTCAACGACGTGAGACACCGAAGCTCATCGGGGCGCCATGATGCGCAGCACAGGATGCCCGTCGACGTCCTTCAGCGGATACCAGGACCGATGCGTCTGCGCATCGACAGTCACAACATGCGCGTTCGGCCCGACCCTGCCGTCGCCGATCCTCGTCACGCGGGTCGCGCCCACACTGAACATTGACACGATGCCCGCCTCGCCGGCCACGTAAGCCACGCGCAATACGGGATCGAACGCCAGCACATCCGGATCGCCGCCGACGTCGTACGCCTCGACAACCTTCATCTTGCGCATGTCGAGCACAAGCAGGCGATCGTTGTCCTCACAAGCAATCAGTGCGAGGCGTGATTCCGGAATGAGCAGCAGTCCGTGATTGCCTTTCGCGCCCGGGAGCTCAATACGCGCAACAACCGTGTTGCTGGCCGGGTCTATCTCCACCAGTTGGCGACGTGTCTGTACGTTGACGAAGATGTGTCGCGAGACCGGGTCGTATTGCGAATTGCCCACTTCACCGTCGAGTGGAATCGTCGCAATACGGCGGTTGCCCGGGACATCGATCACCGTCTCCGTTTCTCCTGTCTCATCGGATACGAAGAGTCTGCGCGTATCGGGCGCGTACGCCATGCCGTCCGGATAGACGCCACCGGGCGCCCGTGCGGTGATCTTCAGTGTGCGCTCGTCGATCGCGACAATCTCGTTCGTGCCGGTCGCCGAAGCGAACACGCGGGACAGTTCGGGAACCGCCAACACGCCGTGCACGGCGGAGATGCCGGGAATACGCGCGACGACGCGCGATGCGAGTGTGTCAAATACGACGACTTCGCTGTCTCCCAGATGCGCGATGAACAGCAGATGCCTGCCGGGGTCGTAGCTTTCATAATCGAATCGTGACGCGCGTCCTGGCAACGGCACATCCTCGATGTGCTTCAGTGGCAGGTTGCCGCTCACCGCGTCATCCGCGCCATGCGCAATACAGCCGGCGCAGCTTCCGGCTGCAATCGCGGCCGCGAACAACATGCTGATGAGCGGCGCAGCGAAGCGATGACCCGCGTGCCCGTTGTTCACGATGATCCTCCGTCCGGCCTGATACGACGGAAAACTGCGAGCACCGCGAGATCGTAGGCGATCTTGAGCGTGCCGCACGCTATGAGTGGTGCGCCGAGCCAGCCGGCGCCGAGCAGCCCGCCGGCGATCGTCGGCGCGATAGCTGCCGCGAGGCTGCGCGGCACTGCCGTGAAGCTTGCAGCGGCCGGTCGTTCGGCTGGCGTCACCACGGCCATCACGTAAGCACTGCGGGTCGGCACATCGAGCTGCGACAGCGCACTGCGTACCAGCAGCAACACGAGGGTCAGCGGCAGCGAATACGTAAAGGCGGCAGCGATCAGGCACACGCTCGATGGAATGTGGGTGAACACCATCGTGTTGAGCAGGCCGATCCGGCGGGCAATCGGCGCAGCCGCCAGTTGCGAGCCCGCACTGAGCAGCCCCGACCAGAAAAAGAACTGCCCAGCGGCGGCGAGAGACAGACCGAAGCGCTGGATAAGCCACAGCGTCAGCAGTGAGTTCACGAGCAGCCCACCTGCAAACGCGTCGACGCTGAACAGCAGCGCGAGGCGTGTGACGATCCCGCGTGACGGGCCGAGCGGCGCCCGGACCGCCGCCGTGCATGCCTGACGCTTCGGCAGGCGGAGGTATAGCAGGAATACAGCGATGCCCGTTATCGCGTAGAGGATGAACATCCCGCGCATGGCGAGGAATGCGGAAACCCTGGAATGCGCCGCCATCCACTCCGGGAGCCCGGAAAGCAGCGCGCCCAACGCAGCCGACAGCCCACCCACCAGGCTGTAGCGGGCGAAGAGCGAGGTCCGGGCGTCGCCAGTCGCGGACTCGGCGAGCCGTGCGTGCTCAAGCGGCAGGAACAGGCTGACGTCACCCGAACTCGGATTGAGCGTGCCGACGAACGCGACCACGAGCAACGGCCATAGTGACGACAGGAATCCAAACGCAAGACCGGTTGCTGCCATCAGGGCGGCAGCGAAAAGCAGCAGCGCGCGTTGCGGATAACGGGTACCTAGCAGCCCGACCACAATCGTCGCAACGGCCGAGCCCAGAAGCGTGGAAGTGCCGATCAGGCCCACGGTGAGCTTCCCGAAGCCAAGCGACAGAAGATACGCTGGCAGCAGCACGGCGACGAAACCGTCACAGATCCCGCGCAAGCTCCTTGCTGCAAGCAGCAGCCATGCACCCCGGTCCACGCCCGCAGGCCGGAGCCGGATCGAAAGTGGCGCCCTGGCTGGAGTCATGGCAGTACCCGGGTTTTCGTCTCGACGTTACACCACGCGCGTACATCCTGCCCGCGTGCTTCAGGCCTGCGCGCGCGACAGCATTGCCGCCCGAAGTCTCATTGCAGCGTTATCCCAGTTGATGACGCTGCACAGCCGGTTGACACACGCGTTGCGGCGAAGGTACGTCGCGATTGCATGTGCATGCCTCGCCGTTTCCTGCACGCGGTTTTTCAGGCGTGCAGAGGGAGAAGCGGATAGAGCACGAGGCCGATCAGGGCGGCTGCGACGACGATCACGGGCTCCGGAAGTTTCCTGAAGCGCCACAGCAGCAGCACGGCTGCGAGCGCGATCAGCGCGGTTGGCCAGTCGATGACCGACCGCCTTGCAATGACGATCACCGAACCGGTAATCGCCCCAACAGCCGCAGCGGTGATGCCGTCGACAAACGCCTTCACGGCAGGCAGCCGCCCATATTTCTTGAAGTACGGTGCAGGCAGCACGGTGAACAGGTAGCACGGCAAAAACGTGCCGAGCGCGGCAACGCAGGCGCCTGCCAGCCCCGCAACCAGATAGCCGATAAACCCGACGGTGATCACGACCGGCCCCGGCGTGATCATCGCGACGGCCACCGCGTCGACGAACTGCTTGTCGTTGAGCCAGTGGTGTTCGGTCACGACGCCGCCGTAGAGGAACGGCACGATCGCGAGACCCGAGCCGAACACGAACGCGCCCGCCTTCGTGAAGAAAAGTGCAATCTGGCCGAGCAGTGGCAGATCCAGACTGCTGAACACACCTGCAAGTGCCGGCGCCTGCGTGGCGGCTAGCGCGTTGAGCCCACCTTTGCCCAGCCATCGGGGCGGCGCCCGGCGCAGCCAGTTGACGACGCCACCGGCGATGAAAAGCCACGCGATTTCTGATTCTGTAGCAACAGTCACCGCCGCGAGGGCTAGGTAGATAGCCCAGAGCAGCCGGTCTGCGCCGAGCGTCTTTGTTGTTAGCTTGTACGCGCTCATTGCAATGATGCCGACCACGGCAGCCCCGACGCCGTAGAAGACCGCCTGCATCCACGACAGTCCGCCGAAATGCGCGTAGGCCCAGCCCAGCGCGACGACCATGAGGAACGAAGGCAGCACGAAGGCAAGACCGGCGATGGTCGCGCCCAGCAGGCGGTAGTGGACATAGCCAAGATAGATGCCAAGCTGTGCGGCAAGCGGGCCGGGCATCATCTGCGCCAGTGCCAGCCCTTCGCGGTAGTCCGCTTCGGCGATCCAGCCGCGCCTCTCGACGAGATCGCGGCGCATGTAGCCGACGAGCGCAACCGGCCCGCCGAACCCGACCGTGCCGAGCTTCAGCATGTAAAGCGCCATCTGGCCACGCGTGTATCCGGGCACGTGCGCTGTCGTCGCACTCATGGGCGCCCCCCCGTATCGCTGCCTTTTTCACTGCCTGCGAAGTGGAGGTACATCGCATCGAGCACCGGGCTCATGCTGTCGAGCAACTGGTCGTCGTCGGCCGCGCGCTCACGGGTACCGGCCATGATCGCTTCGAACCCAACGGCTTCCGGTACGCTCGCGCCGCCTACGTCGAGCGAATGAACCATTACGCCGAGACGCAGGAGCGCCGGATCGCTGTCAAGACCGAAGCTCGCCAGCAGCACCTCGAACGTGACACGCTCGCCGACATGAGTGAAGGCGGCGCCGTCGAAATCGAAGCCGAGCACGTTGGCCGGGCAGGCGTCGGGCGACGTCAACCATATAAAGCTCGCGTCGCGGTCGATAAACCGGCGGATCAGCCATGCGCTTGCCACCCGGTCGACCCACAGCCTCCGACGGGTAGCCCAGGTCCGCCCCTGATAGTCGCTTGCGGACAGTGAACGGATCGCGCGATCGGCTGCATGCGGCTCGCCTGGCGAGAGCACGGTATCGACGTGCGCCACAAAATCCTGCCAGGCCACCTCGGCGCGTGTGGTCGCTTCGCCCGGAAAATAGTCGATCGCGACGATGGTTTCGTAGTCCTTGCGCAGGCGGCGCAGCAGCTTCGTCAGATCGGCGGCGGACTGACCGGAAACCGTCTTGCGCGCTTCGGCGAGCGCCCGGATGAAACCGTCGAACTCGTCTGTTCGATCGAACAGCGCGCGAAATTCGGCCTCCTGCGACGCGTCCAGACTGGGCGCACGCAACAGGTGCGCGGTACCGCCGCTTTCGCCAATGGCGACCGAAAGCTCGCGCAGCACGTTCTCGCGCTCTTCCGAGTACGGCAGCAGGTAGATCCCGTCGCGCAAAACGGCGCAGCCCCGCGCCTTGAGTGCGCGCCAGAAGCGCATGCGCGCCGTCGCGTTCTCGGTGGGCAGCGTCAAAACAAGCAGTGACCAGGTTTGCAGAGATTTCATGTAGATGATGCTACTGGCATGTAGCATCATCTACAAGTTAACTTTGCGCGCGAGCGTCAGATCGTTTAGTCAGGGGACGTGCCACGCGATCCCGGCATCACACCCGCTAAAGCGGTTCACCGTGGGTCCGAACGCCTGACGTTCGAATGCCACGACTCTGAGCGCTTTTCGCGGTAAAGCGGTGAGGCCGATCGACTTTGGGAAAGACCGCTGTGGGTCGATTTCGGGCGTTCGCGTAAGGCAGTAGTCGGCCAGGTGCGAACGCCTGGAAGCGGTTCACTTCACCTCGGGATTCTTTGTTCCATCTTCGGCCATGCCGCCATGGTCTATCGCATCTTCTTTCATCCCGTCTTTGGCCATGCTGTCGGCACTCATCGCGTCTGATTCCGTCGCACTGTTTGCGGTGGTTTCCTGACTCGTCGCGTCTGTGGAATTCGCGTCTGTTGACACACTATCCGCAGCGAAGGCGCCCGCAGCGGCGAACGACACGCAGCTGGCAAGAATGGTGGCAGTGAGCTTGTTCATGATGTGATCCCTCGGCGAACTGACGACGAAGCTGAAAATCCAAAGGCAAGTCGCTCGACGAGGGGAACCAGGTCTTGCCGCGAACCCGTGACGGGCGTGGCACCTGCCGGTACTCTCGCTCGGCGACTGCCATGTGATTCTTTGTCTGGACGCGTATGAAAGGGAGTCGGCATGCACTCCAAACGGCCTGGGTAAAGTCCCGACATGCATCAAGCGAGTCACCGGGAAGTGGCGGCAAGTAGGGACTGAATGGTGCCTGGGTGGTCCAACGACTGCGGCGATAGGGCAATGGCCGCCATACCCTTGAGAGGGGTCATCGCGGCAGCGGATGATCGAACGACGGCAGTGGGTCTGACGTGCGCCGCAGACTCCCAAAACAAAGAGGAAGAGCCGCAGCTCTTCCTCTCGTATTGCGCTCGACCCAAACCAATCAGTCGTAAAGCACTGCAGCGATCTTCGGGTCGCTCATATTGGTCTTGTCATACCAGTAAAAGCCCGTGTCGATTTTCTTCGGCAGCGTTTCGCCCTTCAACGCCTTCGCCGCAGAATCGACCACACACTTGCCGATACCGACCGGGTTCTGCGTGATCGCGCCCGCCATCAGGCCGGACATGATCGCTTCCTTTTGCTCCTTGCCCGAGTCGAAGCCGATCAGCACCAGTTTCTTGCCCGACTCCTTCACGCCAATCGCCGCGCCTTCCGCCGAGCCCTCATTGGCGCCGAAAATGCCCTTGAGGTTCGGGTTCGCCTGAATCATGGCCTTGGCGATTTCCGCCGACTTCAGGTGGTCCCCCGCGCCGTACTGCACGGAAACGATCTTGATGCCCGGGTGCTTCGTCTTCATCTCGTTGAGGAAGCCGTCGCGCCGGTCGATACCCGTGCGGCTCGTCTGGTCATGCACGATCACGCCGACTTCGCCTGCGTTGCCGATCATTTCCGCCATTTTGTCGGCGGCGAGCGCGGCGGCGGCGAGGTTGTCCGTGGCGCAGGTCGTGAGCGGAATATCGCTGTCCACGCCGGAGTCGAACGCGATCACGGGGATCTTGCTGGACTGCGCGCGTTTGAGCAGCGGAACGGCGGCCTTGCTGTCGAGCGCGGCTATGCCGAGCGCCTGCGGTTTCTTGGCGAGCGCGGCAGAGAGCATGTCGATCTGCTTGTCGACCATGGCCTCGGTTTCAGGGCCTTCGAACGTGATGCGAACGTTGTTCGCCTTCGCCGATTGTTCCGCGCCGGACTTCACGGCTTGCCAGAATTGATGCTGGAAGCCTTTCGAAATAATCGGAATGTAGGGTTCCTCAGCATAGGTCAGGCTCGACGCGCCCACGAGCGCGCCCACTCCGATTACGGCACTGATGAGTTTTCTTTTCAACATGACAGTTCTCCTCCTAAGGTGGGCCATAGACCTCCAGCCGTTGAGGGAGTCTTGTTTTACTCCCCGTTCTTTCCGTGCTTCTTCCATCTCCTCTTTCAACGCTTCTTGCGCCGCAAGATATCCGCATACACCGCGAGAATGATGATGAGCCCCGTTACCACGATCTGCCATTCCTGCGCGACCGACATGATGCGCAGGCCGTTCGTCAGCACGCTCATGATGAACGCGCCGATGATGGTGCCGAGTATCGTGCCCGACCCGCCGCTCAGCGACGTACCGCCGATCACGACCGCCGCGATAGCCTCCAGCTCGTAACCCTGGCCGAGCGCCGGCTGTGCAGAATTCAGACGCGAGGCGATCAACAGTCCTGCAATGCCGCAAATCGCGCCGCCAAGGCCATAGATCGCGATCTTCCAGCGATCGACATTCACGCCCGAAAGTCGCACGGCCTCTTCATTGCTGCCGAGCGCGAACGTATAGCGGCCAAGCGCCGTGCGGTTCAGCGTGATCGAACTCGCAATCGCGAGCACGAACAGAATCAGCACCGCGTTCGGCACGGGCACGCTGGGCAGGAAATAGCCGATCAGCGAGTCCTGCGAAATCATGTAGAAGTTTTCAGTGTCGGTGAAATAGATGGGCTTGTCCGACGAGACCACGAGCGAGAGCCCCTTGAGCAGCAGCATCATACCCAGCGTGGCGATGAACGGCGGGATTTTCATCTTCGCCGTGAGCGTGCCCGAAACGGTTCCGCACAGCGCGCCCGTTACGATTGCGGCGAGCACGCCGATCCACATCGGAAAATGCCAATAGGTCAGGAATACGCCGCAAATCACGGCCGTAAACGTCATCAACGTGCCAACGGACAAGTCGATGCCGCCCGTGATGATGACGAACGTGCTGGCAATGGCGAGCACGCCGTTCACAGCCGTTGCCTGCAGAATGCCGAGGATATTGTCCATCTGCATGAATGCAGGCGAAGCGAAGCTGAAAAAGATCAGCAGCAGGATCAAGCTGGCGAACGCGAGCATTTTCTGCAGCGCGGTAGGCGAGAAAATGCGCGCCTTTAAACCGGCCGACCGTTTCTGATCCGCCAGTGCTGCAGTATCCGATTGCATAGTCATGGATTCGACCTCTTGAGGCTCATGCCGCTTGCAAGGTTTCGCGCTGGGTCGCGAGATGCATGATGCGCTCCTGGCTCGCCTCGCTGGCGGAGAGTTCGCCAGTGATACGGCCTTCGCACATCACTACGATCCGGTCGCTCATGCGCAGGATTTCCGGGAGTTCCGACGAGATCATCACGATCGCCTTGCCTTGTTCCGCGAGCGCGCGCAACAGTTTGTAGATCTCGCTTTTCGCGCCAACGTCGATACCGCGCGTGGGCTCGTCGAAGAACAGCACATCGCAGTTGCGCTCCAGCCACTTCGCAATGACGATCTTCTGCTGGTTGCCGCCCGAGAGCAGGCGCACCGGCTGTGTGGGCGAAGGCGTGCGAATGGCGAGGAGGCTGATGAAATGCGCCGCCGTCTTGCGGATCTGCATGCGGCGCAAAAACAGATTCAGCGAGAGGAATTTGCCGAGATTGGACATCACGATGTTCGATTCGACGTCCATGCCGGTCGCAAGGCCAAAGCGCTTGCGGTCCTCGGAGAGATACCCGATGCTGTGCGCGACCGCGTCGCTCGGCGTTTTGATCGACGCCTTTGCGCCTTTCACGAAGATCTCGCCGGATTCGACCGGGTCCGCACCGAACACCGCCCGCGCGACTTCGGTTCGGCCCGCGCCCATGAGTCCTGCAAACCCGAGTATTTCGCCTTTGCGCAACGTGAAACTCACGTCCTTCACGAGCGGGCCCGCGTTCAAATGCTTCACTTCGAGCGCGACTTCGCCCTGCTGCGCCGGCCCCTGATACGGCGCGACGTCGGCGAGCGTTCTGCCGACCATCATGCCGATGATGGCCTGCACGCTCGTATCGGCGGCGCCGACGGTGGCCACGTATTCGCCGTCGCGCAGCACGGTGACGCGATCGGCAATCTGCTTGAGCTCATCCATCTTGTGCGAGATGTAGACGACCCCCACACCCCGCTCTTTCAACTGGCGAATGATGCGGAAAAGCTCGGCGATTTCCGCGTCGTTGAGCGCAGAAGTCGGCTCGTCCATGATGAGCACGCGCGAATCGTACGACAGCGCCTTGGCGATCTCGACCATCTGCTGGCTCGCGACGGTGAGCGAGCCGACCACGGTGCGCGGGTCGAGCTGCACGTGCATGCGCGCGAGAATCGCGCGCGCCTGCGCATTGAGTTTGTCTTCGTCGAGAAAGAGCCCAAGACGGCCGCGCGGCTCGCGGCCAATGAACATGTTCTGCGCGACGGTCAAATGATTCATCAGCTGGAGTTCCTGATGAATGATGCCGACGCCCACAGCCTGCGCCTCGCGCGGGCTTGCAAACGCGACATGCTGGCCATCGTAGAGAATGTCGCCCGAGTCGCGCGTATAGACGCCCGCGAGAATCTTCATCAAGGTCGACTTGCCCGCGCCGTTCTCGCCCATCAGCGCGTGCACTTCGCCCGCCATGAGCTCGAATTGCACTTCGTGCAGCGCTCTCACGCCGGGAAAGCTCTTGCTCAGCTTGCTAACGGAAATGAGCGGCGTCATGGCGCAAATCCGCAAAGAAAAGCCAGACACATTACCGGGGCCCCTTGATTCCGTGCGCGGCGAAGCTTCCGGCGCTGCACGAAGGTGGTTGAAGTACGGTCGTTGCTTGACGTAAGGCCAGGCTGCTTAGGGTACGTAGGTACTTAAGGTGCTTATGGCGCAAAGAGATCCGGCCGTGCTTTCGCCGACCGGCGCAACTCCTCGATCACCTGATCGAGATGGTCGTGCATGGCTTTCGCCGCTGCGTCGGCACGGCCGGCGCGAATGGCCTCGAAAATCCGTTCGTGTTCGTCGAGCGTATGAGCGAGACGCTCCGGGCTCGCCAACAATTGCCTTGCGCGATCGAGCGCATTGCGCGACACCGCGACGATCTCCTTCACGCGCGGCAGGTTCACCGCGTCGAGCAGGATTTCATGAAACGCGAGATCGAGCTCATGAAACACGAGGCGCTGACCGTTTCCCGCGACCTTGCGCTGCTCGTCGAGATTGGCGGCCAGTGCGTCGATCGTGGCGCTATTCTTCATGCGCGCGACACCGCGCACCGTTTCGACTTCGAGCGCGCTGCGAATGAACAGATGCTGCCGAATATCGTCGAGCGCGATCGGCTTCACGCGCGTGCCGCGCTGCGGCAAAACTTCGACGAGCCCCGCGTGCGCGAGCTTCGCCAGCGCGGCGGAAACCGGAAAGCGCGACACGCCCATGCGTTCGCAGACCGCCATCTTGTCGATCATCATTCCAGGTTCCAGCGCGAGCGTCACAATCGCTTCTCTGAGCGCCTGCTCGACCGCGTCAGTCAGACTGACGCGCTCGCCGCCCCTGATCTTTTGCAGTGCGACATAAGGATTGCCGGCGACACTCGCCACTTCGGATGAAGAGTTCACGGCGCGCTTGATTTTGAGAAGACATGCTAGCATGCTAGGTAGCAGATTCAGCGTTGTCAACGCGTGCAAACGCCTGGTTTTCCCCTACCCGAAAGCCGTCCCTTCCATAGGGAGTTCGAATGACCACGATCAGCAAGCTTTCCGTTCGCGACATCCGCTTTCCCACTTCGCGTTCGCTCGACGGTTCCGACGCCATGAACGCCGCGCCGGACTACTCCGCCACGTACGTCACGCTCGAAACCGATTCTCCTGACAAATTCACCGGGCACGGCCTCACGTTCACCATCGGCCGCGGCAATGAAATTTGCGTGACAGCCGTGAACGCGCTCGCGCCTCTGATCGTCGGCAAGCGGCTCGAAGACATCACCGCGAATATGGGCGCATTCTGGCGTGCATTTACTTCGGACAGCCAATTACGCTGGATCGGCCCGGACAAGGGCGCGATCCATCTGGCTACGGCGGCGGTCGTCAATGCGGTATGGGATCTGTGGGCCAAATCGGTTGGCAAGCCCGTCTGGAAACTGCTCGCCGACATGAGCCCCGAGGAACTCGTGCGGTGCCTCGATTTTCGCTATGTGACCGATGCGATCACGCCTTACGAAGCGTTAGCCATTTTGCACCGTCACGCGAAGACGAAGGGCGCGCGCGAAGCGGAAATGCTCGCGCAGGGCTACCCCGCCTATACGACCTCGGCGGGCTGGCTAGGCTACGACGACGACAAGATTCGCCGCCTCGCGCGCGAAGGCGTCGCGCTGGGCTGGACGCATTTCAAGCAGAAAGTGGGTGGCAATCTCGACGAAGACGTCCGGCGCGCACGCATCCTGCGCGAGGAAATCGGCGAGAACCTGAAGCTGATGATGGACGCCAACCAGGTGTGGGACGTGGACGAAGCGGTGGCGAACATGCGGCGTCTCGCGGAATTCGACCCGTGGTGGATCGAGGAGCCGACGAGCCCCGACGATATTCTCGGCCACGCGGAAATTCGCCGGCGCTTGGGGTCGATTGGCGTTGCCACCGGCGAGCATTGTCACAATCGCGTGATGTTCAAGCAACTGCTGCAGGCGCAGGCGATCGATTTTTGCCAGGTGGATGCCTGCCGCTTAGGTGGGCTGAACGAAGTGATCGTCGTGCTTTTGATGGCGGCGAAGTTCGGTATTCCAGTGTGCCCGCATGCGGGCGGAGTGGGATTGTGCGAGTACGTGCAGCATATTTCGCTGTTCGACTATCTGTGCGTTTCGGCTTCGCTGGAGAACCGGGTGCTCGAGTATGTCGATCATTTGCATGAGCATTTTGTCGATCCGGTCGTGATCCGCAACGGGCGGTATATGCCGCCGCAGCGGCCTGGCTACAGCATCGAAATGAAGCCGGATTCGCTCGAGAAATATACGTTCCCTGATGGTGAGGGGTGGCGGCCTTAAAGACCTTTACTCGCTCTCTGGCAGCAACCCAAGCGCCGCCCCCAGCGCTCTGCCCCGCTCACCTGCCATCAACTCGGCCAGAAGCTCCGGCAGCGGCTTGCCGCCCCAATCGAGCGCTCGCTTGAGCATATAGGGCACCGGGCTGTGGGGCTCGTAGCGCATGAGGTAGTCCGCAACAACGGCCAGCAGCCTGTACGCCTCGTCGCGCGACTGAGGCGCATCGAGCCTTTTCGGCCCCGTCGGCTCCTGCGCCGCGCCAGCCGAAGCAACCTGAACCGCTGCGGGCTCGAGCGCCGCCGGTTCCTGAATCGATGCGGCCTCAACCATCGGTACGTCCTCCCATGCGGGATGCTTCGTGAGCCAGTCGCGCAACACGCCCTCCATGCGCTCCAGCGTGTCCACCAGCGCCCCGAACGACGGCGCTTCCGCGCCGAGCCGCTGCGTGCACCACGCATCCAGCTTCGCAATTGGCGCGCGGGCCGAGCGCAGCGCCTGCAACTGGTCGCGCAGCGCGGCGGGCGCCGCTTCGTGCGCGGCCTGCGCCAGCGCCTGCGCCAACCGCGCGGCTTCCTCGCGCTTCGCCGCAGGCACGTCCTTGCGGTCTTTCACCGCAACGGCCTCGCGCTGCGCGCCCTGCCAGCGCGCAAGCGTCAGTGCCGTGCCATCGGGCCCCGCGCACAGAGCAATACGCCCGGCGAGCAAGGTCGGGAACTGCTGGGCAACCCACGCAAGCGGCGCGGCACGAAAACCCATGTCGCCGTCGCGCGGCAGCGGATGGATGTCGTCCGAATATCGCGCACACAATTCGCTCAGCAATGCGAAGCAAGCCGGCAACGCAACACTGCCATAGCGTTGCAGCCAGCTTTCGCCGAGCCATGCGGCAAGCGTCAGGTCCTTGCTCCGCCGTGCCAGGAGGTCCTCGCAGCCCGCTTCGACCGCAGCCCAGTCCGCGACCTTGAGCGTGGTTTGCCAGATACCCGCGGGCAGTGCCGGATCGTCCTCGCGGCGCGCCGCCTTGATCGCGTCGAACGCGGCATCGTGCAGCAGCGAGACGCCGGCGGGCGCATCGCCCGGTATGGGTTGAACGAGTGCTTCGATGTCGAATGCCGGGTTCATCCGTGCCCCGCCTGGGTGGTCGAGTTGCTCGACGGATACGGTCCATAAGTGACCGCAGGCGTGCCGTACACGCTGTAGCCCGGCGCCGCGTATGGCAGGTCGGGCCACGTGAGCGCCGTTTTCGCTGCGCCCGTCATGCCCACGCGCATGAACATGCGCGCGGTTTGCGTACCGCCGTTGCGGTCGCGCACCGGCACGCTCAGCACCATGCGCGCGCTTCCCGCTCCGGCTCCCGTGCCGCCATCCGGGCCATCGTCCGGCACCCCGTGCAGGCGCACAAGGCGCAACAGCGCCCATGTGTCGTTTGCCGCCCAGGTGGCGGCTTCGCCATCGACGGAAAGCGTCGGCTGCGAAGCGTCCTGCATCGGCCGCCACGGGCCGTCCTTCGCCCAGCGCAGGCTCAGCGCGGCGGGCTGGCCCGGCGCCCAGCGCAGCGGCGTGCCGGCTACAGCGGGCCAGGCGAGCGTCTGGCTGCCGCTTGCGAGCGACCACTGGATCACCTGGTCCGCGCCGGCTTCGTCCGCGCGGTCGATGCGCCAGTCCACCGCCACGTCCACGCCCACGAGCGCGCCGTCCGCGCCGCGCGCCACCAGCGCGTCGAGCCAGGGCTTCGCGCGCGCGAGCTTCGCGAGAAACTGCTGCGCGCCCGCTTGCTGGCCGCCGCTCGCCGCCGCGGCGCTCATGCCGCGTTGCGCGTCCGCGAGTTTCGCGTCGAGCAGCGCCACGAACGCCGCCGTCTGGCGCAGGTCGGCGGCCTGCGCATTCGCGTCGGCGGAGAACGGGAAGCGCCCGGCCAGATACCGCGCGAAATAGCCGCGCAACTGTTCATAGGCCTCACCGCCGGTGCCGATCTGCAGCCGGTAGCAGCGCTCGCGCGCGGATGAGACGAGCCGCATGCCCGCGCTCGAGACAATGTCGCCCGCGCCCGGCACATCGACCTGCGCTAGCGAGGCGCTGCACGTGTCGAGGTCCATCTTGTCGAGCTGGTTCGAGATGATCGACGGCACCGCCACCAGCGCGCTGGCCGGGCTGCGCGCGCGGTATTGCGCGAGGTCCGCGAAGAGCGCCTTCCAGCGCGCAACGAGCCGCGCATCCGCGGTGGAGAGCGGCGGGTTCTGCGCCGTGAGCCAGTCGAGCGCGCTCGACGCGAGCGTGGCCGTGTCGGCCACCGCGCCCGCCTGGGCGGAGAGATAGGTTTGCAGCGCTTCGGGCGTCGCGGCCCCAAACGCGCGCATCGACCCGCCCGCGTTGCCGTTCCAGGCCGAGAAGTCGCCGCGCACGGGCCGGAACGGTTCGAGCGATTGCAACTGCGCATCGGTCGCGCGCAGCACGTCCAGCGCGGCGTCGCTCACGCGCAGGGCGACCGCCTGTGCGAGATCGGGGCGGCCGAGCGAGTCGAACGCTTCCACGAGATCGGTCGCGTTCTTGCGCAGCGTGTCGAACGGAGCACCTTGCGTTTGCGGCGCATACGCGACGTTGCGCGCCCCATTCGGCGCCGCGGGCGCCGACAGCGCGGCGACCATGCTGTGCACGGTCGCGTTGCCGGCCGCAGCGAGGAGCGGCCCGCGCCACGCTTCGGGTGCCTGCGCCAGAAGTCCCGCTGAATATTGCTTGTAGGCCGGCAGGACTGCCAGCGCGCGCTGCGCCGAGTCCGCATCCACGCCGCGAATTTCGGCCATCGCATTGCCCTCGCCCGCAACGAACGACTGGCCGAGCAACGTGCGCAGCGCATCGCGCAGCGGCAGCAGGTCCGCCGCCAGTTGCAGCCCCGTGGCGGGATTGGAGACCAGCACGCCGGGCAGGTTGCCGCTTGCGAGCCAGCGTGCCGCGAATGCGCTTTGTTCGCTTTGCTCGTGCTCCAGCACGCTCGCCACCGGTGTCGCGCCGATCAGGCGCAGGCCTTTTGCCGTATCGAAGGTCGCCGTGAGTCCCGGCACGAGTTCCTGGCCGTGGGTGCCCGCCCAGCCGTGGTCGGCGGTATCGACCTGGGTGGCGAGCGTGTCGATGCGCGTGGCCAGTTCGGAGAGCGAAGCGGTGCTGGGAACCGCGCCGGGCGCCTTGAGATCGGCGAGCATGGTCTGGATATGCGCAGCGTTCGTCGTGAGCGAGGAGTCCTGATAAATGTCGTCGAACCAGCGGTCGAAGGTCTCCTCGAAGCACACGCTCGCGCGCGCTTGCGCGGCGCGCGCCTCGGTGCCGTCGAACGGCAGTTGGCCGCCGTCCACGGCGCTCGCACGCACCGCGTCGTCGAGCCCCGCGCGGTCGGCCACATGATCGGGCGAAAAGCTCACGCCTACCGCCCCGCGCATGAGCTGCGCAAGCATGACGGTGTTGCCCGAGTCGCGCTCCACCAGCTCGTTGTAGTTTGTGATGAGCCGCTCGGTCTGCGCCGCGTTCGTGACGAGCCGCGTGCCCTGCGTATATTCGGGCAGGTCCTGGGGACGCCGCGCGGCGGCCGCGAGGCTCGCGTTGACGTCCGACCCAACGGGGGCGCCTGCGCAGTTCAGATCGGCGAGACGGCTGATGAGCCGCGCGCGCAGCGGTGTAAATACGAGCCCGCTCAGCACGTGGTATTGCGCTTCGTCGAGCCGCCGCCGCAGGCCGAAATACGACAGCGGCATGAACGGCGTGGCGAGTTGCCAGCGCGGCACCTTGACGAAGGCGTTCGCGGCGCTGCCCAGTGCGCCTGCCGCCGCCGCTTCGCCACCGCTCGCGCCCGTTTCGTGCCAGGCGGCGCTCGCGAGCGCCAGCGCGTCGTAGCTGCTGGCGAGCGCACGCGCGTCGCTGCGCACATGCCACGTGGTCACGCCAAGCCCCACGCACCAGCACACGCCCAGCGCAATCGCGGCGAACGTGGCAATGCGGTAGCGGCGCATGCGCAGCGCGAGCACGCGCGGGATGGCGAGCGCGAGTCCCTGCCCCGGCATCAGCACGTCGTGCCACAGGCGCGACGCGAAGGCCGGTGCATCCTTGCGCGCCGCATTCGTGATGGCGGGCTCTTCGCGCTCCTGTGCCTGCGGCATCGCGCCCACGCACCAGATGCCGCGCATGAGCGGCGCGGTGCCGTCGGCGGCGCCGCGCAAGGTCGGTTCGATGTGCTCGCGCAATGGCTCGCGCAGTGTGTCGATGCGCTGCGGCAGCAGGAACACGTCGCCGTCCAACGCGCCGTCGAGCGTACCCATTTCGGTGACCGTCGCCGCGAGCGCGCGGCTCATGTCCGCGAACGCTTCGTCTACCCAGGCGGGCTCGAAGGCGCGCCGCGGCGCATAGGGCGAGGCCCAGCCCAGCGGCGTTTCGATGCGCTCGCGACGCAGGCGTGCCGCGAGCGCGTCGAAGCCCGGCAGCGCGTCGCAGCCCGTGACCACCACGTAGAGCGGCAGCATCTGCCCGAGCTGGCGTTGCAGCGCGAGCACCGTGCGCGACGCTTCGAGCGCGGCATCGGTATCCGCGCGCGCCGTGCCGTTTTCGTCGATGAGCGTATCGAGCGCGATCACCCAGACGAGCGCGTCGAGCGGCCGCCCCGGCCGGTTGCGCAACAAGCCGCGCAGCAAACGCCCGCCGGTCGCACCGCGCCGGCGCTCGGCGGCCGCGCGCGCGCCGAGCGAGTCGCCCGGCTCGGCAATCAGAATGCCTTCCGCGTCATGCCAGAGCCTGCCGAACCAGGCCGGCTCGCCCACGCTCGCGAGGCGCCAGCCGCGCGCCAACGCGTCGAGCGCCGCCGGTGTGCCCGTGGCCAGCACGCGCGGCACCGAGTACGGGTCGCGCACGCCCATCGCGTTGTGCGCCGCGCGCATCATGGCGGTGAAATTGCGCAGCGGCCTGCGTTCGTCGCGCGCGCGCACCCAGCGCACGACGAGCGCAGCCACGAGCCCCACGATCAACAGCGCGATCAGGACGATCAGGATGACGATGAGTGTGCTCGTCATGGACGGGCTCCCCGTGGCGCGCCGTCCGTGCTTTCTTCACTGGCTTCGTCGGCGTTTTGCACGCTCACCGGGACGATGCGGCGCGCCGCGAGCGTCGAGGGCGTCGAGAGCGGCGTAGTGGAAACCGTCTGCGCCGCGGGGGTGTCCTGCGTTTGCGGCGCGGGTTGCTGGTCGGCGGGCGGAGCCGGCGGCCGCAGTCTGCGGATCGTCCTCGCGCGCGGCAGCACCATGCCCGTGGTGCTCGTATGGTTGATCTGCGACGGACGCCCTTGCATCATCGACACGGTTTCGAACTGTTCGAGCGATGGACGCACAGGCGCCGTCGCGTAGAGCCACAGCAGTTGCGACACGCCGAGCAGCACCGCGAATCCGCCGCCCACGAACAGCGCGAGGCGTGCGCGGTCTGGAAACATCTGCGTGAGCGGCCGGGTTTCGCGCGGCGCCAGCGCGGCGCGTTCGAGCGGCGCGCCAAGCCGGTTGGGCTCCGGGTCGCGCTGCATGGCGAAGGCGAACAGTGCATGGCGCAACTGGTCGTGGCGCAACGCGCCCGCTTCGCCGCGCAGGCGGCCTCGAAAGCCTAACGTGAGGCAGGCGAGATAGACATTGGCAAGATCGCGCTGCGCCGGATCGCGTTGCGCGAGCAGCGTTTCAATGGCGGCCGGAATGCGCTCGCCCGCCGCGCGCGTGCCGAAAATGCGCGCTTCGAGCGGCCATGCCTCCCATGCGCTCGCGCCATTCCACGCGGAAAACAGCAGCAATTCGTCGAGCAGCGCGACATAGGCGTATTGCGCGGCGGCAATGTCCGCTTCGCCGGCCGCGCCGGTCCACGCCATGGCGTCGCGCGCGAGCTTGCGCGTGGCGGACTGCAACTGCGTGGCAAGCGTGTCGGCTTCGCGCTGGGGATCGGCCGGTGGTTCGGCGTTGGCGGCGTTTGCTGCATTCGCCGTGCTCGCGGCCTGGGCCACCGCGCGCAGGCGCGCGTTCTCCGCGAAAGCGAACGCCACGACGAATGCGCGCATGAGCGGCAGGCGCTCGTCGTTCGGGTCGCTGGTGTCAAGCATTGTCGGCTCCCGTGGGGCGCGCGTCGTCGTCGGCGTCGCCCGTGGGCGTGAAAAGCTGCACGGCCCAGGGCGCGCGGCCTGGCACGCTCGTGCGGACCTCGATGCACAACGGCTGCGCGCGGTCGAACCACGCGTCCTCCACGCCCACCGCGAAGAGCGTGGTGTCGTCTCCGGTCGCGTAGGCGGCGCGCTCCTCGCGCGCGAGGCGGCGGCGCGCGAGGCCCCGCATGCGCTGCCGCGCGAGCGTGGGCACGTAGGGCCGCGACGCGACAACGGCATGATCGAGCCACACGCTCGCGTCGTGCTCGCCGGCGTCAGGCGGCATGCGCAAACCGATCACGAGTTCGCGCGCAACGTTGCCGCCGCTTTCGAACGGCGGCGCGATCCAGAAGCTGCCACCCTCCTCGGTGAACGCGCGTACGCGATAACCCTGGCGGATCGTTGCGAGCGCTTCGTCCGCCCATTCGAGCAGCGGATCGAACGACGCGAGCAGCGCCATGTAATCGAACGTCGCGAAGGCGGGCACCCCGCGCTCCGGGCGCAACGCCGCGAGCGCGCCGGTCATGCCGGCAACGGCGCGATACAGCTCGGCCGGATGCGCGATGCCGGTGACGAGCGTCGCCTCCACTTCGGGCAGGCGGCTCCAGAGTGCGCAGAGCTGGCGCTCGATCTGCGCGGTGTCGTCGCGCTCCTCGGCACGCTGCGCCGCCTGCAGCCGCCCGGCCAGGAACACGCATTTCTCGCGCACGCGCAGCAGCAGCCGCATCACGCGTTGACCGAGCACCGAGTCGGCGCGCACGAACGGACACGGCGGCGCGTAGTCCGCAATCGCCACGCCGCCGCCCTGCTGCCTCACACACATGAGCGGCAAGCGGTCGAATTCGTGACGGCCGAGATCGGTCATGAGGTGCAGGCGCGGCGACCATGTCGTGATCGAAGCGGGCTCGCCGCCCGAGACAAGATCGGGAACATCCGGACTCTCGCGCTGGGTGTAGCGCCCGGTCTGCGGATCGAGCTGCCCGCCGCGGTATAGCGGCGGCACCGCGAGATAGATCGTGACCGCTTCATCCGGCGCGCTGAACGCGTGGCTCACGTCGATCTCCAGCACCGGGTCGTGCGGCGTGTGCCGAATGGCGAGACCGTCGGCCATGATCGCCTCCAGCGCACTGATGCGCACGAGCCCCTGGGCAAGCCCCGCGGCGTCGTGCTCGAGTGAAAGCACGCCCCAGTAGTGCGCGCGCGCGGCGCTGGCGAGCAGCGCGGCGTGCCCCGCCGCGTGCAGCGCCTGAGTCTGGAAATGCTGCGGCAGCAAGGGCATGCCGTCGAACCAGCAGACCGGATCGGGAAACGAAGTTCGCATGATGTGTTTGCTTTCTATTGCTAAACGTTCCGTCGTTCAGTGTTGCCGCACCATTGCGCGACACCTTCACATGACACATGGGCGTCACATCAATGCGAGGCCTGCACGCTCAGATCCTGGTCGCCGAGCAGCAGCAGCGCGTGAGCGGGCCCCGTGTCGAGCCTCACGCGGTGCGCGCCCGGTGTCTGGTAGTCCGCGAACACCACGACGCCAGCGCCACGCTTGCCGCCAAACGGAAACGGCGCCGCCGCGATCTGCTGACCCGGCACCACTTCGAACGACACGACCGTAATGTCCTCGGGGTGGTCGCGGCGCCATTGATCGCGCTGCGCGAACCACTTCGCCGAAGGCAAACCGAGCAACGCGTCGAGCAACTGGGGATTGCGCACGAGCACGGCGTCCACGGCAATGGGCGTGTCCTGATTCGCTTGAATGGAAACGGCAATGGCCAGGGTATCCACCTGTACCTTGGGCAGCGACGAGCACGCCGCGAGCAACTGCGCGAGCGCAAGCAGCACGAGCGTGGCGGCGCGCCAGCCGTGCGGCTGCGCGGCGCGCGACGCGCCCGCGAATAACGTGGTGATCACTGCGCAATCCCCATTGTTTGCGTCGCCTCTTGTCTGCGATGCCTCCTGCCCGCGCGCAGGAGAATTCATGCTAGTTCGTATTTCTAATCAAGACGCATGTTCTGCTGCGCAAGCTGTTTTGCGCGTAGTCTACAAGCGCCCCACTTGTCATTGCAATAACGATTTTCTAATCGACCAATTCAAAAAGAATAAGTCAATAAACTTGAAAGGAATCCTGTATATGCGCCGTAAATATACTTTGAATTTCCCCGTTTACTGTTCTAAAGTCCTGACCGTCTATCTTCACGTCTCGCGCGACGAAGGACAAGCTGAGAACCAGGCAGCGCGACGCTTAACGCCGTGAATGCTCTCGTCTGACGAATCCGGGGGCATGCTTTAGCTGTGCTTTTTTCTGAAGGACCGGGAGTGGATCGCGCAATCGTTTAATTACGTTTTGCGGCCCATTGTCGTCTTAAAGAAAATGCATCATGAAAAAGGCAGATTGACGACAAACGCGCATCTCCTCCCGTTGCACAACGCATTAGAAGAACGACCGCCACCGAGGTGACCATGGCCGACAGTACCCAGCACTGGTTCGAACGGAACCGACCGCCGCGTGTCCAGATCACGTACGACGTCGAAACGGGCAACGCCATCGAAAAGCGCGAGCTGCCGCTCGTCGTGGGCATTCTTGCCGACCTGTCCGGCAAGCCCGTCGAGCCGTTGCCGAAAATGACGGAGCGCCGCTTCGTCGACATCGACCGCGACAACTTCAACGACGTGATGAAGTCGATCGGGCCGCGCGTGACGCTGCAGGTCGACAACACGCTCGCCGCCGACGGCAGCAAGATCAATGTCGAGCTGAAGTTCGAGCATATCGACGACTTCGATCCCGTGAGCATCGTTCAGCAGATCGGCCCGCTCAAACAGCTTTACGACGCGCGGCTGCGCCTGCGCGACCTCCTCACCAAGCTCGACGGCAACGACGAACTGGACAAGCTCCTCCAGGAAGTGGTGCACGACCCGAAGGGGTTGAGCGAAATCCGCTCGGCGCACCCGCAGGACACGCCCACCGCGCAGTTGCCGCCGCCGGAGTCAGGCGACGCCCCTGCCCCTGCCAGCGACACGCCGGCGAGCTAAGCCCAACACGAGGAGACGATCATGTCCGACATTCAGGCCGCCGCGACCGCGCAGGCGGGTACGGTCACGCTGCTCGACCGCATCGTGCACGAAGGGCGCATGGCGCAATACGAGGAGCAGCAGCAGCACGCACGCGAGTTGCTCGCCGAGTTCGCCCTGCAGGTGCTCGACAAGAACATGACCATCAGCCGCGACACCGTGGCGATGATCAACGACCACATCCGCAAGATCGACGAACTGATCAGCGAGCAGCTCAACGAGGTCCTGCACCACCCCGACATGCAGGCGCTGGAGTCGTCGTGGCGCGGCCTGCACTTTCTCGTGAAAGGCTCGGAAACGGGCACGCGCCTGAAGCTGCGCCTCCTGAACGCTTCGAAGAAAGACCTGCAGAACGATCTCGAGAAGGCCATCGACGTCGACACCAGTGCGCTATTCAAGAAGATCTACGAAGAGGAATACGGCACCTTCGGCGGCTTTCCGTTCAGCGTGCTCGTGGGCGACTACTACTTCACGCGCCAGACGCCCGACGTGAGCCTGCTCGAAAAGCTCGCCTCCGTGGCCGCCGCCGCGCATGCGCCGTTCATTTCGGCGGCCCACCCGCAACTCTTCGACATGTCGAGCTTTACGGAGCTGGGCGTGCCGCGCGATCTCTCCAAGGTCTTCGAGACGATCGACATGGCCCGCTGGCGCGAATTCCGCAAGAGCGAAGACTCGCGTTATGTCGCGCTCACGCTCCCGCACATCTTGATGCGGCGTCCTTATCATCCGGACAGCAACCCGGTTGAGGGCATGAACTTCTTCGAGGACGTCGACGGCACGGACCACTCGAAATATCTATGGGGCAACTCCGCGTACGCGCTTGCGCAGCGCATTACCAACGCATTCGCCCAATACAGCTGGTGCGCGGCGATCCGCGGCGTGGAAGGCGGCGGCGCCGTCGAGCGCTTGCCGGACCATATCTTCCAGACGGCCTCGGGCGACAAAGCCATGAAGTGCCCCACGGAAGTGGCGATCACCGACCGCCGCGAAAAGGAGCTCGACTCGCTCGGCTTCATTGCGCTCGTGCACAAGAAGAACGAGGGCATGGCCGTGTTCTTCGGCGGCCAGACCGCCTGCAAGCCGGCGCTCTACAACACGCCCGAGGCCACGGCGAACGCGCGCATTTCGGCCATGCTGCCGTATATCCTCGCGGCTTCGCGCTTTGCGCACTACATCAAGGCGATCATGCGCGACAAGGTCGGCAGCTTCATGACGCGCGATAACGTGCGCAGCTACCTCAACACGTGGATTGCCGACTACGTGCTCGTGAACGACAACGCGCCGCAGGAAATCAAGGCGCAGTATCCGCTACGCGAGGCGCGTGTGGACGTGACCGAGGTGCCCGGCAAGCCTGGCGCTTACCGCGCGACGGTGTTCCTGCGGCCGCATTTCCAGCTCGAGGAACTCACCGCGTCGATCCGGCTCGTGGCGACGTTGCCGCCGCCGGCTGCCGCCTGATCCAGCAGCGACGACAAACGATTCGATGAAGACACGACGGCCAGGCGGCGCATGAGCGCCCCTGGTCCCTGAACGCGCCTGGCGCCGCGCACGCGGCCCGCGTGTTCCTTTACTGCTTCGGGAGCAGCAAACCATGGATTCGATCATTCTCGACCTGGGCGCCGATATCAAAGGCGAGTGCACGCTGGAAGGCTATGCCGACAAGATCGAGCTGATGTCGTACAGCCACAATGTGGCGATGCAGGTGACGAACGACGTCAGCAATTCGGAGCGCACGTCGGGCAAGCCCCATATCGGCGAATTCACCGTGACGAAGTTTGTCGACGTCGCCACGCCCACGCTCAACGAATATTGCTGCTCGGGCAAACCCATTGCCAGCGCGTCCGTCGTAGTGGGCCGCAACGCCGCCGAAAGCGACGGCAAGGTCATGCCGTTCATCACCTATACGCTGAACAATGTCGTGCTGAGCAACGTGAGCGTCTCGGGCGGCGCGGGCGGCAAGCCCGTGGAAACGCTCTCGCTGAACTTCACGAAGATCAAGTGGGAGTTCACCGCGCAGAAAGACGACGCCACCAAGGAAGGCACCGCGGCTTCCACGTGGGACCTGGCCGCGAACAAGGTCGTGAAGGCGGCGGGCTAGCGCGCGCCTGTGGCGAACGTCCGCCCCTTCATCGCCGTCGCGCCCATGCCGCTCTTCGAGCGGCTGGCCGACGATGCGCCTTTCGACGCGCACGAGTCCGTCGACGAACTCGCCGCGCGCACGCTCGATGCGGCGGGTTTGCGTGCGTCGGTCCGCGCGGAGCTGCTGCGCCTGCTCAATACGCGCCGCGGCACGCCACGCGTGCCACGCGCGCCGGACGTGCTGCTGTATGGCCTGCCCGACTGGAGCGGACAAAGCGCGGCGCGCGCGGAAGACCGGGCCGTGATCGAGCGCGAAGTGGCCGAGGCTATCCGCGCGTTCGAGCCGCGCCTTCACGGCCCGCGCGTGACAATCGAAGCGGATGCCGCCGCGCCGTGGCGCCTGTGCCTGCGCATTCGCGGAACGCTGCGCGGCAGCGACGGCGTGGAGCACGTGGTCACCTACGTCGCCGGGCAGCATGGCGACACGCAGTCCATCGGGATCGTCGATGAACGACTCGCTTGATGCGCAACTGCTCGATTACTACCAGCGCGAACTGACCTATCTGCGCCGCGCGAGCGAAGGCTTTGCGCAGCGCTATCCGAAGATCGCCCGGCGGCTCGAACTCGGCCCCGGCGAAAGCGCCGATCCGAACGTCGAACGCCTGATCGAAAGCTTCGCGGTCCTCACCGCGCGCATCCAGCGCACGCTCGACGACGAATACACCACGCTCACGGATGGCCTGCTCGAACAGTTTTATCCGTACGCGTCGCGGCCCGTGCCTTCCATGACGATCGTGCAGTTCGAGCCCGACCCCACGCAAGGCAGCATCGCCGCGGGGTTTCGCGTGCCGCGCGACACGCCCCTCATGCACGTGGACGCGAGCGGCACGTCGATCCACTGGCGCACGAGCAGCGACGTCATGCTCTGGCCGCTTACCCTCGCCGCGGCCCAGTTGCTCGACGCCGAGGAAGCGCAGGCGCTCACGAGCAATGCGTCGCTGCAATCGGCGCTGCGTCTCACGCTGCGCAGCACCGGGCCGCACAAGCTGGGCACGCTGCCGATCGAGCGACTGCGGGTGCGCCTCACGGGCTCGCCCGTTACGTCCGCTGCACTCTACGATCTGCTCGGCGCGCACAGCGCCGCTACCTGGCTGCAAGCACCCGACGCAACGTTGCGCGCGCAACGAGGTCTGCCGAGCCCGGTTGGCTTCGACGAGAACGACGCGCTCCTGCCGCTCGAAGACGGCGCGCATCCAGCCTGCCGTCTGCTGGTCGAGTACTTCGCGTTTCCCGAGAAGTTCGCGTTTTTCGACCTGCCGTTCAAGCCGCCTGCCGATGCCGGTGAAAGCCTCGACCTCGTGATCGGCTTCACGGCGGCCCCGCGCGGACGCTTTACGTTGCACACCGACGATATCCAGCTCGGCTGCGCTCCCGCGCTCAATTTGTTCGCGCGCACCTCCGAACCGTTGCGGCCCGACGGCACCGCGCGCGAAATGCGCGTGAGTCCCGACGCGCACCGTGAATCGAGCACCGAGATCTACGCCATACGCAATGTGCGCGCCGTGGCCGGCCGCACGGTCACCGACGTGCCGCCCTGGTACGGCTCGATGCACGGTGCGGATTCTGCCGTCTACTGGTACGCGCGGCGCGTGAGCGGCCTGCATGCGTCGCGCCCCGGCAGCGATGTCATGCTCACTTTCGTCGACACGCGCTTCAATCCCGCCGCCCCTGCGGCGCGCACGCTCACCGCGGACCTGTTGTGCACCAATCGTCATCTGGCGCATCGGCTCGCGCCGGGCGCCGCGCTGTCGTTCGAAGTGCCCGGCCCCGTGGCGAAGGTGCGCATTGCGCATCGGCCCACGTCGCAAATCGTGGCCGCGCTCGACGGCACGTCGCGCTGGCGTCTCGTGTCGCAACTCGTGCTGAACCATGCGTCGATCGTGGAGGGCCCGCAGGCGCTGCAGTCACTGCGCGAAATGCTCATGCTCCACAATCTCGGTGCACATGCCCCCTCACAGCGCCAGATCGCGGGACTCGTGGCGGTGTCGAGCGAACCCATCGTCGCGCATGTCGGCTCGGACCGCTGGCGCGGCTGGCGCAATGGCCTTGGCGTGCGTATCGAACTCGACGACGCGAGCTTCGTGGGCGCGAGCACCGTGCTCTTTTCTGGCGTGCTCGCGCAATTCTTCTCGCTCTATGCGAGCGTCAACCGTTTCGTACAGACCTCGCTCGTACGCGACGGTCGGGAGATCCGCACATGGCGGCCGACGATGGGCAGCCCGCTCGTTCTCTGACGCAGCGGCTGTTCGACGAGCCGCATGCGTTCGAATTCACGCAGGCCGTGCGCCTGCTCGAATTGCTGCAGCCGCATGCCCAGCCGCTCGGCACCGGCCTCGACCCCGGCCAGGAAGCGCTGGCGCTGAGCGGCAATCTCTCTCCCGCGTTTCCCGCGAGCGCGCTCGGGCCATTGCGGCGCGGCCTGCCGCGTTCGCTCGCTTTTGAGCCGCATGCGGGCGAAGAAGCCGCCGCGCAATCCGAACATGCCGGGCCGCCTCAACTCCAGGTCAATGCGTTCGCGCTGGGCGGCCCGAACGGTCCTCTGCCCGGCGCGTGGCAGGAATGGCTGCAGGACCGGCTGCGCCGCAAAGACCGCTCGGCGGCGGCGTTTCTCGACATCTTCCAGCACCGGCTGCTGGCGCTGCTCTATCGCGCGCAGCGCAAGTACCGCAGCGCCGAACCGCTGCCGGCCACGGCGCAGCGTTCGGCTGACGTCGTGCTGCGCGCGCTCACGGGCAACGCCTCGCTGAGTTTGCTCCCGTACGGCAACCATCCAGTGCAAGAGGCGCAAGCAGCGCCGCCGCCACCCGAGCCGCTCGACATGCGCGCCGTACTGGCGCGCGCGGGCCTCTTTGCGAACCGCCGGCGATCGCTCGCGGGTTTCGATGTGATGGTGCTCCATCACTTCCGCGTGCACGTGCGCTCCACACCGTTCGCAGGCGGCTGGCGCACGCTGCCGAGCGCGAGCCGCACGGCCATCGGCTCCGGCGGCCGCAACCGGCGGCTCGGCCAGGACGCCGTTGCGGGCACGAGGATCTGGGACGAACACCAGGGCATCCGCGTGCGCCTCGGTCCGCTCAGGCGTGAGCAGTACGAAGCATTCCTGCCGGGCGCGCCAGCCCACGAAGCGCTGCACTCGCTGGCCGCCGAGTGGTTCGGCGCCGAACTCAAGGTACATCTCGAACTGCAGCTCGGCGCAGGCGAATTGCCGCGCGCACGCCTCGCACGGCACGCGCCTATGCGGCTAGGCTGGACCGCCTGGGCCGGCGCGGCGGAATCGGCGCCCGCGCGTCTCACGTGCCTTGCGCCCGACGACACTCAGGGGCGTACCGCGCCGTGACGCTCGATCTCAAGACGCTCGTTGCGCGCCTCGAGCGCGAGCCGCGCGAAGCACTCGAACGCGCCGCGCAACAATGCCTGCGCGAGACGCATTTCGTGGTCGAAATCGAGCACTGGCTGCTCGCGCTCGCCGAACCCGAGGGCGGCGACTTCGCGTGCGTGCTGCCGCACTTCGGCGTGGACCGCGCCGCGCTCGCCGCCGAAATCCGCATCGCCATCGCGCGCTTCAAGCGCGGCAACACCGGCATGCCGTCGTTCTCGCCCGACCTGCTCGTGTGGCTCCAGGACGCGCTCGTGCAATCCACCGTCGTGCTCCAGCAGCCACGCGTGCGTGCGGCGACGCTGCTCATCGCGCTGCTCGAAAACGACGCGCTGCGCGCTCGCACCGTGCATGCGGCGCCAACGCTGCTGCGCGTGGCGAGCGCGGCGCTGCGCGCCAACTTCGCTGTGTGGCTTGCGCCGAGCGATGCGGCCGCCCCGCTTGCTCCGCTTGCGCCCCTCGTGCCGGCGCCGCCTGACGCGCCGCTCGAAGCCGCTATGGACGGCAACGCGAACATCCCCGCGCTAACGGGTGCACTGGAGCCTGCCACGCCCGCGCGCCCCCTGCTCGACCAATACACGCTCGACCTGACCGCCGAAGCGCGGGCGGGACGCATCGACCCGATCATCGGGCGCAATGCGGAGATCCGCCAGACGCTCGACATCCTGTTGCGGCGGCGTCAGAACAACCCCTTGCTCGTGGGCGCGCCCGGCGTGGGCAAGACCGCCGTGGTCGAAGGCCTCGCGCTGCGCATTGCGGCGGGCGACGTGCCGCCGCCGCTTGCCGAGGTCTCGCTGCGCATGCTCGACCTCGCGCTCCTGCAGGCGGGCGCGGGCCTGAAAGGCGAATTCGAGCGGCGCCTGCGCGCGGTGATCGACGAGGCGCGGCACTCCCCGCGCCCCGTTGTGCTCTTCATCGACGAGGCCCACACGATGATCGGCGCGGGCGGCGCGGAAGGCGGCAGCGACGCCGCGAACCTGCTCAAGCCCGCCCTTGCGCGCGGCGAGCTGCGCACGATCGCGGCCACGACATGGCTCGAATACAAGAAGTACTTCGAGCGCGACCCGGCGCTCGCGCGGCGTTTCCAGCTCGTGCAGATCGAAGCGCCCGATGAGCCCACCGCCATCGCCATGCTGCGCGCGCTGGCGCAAAAGTTCGAGGCGCATCACAACGTGACGATTCTCGACGCCGCCATCGTCGATGCCGTGAAGCTCTCGCACCGGTACATCTCGGCGCGCCAGCTGCCCGACAAGGCGATCGCCGTGCTCGACACCGCTTGCGCGCGCGTGGCGCTCGCGCAGCACGACACGCCGCCGCAACTCGAAGCGGCCCGGCACCGGCAGCGCGCGCTCGACGACGAACTGCTGCGCCTGCGCACGGAAACGGTGCTGGGCGCGAACCACTCGCAGCGCCTCGCCGTGCTCGAAGCCGAACATGCGCACAACGCCGCGCTCGTCGAAACGCTGGAAGCGCGCTGGCACGATGAGGCGGCGACCGTGCGCGAGATTCTCGCGGTACGCGCGCGCCTTGCCGCTCTCGAAGCCGACCCGCGCGAGACTTCCAGCGCCGGCGCGCAGGAACCGCCAGACAGCGAGGATGCGAACGAAAGCAACGAGGCCGCCGACCCGCGCGAAGACCTCGCCGCCGAACTGGCGCGCCTTGAAAGCGGCCTCGAAGCGATTCGCGACGACGACCCCATGGTCCCGGTGTGCGTGGATTCGAAAACCATCGCTGCCGTGATCGCGAGCTGGACTGGGATTCCGGTGGGCAAGATGCTCGCCGACGAGGCCCACGCCGTGCGCACGCTCAAGGGCCGTCTCGCGCAGCGCATCGTCGGACAAGATGCGGCGCTCGACCGTATCGCAATGCGCATTCAGGCCTGGCGCGCGGGGCTCGCCGACCCGTTGCGCCCCGTCGGCGTGTTCCTGCTGGTGGGGCCAACGGGAGTCGGCAAGACCGAGACGGCCTACGCCCTCGCCGACGCGCTCTATGGCGGCGAGCGCAATCTCATCGTGATCGATCTCGCCGCGTATCAGGAAGCGCATGCCGTCTCGCAGCTGCGCGGCGCGCCGCCGGGCTATGTGGGTTACGCGAGCGGCGGGCAGCTCACCGAGGCCGTGCGTAGGCGTCCTTATAGTGTCGTGCTGCTCGACGAGATCGAGAAAGCGCACGTCGATGTGCTCGAAGCCTTCTACAACGTGTTCGACAAGGGCGTGATGGAAGACGGGACCGGGCTCGTGGTGGATTTTCGCAACACCGTGATTCTCGCGACCAGCAACGTTGGCGCCGAACTGCTGCTCAATACGCCAGCCGCGACGCTCGCCACCGACGCCTTTGCGCGGCGGCTGCACGAAGAATTACTGCACGCGTTTCGCCCCGCGTTCCTCGCGCGCATGACTGCCGTGCCGTATGCCGCGCTCGACGACACCGTGCTGCGCGCCATCATCGAAAAGAAGCTCGAGCAGCTGCGCATGCGCTACCGCGACGCCACGGGCAAGCAGTTCGCCTTCGACAGCCGGATCATCGACGCCGTGCTCGCGCGCTGCCGCGCCGCGGGCGGCGCGCGCGAAATCGACAACGTGCTCATGAACGAGCTGGTTGGCACGCTCGCGCAGTGGGCGCTCGAATGACGATGCATCCAAACCGCCACACCGCATACAGCCAAACCTGATCCACGCGATGAACCGCCCCATCTCCGCCGACACCGACGCGCGCATCAGCCTGAGCGGAAGTGCGTTCAGCACGCTCTTTCCCGCCAGTTTCGAAGCGCGCGAGGCGCTGGACGCCCCCACCGCGCTGACACTGCGCGCCCATGGCGGATTGCCGCCGCCCGCGCCCTCGGGCATGACCGGGAATCATGCCACGCTCTCGCTCGCGTGGGGCGCGTCGCCGCGCCTTATCGACGCCGTTTGCACGCGCGCCGCGCAGTTACCCTCGACAGTGGACGCGAGCCACTTCACGCTGGAGCTGCGTTCGTGGCTCTGGCTCCTCACGCTCTCGCGCAACAACCGCATATTTCAAGGCAAAAACGCACAGGAAATCATCGAGGCCGTTTTGGCGGGGCATGGCTTGACGGACTACTCGTTCTCGGTCACGGGCACGCCCGCCACGCGCGAATGGTGCGTGCAGTACGCGGAGTCGGATTTCGCGTTCGTGAGCCGTCTGTGCGAAGAGGAAGGCTGGTTTTACTTCTTCCGTCACGATACGGGCAGCCATACGCTCGTCATTGCCGACAGCAACGACGCCTTCACGCCGCTGCCCGGTGACGCGACGCTGCACTACACGGGCGGCACGAGCGGCGCACGCGAATCGACGCAGATCGTTCACTGCGAGATCGTTGAAGAGACCGCCTCCGGCCTCTTCTCGCATACCGATTACGCGTGGGAAACGCCGAGCGCTCAGCTCTACTCGCAGGCACAAGCGGCATCGAACGGACACAGCGTGTACGAGTACCCGGGGCGCTACACCACCAGCAGTGACGGCTCCACGCTCTCCAAGCATCGCGTGGATGCACTGCGCGCGCCCACGCGGCTGCTCATCGGCGAAAGCGATTGCCGCGCGCTCGCGCCCGGCTGCCGTTTCACGCTCGCAGACCACGATTCCAGCGACGCCAACATCGAATGGGTCGTGCGCAGCGTGATTCACGAGGCCGATCACAGCCGCTATCGCAACCGCTTCGAAGCGTTTCCCTTCGCGACGACCTGGCGCCCCGCGCGCACGACGCCGCGCCCCTTCATGCCCACGCAGACCGCGACGGTGGTCGGCAAGAGCGGCGAGGAGTTGTGGACCGATCAGTATGGCCGCGTGAAGGTGCAGTTTCACTGGGACCGCGACGGCCAGAACGACGAACAGAGTTCGTGCTGGATTCGCGTGGCGCAGCCCTGGGCGAGCAAGCGCTTTGGCATGCAGTTCATGCCGCGCGTGGGCGACGAGGTCGTGGTGAGCTTTATCGACGGCGATCCCGACCGGCCGCTTATCACGGGCAGCGTGTATAACGGCGCGAACCTCCCGCCCTATACGCTGCCCGACAACCAGACGCAATCCGGCATCAAGACGAACACCTCGAAAGGCGGCAACGGCTTCAACGAACTACGCTTCGAAGACAAGCAGGACAGCGAGGAAGTCTTCCTGCAGGCGCAGAAGGACCTGAACGCCAAGGTGATCAACGACGCCACGTGGACCATCGACCACAACGAAACCAGCACGATCAAGAACGATCGCACGCATACGATCAAGGAAGGCAACGATACCCTCTCGGTCGAACAAGGCAACCGCAGCACGACGGTGAAGACCGGCGACGAAACCGTCGACATCAAAGGCGCGCGCACCGTGAAAGCCGGCGGGAACGAAACGCGCACGGTGGGCGGCAATCTCGATCAGACCGTGACGGGCAACATGACGCTCACCGTGGACGGCAACCTCACCATCAAGGTAAGCGGCACGCTCACGCTGCAAAGCACGGGCAACCTCACGGCGAAGAGCGACGCGTCGCTCACGAATCAGGCTGCCGTGTCGCTCACGAATCAGGCCGGGACGTCGTTGACCAACAAGTCGGACGGCACGCTTTCGAACGAGGCGCAGAGCGTGACGAACAAGGGCGCCGTGCAGCAGACGGTGGACGGCGGCGGCATGCTGGTGGTCAAGGGCGGCATTGTGAAGATCAATTGAGGCGAACATGGAGACGATCCAGCCGGTCACGATAGAGCGCGACGACACGCGCATTGAAGGCGCGACGCTGGGCGGCGCGCTGCACGGCCCGGTGCGCATCGAATCCGAAGGACGTCCGGTGGCAATGATTCGTTATGCCAATGGTGTGCTCAGCGGTCCGGCGACCTACTTCTATCCTGAGGGCAATCCCTCGGCGCAAGTGCAGTACGCAGGCGGCAAGCTCGACGGCAAGGCACTTTTCTATTTCCCCGACGGCAAGATCCAGCGCGAAGCGCACTATGCGCACGGCGTGCTGCACGGCATCTCGCGCACGTGGCTGGCCGACGGCACGCTGCTCGAAGAAGCGCATTACCGCAACGGAAAATTGCACGGTATCCTGCAGCGCTTCCATCCGAATGGTTGCCTTGCGTTGCGCCAGCCGTTCAGCGCGGGCAAGCCGCTCGAAGCTGCGCAGCGCTATACCGACGACCGACGACCGATCGCGGCGGACGGCAAGCCGCTGCCGCGCTGGAAGCAATGGTGGCAATCGCTCGCCAATCCGTCTTCGGTCTGAGTTTGAAAAGGAGCCACACGATGACCAGTCCGCAAGTCTGCGCCGGCGCCACGCTGCAATGTTCCTTTGGCGGTGCGCCGGGCACGCTCAACGTGATGCCCATTAATCGTGTGCTCGTGAGCGGCGTGCCCGCCGCAACGATTGCCGACTCGATTCCCATCGCCAATGTCACGCCGTTCGCCCTGTGCCAAAGCCCGGCGAACCCCACGGTGATCGCTGCGACAGCCGCGGCGCTGGGCGTGTTCACGCCCATGCCCTGTGTTCCGGCCACGCCGTCGCCCTGGATTCCAGGTGGCGCGCCCACCGTCACGCTAGGCGCGATGCCGGCGCTGGATGCTCAGGCTACGCTCGTGTGCATGTGGGGCGGCGTGATCAAAGTGGTTCAGCCTGGGCAGGTCTCTACGCTGATTCCATAGGGCACGGCAGCGAGCGACACGCCCGCGATCGTTTCGATTCGGTCTGAATGTCAGCCCGGCGTTGCGTGCGCCGAGCTAAGGCCGAGCATGTATAGCGCGAAGTCGCGCATGATGTTCTGCACCGCGTTGGTCAGAACGCCCGTGAAACTGGCACTGAAGACTTTCAATTCGCCTCTTTGATTGATGTGCGATAGACGTTTAATGACATGGAATCGCAGCCGGCCATAAAGCGCCATCGACAATTCTTCATAAAGCGCTTCACTGGAAAATTGTTCCCGCAACAAGTAGCAATCCGCGATTCTGTTTACCTATACTCGTTTGACTCTGCAAGGCAGCCCCATTTTCCGAACACCAACAAAAACGGAGCGTGAAATGCGAGGAGCGATGCTAAAGACGGGTTGGGTACTGCTGACTCTCTTTTTGTCGAGTGCCAGCGTTGTCGTGCAGGCCGGTTCGACCTGTAGTGGGTTGAGCTGCTTTTTCCGCGGCCAGTTGGTCGAACAGAGAACGAGCCTGCGCCTGAGCGCGGCTGACTTCACGAAACTGCTGGGAACGAACGCAACGGGTCAGCAATTGCTGCAGGTTGCAGGCACGCCGCGCTGCGACATCGAAATCAAGTACTTCCGCTACCTCACGATAGGCGGCGCGGGCGAACCCACGATGTCGAGCGCTGCGCTGATGATTCCAGGCGGCGGCGCCTCGTGCACCGGTCCGCGCCCACTCATGCTCTATGCGCACGGAACCACGACCTACCGCAACTACAACATCGCCGACATAACGCAAACGGACCCGGCCAACGGCGACGGCGCAGGCGAAGGCATTGCCGTGGCGGCGATCTACGCCGCGCAAGGCTATGTCGTGGTGGCGAGCAACTATGCCGGCTACGCGGGCTCGCCATTGCCGTACCACCCGTATCTGAACGGCGACCAGCAATCGGCCGATGTAATCGATTCGTTGCGCGCGGCCCGCTTTGCAATGGCGCTTCCCGGCCCGGCAAACAAGACGCGTGAGAACGGCAAGCTGTTCGTGACCGGCTATTCGCAGGGCGGCTACGTGGCGCTCGCCACACATCGCGCGCTGCAGGCGGCCGGCATCAACGTGACGGCTTCCGCGCCCGGCTCCGGTCCGTATGCGCTGGGCGCCATGGCAGACGCGCTGGTTCAGGGCGAGGTCGACCTCGGCTCGACGATCTTCACGGTGCTGGTAACCACGAGCTACCAGCATGCCTACGGCAATATCTATCGCAAGCCAGGCGACTTTTTCGAAGCGGCCTACGCCTCCGGTATAGAGAATCTGCTGCCGAGCGTCACCTCATTGGACACGCTGTTCGCCGAAGGCAAATTGCCTGCGACGCAACTCTTCAGCAGCACGCCTCCTGCGGCACAGTTCGCTTCGTTGACGCCGCCGCTTGCACCGCCCCTCGCGCCTGTGCAATTGACGCCGCTATTCGCGTTGGGATTCGGCACCGCGAATCTCGTGCGCAATAGCTATCGTCTGAGCATGCTCGAAGATCAGATCGTCAATCCGGACGGCGCGTACCCCTCGCCGAGCGCTGCGATGGCTCCGGCTGCCAGTCCGGCGCAGCCGCTGCGGCAGGCGTTCAAGCGCAACGATCTGCGTAACTGGGTGCCGCGCTCGCCAGTGCTGCTATGCGGCGGCCACCTCGACCCGACCGTGTTCTTTTTCAACGCGGCAATCGAGCAGGCCTACTGGAAAAACGCCAACGTCGCGCCTGGCCTGACGAGCGTGCTGGATGTCGACTCCGCGCCCGGTGCGAACGACCCGTTTGCCGCAGTGAAGGCCGGCTTTGCGCAGGCCGAAGCGGCAGTCGCCGCACAGGCGGTCCAGGCCGGCGCAAAGGACGGCGGAATGTCCGCCGTCCTCCAGGCCTACCACGCCGACATCGTCGCGCCGTTCTGCATGGTCGCGGCGCGCGGCTTCTTCGGCAACTTCTGATTGGCGGGCCGGTATCGGGGTGCCGCGATAGATCACGAAACATGAACGCGTGCGTAGCGAACCTACGCATTAAGCGGAAAACCGGGAGGATTGCAAATCAGGCTTTTGCATTCCTCTCGGTGTTTCACTGCCCGAAAAAATCCGCTTGACCCGACTACCGTAGTCACCTTCACCATCGGCACTCTGTTCAACGAACATTGTGTCGAAACACATGGAAACGACCCGGCATCTCACCGACGACGCCTTCCTCGAAGCCTTTCTCTCTTGCCAGTTGCCGCCCGCGGCGTTCAATCATCGCAATCATTTGCGCGTAACGTGGATTTACTTGCAGCGTCACCCGCTCGAAGAAGCCATTGAGCGGACCTGCGCCGGCATTGCGCACTACGCCGCCCATCTCGGCGCACCCGATCGATACCACCGTACAATGACCGAAGCGCTGATCCGGCTCATGGCGCATGCGGGCGCTGCGAATCCATCGCGTTCGTTCGAGGCATTTCTCGCCCATGCACCGGTATTTGCCAGCGATTGCCGCGCGCTCGTCGCTGAACATTACTCGCCCGAATTGCTGGCGCGCTCCGAAGCGCGCTGTGGCTTTCTCGAACCCGACAGACTTCCCTTGCCGTCATGACACGCATTACTCTCGGAAGACTGGCGCGCGAGGCAGGACTCTCGCGCTCTTCGCTCCTGCACTACGAAGCGCTCGGCCTGCTGATGCCGAGCGCGCGCAGCACCGCAGGCTACCGGCTCTATGACGAGACGCAATACGAGCGCCTGCGCGCGATTTGCGCCTATCGGGCCGCGGGGCTGCCCTTGGCCGCGATACGCGACCTGCTCGCACGCGAGGGCAACGCCGCCGCACACATCCTCGAAGCGCATTTGATGGCATTGACCGCCGAGATCGCGCGCCTGAAGGAACGCCAGAAAGCCATTGCAACGTTGCTCGCGCAACCATCTTTTAGACGGCGCGGCAAGAAGCGTGGCAAGGACGCATGGGTTTCAATGCTGCGTTGCGCTGGTTTTGACGAGGACGAAATGGACAAATGGCATGCCGGGTTCGAGGCAGAAAACCCCGACTCGCACGCGGCATTTCTAGTTTCGCTCGGACTGACACGCGAAGAGGTGAAGGCAATCCGCCGGCGTGCGAAACTCGCGGGCAACCCAGCCACAGGCCATTCAGGCTCGTGAAAGTCGTTGACCGTCAAAGCCGGGAATGTGCGCCACCGCACGTTCTCGCGCGACTCCATCGTACGCCGTTGCGCGTGCGAGCCTACTCTGCAGCAACCGGCTTCCCCTTCCACTCTCCGCCAGCCAGGAGGCGTTCATTCCATGCACGAGACTAGCGGTTTGGTTCGCGCGTTTATCGAGGAAGTCCTCAATCTTGGGCAACTCGACGCCACGGACCGGTTCTTCTGGGAAGACATGGTCGAGCAGGTGCCGTTTCCCGGCCAGGGTCCCGGTATCGAGGGCCTCAAGGATGTCGTGCGTGGCATGCGAGCCGCGTTCCCGGACATGCATTGGCGCGTCGAGGAACAACTCACAGAAGGGGATCGCGTGCTAACGCGCTTCGAGTGGACGGGCACGCACCAGGGCGCGTTTCTCGGCGTGGACGCTACGGGGCGCGCCGTCAAGGTATGGGGCATGGTCATCGACCGCTTTCAGGACGGCAGGATCAAGGAAACCCGCCTCATCATGGACACGCTCGGGTTGATGATCCAGCTAGGCGCGGTTCGGCCACCGGGCCAATGAAACCGCGCATGCCGGGTTGGCCCCGCGTCCCACCGCAGGTACCAACCGGCAAGCGGCCTCAAGCGGCCTCAAGCGGCCTTTCATCGATCACTACATGGACCGCATGCACGCCTCGTGCAGCACGTTGAGCCTGCGCACCGGGTCCGCCACGTATGGATTGCTCTCGTCCCACGCATAACCGGCAAGCACTGAGCTAATCATCCGACGGATCAAGGGCGTCTGGCGCGGGTAGTAAATGATGTCCTGCAGCTCGCCCGTGTACCAGCGCTCGACGAACGCGCGGAACGTGTCGATACCCTTGCGCAGCGGCACGTCGTATTCGGTCTGCCAGTCCACCGCCGCGCCGCCGAGCGCGCGCTCGACCACCTTCACGGCCAGGTGCGCCGAACGCAACGCAATCGTCACGCCGGAAGAAAACACCGGGTCGAGAAACTCGCCAGCGTTGCCGAGCAGCGCGTAGCCTGGGCCATGCAGCCGTTCGACGTTAGCCGAATAACCGCCGATCTGGTTCACGGGCATGAGAAACGGTGCGTCGCCGATCAGGCGGTTCAGGGTCGGTTCCTCGCGAATGAGCGCGCGCAGCCGCGCCTCGCGTTCCGCCTGGGACACGTCGAGGAAGGCCGCGTGCGCGACACAGCCAACCGACGAGCGGCCGCCCGCGAGCGGGATCATCCAGAACCACACGTCGCGGTGTTCGGGGTGAGTCGCGATGCAGATCTTGTTGCGATCGAACGCGTCGAGCGGCAGGCCGTCGCGCACATGGCTGAAGATCGCGGCACGCGTGGGCAGGCCGGTCGGCGCTTCGAGGTTCAGCAGGCGCGGCAGTACACGGCCAAAGCCGCTCGCGTCGAGCACGAAGCGCGCGTGCACTTCATAGCGCACCTCGTTTTCATCTACGACTTCCAGCATCGGCGCCTCGCCCGTGCGCATCGCAACCACGGTGTGACCGAAACGCACTTCGGCGCCCTGCTGTGCGGCACAGTTGATCAGCAGCTCGTCGAATTTCGCGCGCTCCACCTGGTAGGTCGTGCCCCAGCCCGCCGAATGCTTGTCGCGAAAGTCGTACGCCGTCGCCTGATCGCGCCATACGAAATGGGCGCCGTTCTTGTACTGAAAGCCCGCTTCCACGACCGCCTGCAACATGCCGGCCTCTTCGAGGTACGCCATGCTTTGCGGCAGGAGGCTCTCGCCAATCGAAAAGCGCGGGAAATGCTGGCGCTCGAGCACGAGCACCGAACGCCCGGCCTTGCGCAACAAGGCTGCCGCCACCGCGCCCGAAGGGCCCGCGCCGATGATCGCCACGTCGACGGCTTCGCGTCGCACGGATGGGGTCATAACTGCTTCTCCAGTGCTCTTTTCCATAGTCCTGTCCCTTCACTGCGTCCTGACGCGACCTGTTACGTTCTGTCACGTCCTGTTACGTCTGTATGCCCAATGCAAGCGCACTGCGCTGCGCGAAACCGTGATTTTGACACCCCTCGCGCTGCCCTTGCATTTACAATCCCCATTCTCGTCCACGACCGCATTCGCAACGGATAAAAAAATATGTCGGTTTCCGAAACAAATGACGTGCCGTTCGTGCCGGAAACGGCCTTCGGCATCTGGTTTTTGCGCACGCATACGTGGGAGCACCACGTGCTGCGCGTGGCGATCAACGACCTCAAGCGTCTCGTGGACGTGCCCTTGCCCGCCGCGCCTGAAATCGTCGATGTCGGCTGCGGCCAGGGCAAATCGTTCCGCCTGCTGGCCGAGGCTTTCCGGGCTCGCCGCATCGTCGGGATCGACTATCACGAGGCGTCGCTCGAACTGGCTGCGCGCGCCGCGCGCACGTGCCAGGACGCATTGAAAACGCAAACCGCATTCGAGCTGCTGCACGGCGACTGCGCGAACCTGCCGCTACCCACGGCCAGCGCGGACATCGTCTTCTGCCACCAGACGTTCCATCATCTGGTCGAGCAGGAACGCGCGCTCGCGGAGTTCCACCGCGTGCTCAAGCCGGGCGGCGTGCTGCTGTTCGCCGAATCCACCGAGGCGTATATCCGCTCGTGGGTGATCCGTCTGCTGTTCCGCCACCCCATGCATGTGCAGAAAAGCGCCAACGGCTACCTCGAAATGATCCGCGCGGCGGGCTTCCGCTTTTCGGAGCGCAATGTTTCGCTGCCCTATCTGTGGTGGAGCCGTGCAGCGGATTTCGGTCTCTTCGAGCGTCTCGGCCTGCATCATCCCAAGCCTGGGAAGCGGCGCGAAACGCTCGTCAACGTAGCCGCCGTCAAGGCGGCGTGAGCCGCGTGGCCCGCCGCCGCCTGCCGCGGGTTACTTGCCGCCCTTGAGCGTGACCACGTCGCCAACGAGCGCCACGCCGGCGATCATCGCGCCCGCGCCACACGTAAATTCGGTGGCGCTCTCTCGAAGTTCGTTCTTGTAGTTGCTCTTGATGTTGATCACCGCGTTGCCGCCTTCCTTGCGCGCGCGTTCCTGCAACTCGGCCACGGCCGAAAGGAACACATGCTGGCAGGCCGCTTCGTCGCTCTTGCCGAACGCGTTCGTCTTCTTGTGCGTGGAGTACTGGCCCAGCGTCTTCTTCACCGCCGGATGAGACTGGCCCGCAAAGTACAGCGCGATATCGTCGCTCACCTTGCCGGGCTCGCTCTTGAGCGCTGCATCCACCTGGTAGGTGTCGACCGTATTGCGTGCGTTCGCTTGCGACGTCGCGAAGGCCGCGCACAGCGCGGCGAGCATCCACAGTTTCTTCATCGTTCTTCTCCGTTGGTTCAATTGGCCCGCAACACCACGAGGTCGCCCGTGACGGCGATCGCCGCCGCGCTCGGGCTCACGCCACAGGTGTACTCGGTGGCCGATCCGGTTTCCGTGCCGTGAAAGCGCGTGGTCACGTTGATGACGGCGTTGGCGCCCTTGTTCTGGGCGTCCGCGCGCAGCTTGTCGAGCGCGCTGGCGAGCGCCTTGTTGCAGGTGGCCTCGGCGCCGTCGGTCGCGCGGGCGACCCGCAGCGAATGCGAGGCGTCGCCCACGTGGCGGACCACTTCCGGGTGCGGCTGCGCGCCGAAGTACACGTCGATCTTCGTAGCGGGGTTCGCGCCCGACGCGGCTTTGCCCGTTGAGAGCGCAGCGGCGGGCTGGATCGGCAGCGTGAGGCGTTGCGATCCGCAACCAGCCAGCGTCAGGCTGACGATGGCGGCCGCGCTCAGCGTGAGGTAAGTCTTTTTCATTGGAATCCTCATTATTTTCAGGGTTGCCCGAAACTTCAGACTGCATTCCAGGCGCGAAATACCAGGCTCGCGCAACTGCCGCCGAACCCGAATGAAACCGACATTGCCGTATCGATGCGCGCGTCGCGCGTTTCCCGCACGAGCGGCATGCCGGCGGCGGCCGCATCGAGCGCTTCAATGCCCACGGCGCCCGCAATCCAGCGATCGCGCATCATCAGCAAGGTGTAGATCGCTTCGTGCGCACCGCATGCGCCGAGCGGATGGCCGCTGAGCGCCTTCGTCGAGGAGAACGCGGGCACCTCGCCGCCAAACACGGCGCGCAGCGCGAGCAGCTCCTCAATATCGCCCGTGGGCGTGGAAGGCGCGTGGGTGTTGATGTAGTCCGGGCGCGTGCCGGCTTCGGCCAGCGCCTCGCGCATGGCGCGCGCAATGCCCCCCGCCTGCGGCGCGACCATCTGCGCGCCGTCGG
This sequence comes from Paraburkholderia sp. J7, assembly GCF_905220155.1. NCBI lineage: Bacteria > Pseudomonadati > Pseudomonadota > Betaproteobacteria > Burkholderiales > Burkholderiaceae > Paraburkholderia > Paraburkholderia sp. J7. The sequence continues at coordinate 152,685 of NZ_CAJMYZ010000014.1, read as the reverse complement.
TGCCGTGGCCGTAGCCGGTCAGCTCCGCGTAGATGTGCGCGTTGCGAGCCCGCGCATGCGCGAGCGATTCGAGCACGAGGATGCCGGCACCCGAGCCGATCACGAAGCCGTCGCGCTGCGCGTCATAGGGCCGCGACGCGCGCTCCGGCGTGTCGTTGAAGCCGCGCGAGAGCGCACCCATTGCGTCGAACATCAACGTCATGTTGTCGTGCAAGCCCTCCGCGCCGCCGGCGAGCACGATGTCCTGTCGGCCCGTCTGGATCAGCTGCATGGCCTGGCCGATGGCGAGCGCGGAAGTCGTGCACGCCGATGAAGGCGAGTACGTCACGCCTTCCATGCCGAACACATGCGCCAGATTCGCCGATGTCGTGCTGCTCATCGCCTGCGGCACCGTATACGGTGGCACGCGGTCGACGCCGCGCGCGATTGCGCTCTCCATGGCCGCGTCGTAAGCGGACATCGTGCCGACGCCCGAGCCCACCACCGCGCCGGCCCGAGGCGTGCGCAACGCGTGCGCGTCGAGATGTGCGTCGGCGATGGCGCTGCGCGCGGCGTGGCAGGCAAAGCGCGCCGTGTCGCCCATGAAACGCTCGGCTTTGCGCTCGAACGGCGCTTCGCCTGCCACCGAAGCCACTGCCGCCAGCTGACTCGCGAAACCGCGTTCGCGCCACGCCTGAACGCGCGTGATGCCGCCGCGTCCGTCACGCAACCTCCCGGCGACGCTCTCGAGCGTGTTGCCAAGGCACGAGACGATGCCCATGCCCGTCACGACCACGCGCCGCAAGCCGCTCGCGGAAACTGTCTGCATGCTCAACGCGCGCGCCGGAAGATCAGCGACGTGTTCACGCCGCCAAACGCGAAGTTGTTGCTCATCACGTACTCGGCCTCTATGGTGCGCGGTTCGCCCATGATGTAGTCGAGCGGTGCGCAGGCCGGATCGACCTCGGTCAGGTTGAGCGTGGGCGCATACCAGTTGCGTTTCATCATCTCGATTGTCCACCAGGCCTCGATCGCGCCACACGCGCCGAGCGTATGGCCGATATAGCTCTTGAGCGAACTGATCGGCATGCGCGCGCCGAAGGTTTCCGCCGTGGCCTGGCTCTCGGCCACGTCGCCGCGATCCGTGGAGGTGCCGTGCGCATTCACATAGGCGATCGATTCGGGGGCCAACTGGGCGTCGGCCAGCGCCTGGCGCATGGCGACCGCCATCGTCGCCGCCGTGGGCTGCGTGATATGCGCACCGTCCGAATTGCAGCCGAAGCCCACCACTTCCGCATGAATGCGCGCGCCGCGCGCCACGGCATGCTCGTATTCCTCGAGCACGAGCGTAGCCGCGCCCTCGCCCACCACGAGGCCGTCACGCGCGGCGTCGAACGGACGCGGCGTGAGTTGCGGCTCGTCGTTGCGCGTGCTCGTGGCGTAGAGCATGTCGAACACCGCCACGCCCGGCCCCGAGAGTTCCTCGGCGCCGCCCGCGAGCATCAGCGTCTGCTTGCCGTTCGCGATCATCTCGTACGCGTAGCCAATAGCCTGGCTGCCCGATGCACACGCGCACGACGTCGGCACGATGCGCCCCTTGAGGTCCCAGAAGAGGCTTACGTTCACGGCCGTGGTGTGCGGCATCATCTGAACGTAGCTGTTCGACGTCACGTCGCTCATCGAGCCCGTTTCGAGCATCTTGCCGAACGCGCGCACCGGCTCCACCGAACCGGCCGACGACCCGTACGCCACGCCCATGCGGCCGTCCTTGATCGACGGATCGTCGAGCAGGCCCGCGTCCGCGAGCGCGTGCTCACTCGCGCGCACCGCGTAGAGCGAGACCGGCCCCATCGAACGCGTCTTCTTGCGCGGATAATAGTCAGGTGTATTGAACGCTGGCAGCGGGCACGCAAGGCGCGTATGCAGCGACTCGATATAGTCCCAGTCGTGCACGCGCTTGACAGCGTTGACGCCGCCTTTGAGTGCGGCTTCGATCTGATCCCACTGCTCGCCGAGCGCGGTCACGCCGCCCATGCCGGTAATGACGACACGTTTCATCAGACCATCCCGCCGTTCACGCCAATGACCTGGCGCGTGACATAAGACGCCGCGTCGGACATCAGGAAGCCGACCACGGCCGCGACTTCGGCCGGTTGACCCACGCGGTTCATCGGCACCGCCTTGAGTGCGTGATCGAGCGGTACGTCGTCGAGCATGCCGGTATCGACGAGGCCGGGCGCCACGCTATTGACCGTGATGTTGCGCGTGGCCAGTTCGACCGCGAGCGCCTTCGTCGCGCCGATCAGTCCGGCCTTGGCCGCGCTGTAGTTCACCTGGCCGCGATTGCCCGTTACCCCCGACACCGAGGCCACCGTCACAATGCGGCCGCCCTTGCGCGCCCGCACCATCGGCATGACGAGCGGATGCACGACGTTGTAGAACGCGTCGAGGCCGGTTTCGATCACGATGTCCCAGTCTTCGTCGGTCAACGCGGGGAACGCGGCGTCGCGCGTGACGCCCGCGCAGCAGACGATGCCGTAATACGCGCCGTGCGCCGCGACGTCCTCTTCGAGCGCCGCGCGGCACGCGGCCCGGTCGCGCACGTCGAATTGCAGCACGCTGGCGGTGCCGCCCTGTGCGACGATGCCGGCCGTGACGGCGTCGGCTTCGTTGCGGCCCGTACGGCAATGCACGGTAACGGCAAAGCCGTCCGCGGCGAGATGGTAGGCGATCGCGCGACCAATGCCGCGGCTCGCGCCGGTGACGAGAACACGCCGGCTCATGATCTGGAATTCTCCTCGATGAATGTCTGAAAATCGCGCGGCTGGTACACCTTCACGGTGGCCTCCGCCAATAGTTCGTTATCCTGCTTGATCGTGCAGCCGTACGCGCCGTGGCCTTCTTCGCTGCGCAGCAGTTCGCTGACCGTGACACTGAGCGGCGCATCGCTCGCGAATGCCGCCTGCGCCGCCTCATAGCGCCGCGTACCGAGCAGCACGCCCGGGCGCGCGGGCTTGCCTTCGCGCATCGACAGCAGGCCTACGTGGGCCGCAATGGCCTGCGCCATCAGTTCGATGCCGATCCACGCGGGCATCGCGCCCTGCGCGTCGGCGTACCACGCGTCGGCGCGCACGCTCGCAAGCGCCGTGAGCGACTCGTCGCTGCATGCCGCGACCGAGTCGAGCAGCAGCATCGTGCCGCGGTGCGGGATGATGGTTTCGATCGGCGGGAACACGTCCATCGTTGATGAAAGAGCAGGATTCATGGCCTCGATCACCGTCCAAGTATGAGTGAGGCGTTGCTGCCGCCAAACGCGAATGAATTGCTCATCGCGTATTGGCGTGCGCCGCTGCGTGGCAAATGGCGCACGTCCTGAATGAGGTCGAGCGCGGGCAGCGCCGGGTCGACTGCTCCGTCCCACACGTGGCGCGGCAGCGCAACGTCGTCGCGGGCGAGCGTGAGCCACGCGAGACCCAGTTCGGTTGCACCTGCCGCGCCGAGCGTATGGCCCGTGAGCGGCTTCGTGCCGCTCGCGGCCACGCCGTCGGGAAACACGCGCGACATGAGATGCGCTTCCATCTGATCGTTCTTGATCGTGGCCGTTGCGTGCAGGTTGACGTAGCCGATCTGGGCCGCGCTTATGCCCGCGTCGGCGAGCGCCGCGCGCAATGCGAGTTCGCCGCCCGCGCCTTGCGGATCGGGTGCCGAGATATGGTGGGCGTCGCTCGACTCGCCCGCGCCCGCGAGCACCACCGGCCCTTCCTCGCGGCTCATGAGGAACACCGCTGCGCCCTCGCCGATGTTGATGCCGCGGCGCTGCGCGCTCATCGGATTGGTCCGCACGGGGCTCGTCGATTCGAGCGAGGCGAAACCTTGCAGCGTGAGTTCACAAAGCGAATCGACGCCGCCTACGACGACCGCATCACACAGTTGCGCGCGCAACAGGCGGCGCGCGGCGACGAAGGCCTTGGCGCTCGACGTGCATGCCGTGGAGATCGTGTAGGCCGGACCGCGCAGTTCGAGCGCCGCAGCGGCGAACAGCGCGGCTGTACCGATTTCCATCTGGCGGTAATCGAAGGTCGAAGCCGCGTCTGACTGCGTGAACGTCATTTCCGCCGCGCTGATGCCCGACGTGCTCGTGCCGAGCACGACGCCGATACGCCCCGCGCCAAAACGTTCGCGCGCCGCTTCGATGGCCGGACGGATCTGCGCCAGCGCGGCGAGCAAAAGCCGGTTGTTGCGGCAGTCGTAGTGCGCGAGCGATGCGGGCGGCGCGACGTCGAGCGGCGCCTTCACGCTGCCCGCAAAGGCGGTGCCGGTGCGTGTCGTAATCGGCCCCATGCCGGGCGCCTCGCCGCGCGCGAGTGCGCCGACGATCGACGCCACATCGCCGCCGAGTGCGTTGACCATGCCGAGCGCGTGCAAATAGACTGGGAGCGCCATCAGGCCTTTCTCCGTGGTGTAGTGTGCGTGCCCGAGGGCATACAGATAGGCGCGAGCATGACGGACACCATGATGCCGAGCGACAGCGTGGCGCCAAAGCTCTTGAGCGCGGGCATGGAACTCATGGCGAGCATGCCGAACGAGAGCAACGTGGTCGCGGCCGAAAGCAGCACACCGGTCCACACCGCGCCGCGATCGGTGGAAGCGCGCATCGCGCCTTCGCGCAGAAAGACGGCGTAGTTCGCGCCCACGCCGAGCACGAGCATCAGCGCGAGCATGTTGAAGAGATTGATGCGAATGTGTGCGTAGCCGAACGCCGCGAGCGTCACGCCGATGGCGAGCCACACCGGCAGCGCGACCGCGATGGCGCCACGCCAGCCGTAGCGGAACATCAGCAGCGCGAGCACGAGCGTCAGCGCGCCCGCGAGCCAGATCGCACCGTCTTGCCGGTACACGCCAAAAAGGCGCGACACGCTCGCCGCCTTGTCGACGAAGCTCACGCCGGGCGACGCGTACGCAACGTCGAGAAGCGCGGGCTCGTTCGCAGCCGACACGCCCTGCGGAATCACGATCGCCGCGAATGCGCCGGGCGTGCTCACCGAGCGGCCGAGCCACAGATGGCGGAACGGCTGCGACCATGGTTCGGCGAGCCAGGCGTCCACGTGCAACACGGAAGCGCCCGAGTGCGTCCACGCATCGAGCCACGTTTGCGCCACCTCGTCACGAAAGCCCGCTGCGCTAAGCAGCGCGCGCAAGGCGGCCGGATCGGCGAACACGTGCGCGCCGAGCAGCGCGCGATCGGCCCGCTGCCGCGCTTCGGACGGCACGAACGACGTCACCGATTGCCAGCCGCTCAGCGCCGAAGTTCCGGTGAGCGCGCCGAGCCGCTTGCACAGCGCCTCGGTGCGCTGAAGCACGGCTTCTGGTGACGCGCCGCGCACGACGAAGAACTGAGCGCTGTTGTCGGCGCCTACTGCGCTCGACACCACACGCTCTTGCGCGACAAGCGCCGGGTCCCGCTGGATCAGCAAATGAATGTCGTCGTCGCTGCGCAGTTGCAGCCAGCCCGGCACGGCGGCAATCACGAGCACGAGCGCGACGCCCCACGCACGCCGGCCGCCGATCAGCGCCTGCCATTTCGCAAGCGACGCCGCGGCGACCGCGAAGAGCGTCTGGGGACTGCGGCGCGCGGGCTCGGTCATGAGACTCGGCAGCAGCCAGATGACGGAGGCGAAAGCGGTAAAGATGCCGACGATGGCAAAGCACGCAATCTGCCTGAGCGCAGGAAACGGCGCGAACGTGAGAATGGCGTAGCCAAGCAGGCTCGTGCTGAGCGCCACCGTGAGCGCGGGCAGCACTTCGCGCGCGCCGCGCCGCGAATCCCAGCCGTGCCGCGCGCCCAGGTAGACGACGAAGTACTGAATGGAGTAATCGACCGCTTCGCCGATCAGGCTCGCGCCGAACACGAGCGTGAGCAGATGCAGCTTGCCGAAGACGAGCATCGTGGCGGCCAGCGCGCACACGATGCCGAGCGCGGTGGAAACGAAACCGAGCAGGATGAGCCGCGGCGAGCGGAAGATCCACAGCATGAGCAGCGCGATGCCGACCGCCGAAACGACGCCGATTACGTGTACGTCGCGCTCCGAGGCGCGCCGCGCCGACTCGGCATAGAACACGGCGCCCGTGCGCGCGATAGAGACATCGGGCCACGCAGCCTTGAGCGCCGCTTCGCCGTGAGCGACGGCAAGCAGCACGCCGCGCTGAACCTCGGATTCGTAGGCGGAACCCGGCAGCGTGCCGATCACGAGCACGCTCGTGGTGTTAGCGCGGTGCGCCACGAGAAAGCCGTCCTCGATGGTGAGATTCGATGCCGCCAGCGGCAGCCCCGCGAGCCAATGCTGCAGCCAGCCGAAGGGATCGTCGGCGAGTGGCGTGGCGAGACCCGCGTTCGGCAGGCCATAGAGGCGTTCGGCGAGCGCGCCGCGCAGCGTCTCGGCGCTCCCGCCAGCCGTCGCGCGGTCTTCCGCCGTGAGCAGCCCGAAGCGGTACGGCAGGTAAAAACGCGTAATGCGACCCAGATCGAACGACGGGACTTGCGCCGTCACCGAAGCAAACGCATGACTCGCGCTCAGTACCGCGCCCAGTTGCCCCGCCGCCGCTTTCGCGTGTGCCGCGTCCTGGCTCGACACGAGCAGCACGGCGCGATTGCCGAGCGCGCCCGCAAGCTGGTCCACGGCCTCTTCGGCTACGGGGTCGGCCTCGGTCGCGGGCAAGAGCGCCAGCAGGTTCGTCTGCAAGGGCGTCGGACCCGTAAAGCGCCAGGCGCAATACAACGTCGCCGCGAGCGCGAGCAGCACCCACGCGGCACGCAGCGTCCACTGCCGCCACCAGGGCGTTCCGGTGCGAAGCTCGGAAGCACTCACTGCGGCGTTCCGAAAAGCTTTTCATCGGCGGGCGCGAGCCCGGACACCTGCGCGCTGCCGCTGAATTCGTACTGCGTGACGTCGCCGTTGGCGAAGGTGATGCGCAAGCTGCGCAGAAAGTCGCCACCTTCCATCTCGATGCCGCGCAGCGCCTGCGCGATCTGCGGCTGACGCGGCACGAGGCGAATCTGCCATTGGGCAGGCGTGCCGCGCGCCTCCACGTCGAATTGCGAGTACAGCCCGCTCAGGTCGCCGCCAAGCATGGCCCGCATCATCTTCGCGATCTCTGCCGCGCCGCGCGCGCCTTGCGCGCCGCCGTTCGCGGTGCGCTGACCGGCCGCATCGATCACGGTGACGCCGCCCTCGCGCATGATCCACGTTTTCTTGTATGGCGTTTCGACCTGCCAGATCACGCCGCGCTCACGATAGAACAGGAGCGAGCCCGTGCTCACGAGCGGTGCTTTCATCGCGGCAAGCGTCTGCGTTTGCATGAAGTGCGAACGCACGCCGTTTGCGCGCGCGAGACGGGACGTGATCTGCGAGACGAGTGCCGCGTCGCTCGTGCTCGCGTTCGAGGGGCCTGTGACGGCCTGCGCCGCAATGCTCATCGACTGAAGTGCAATCAGTGCGGCGACTGCCGCGCATCGTTTCAACGCGCCCATGCACGCTCCAGCTTGTCGAGCATGATGGGCGGCGAGACGAACTGCAGCTCCTGGGTGGCGGCATTCACGGCGACCTGGATCGTGTAGCCCTTCGTGAGCCGCGTGCGCGAGTCGCGATCGTAGATTTCGTAGCCGATTTTCAGGCGGTTTTCGTACTCGAGCAGATGCGCGCACACCTCGAGCTGCTGCCCATACACCGCGGGCCGCACATACTTCAAATGCGCCTCGACAACGGGCCACACGTAGCCCGACGCCTGCATCTCGCGATAGTCGTAGTCGAACTTGCGCAAGAGTGCGGCGCGGCCGAATTCGAAATACTTCAGGTAGTGGCCGTGCCAGCAGACGTTCATCGCGTCCACGTCATGGAACGGCACTTCCACGTTTGCGCTCGCGCTCAACGCCGGCGCAGTCTTGCGTGATTCGCTCATGGCCGGCCCTCCGTTGTTTGCGCGAGGAAGCCGCCCGCCGCGATCCGTTCGGTCATGGCGCGCAGTTCGTGTTCGAGCGCGCGGTCTTCATCGACGAACGGCGACGTCGCGGCGACTTCGTCCATGAACGCGGCAAGCGGTTCGGGAATCACCGTCGCGGCATTGGCGCGCAACCGCAGGCGCGCGGCCTGCACGGTGGCGAGCGCATGCGCGGCCGCGACCTGCTCGGTGAGTTGCAGCACACGCAAACAGTCGCGTGCGGCGATCGTGCCCATGCTCACCTTGTCCTGGTTGTGCGCCTCCGTCGAACGCGAGAACACGCTCGCGGGCATCGTGTGCTTGAGCGCCTCCGCCGTCCACGCCGACGACGAAATCTGCACGGCCTTGAAACCGTGATTGATCGGCGCGCGCGCGCTCGTCGCGCCCGTGAGGTTGCGCGGCAGGCCGTTGTTGAACTTGTCGTCGACGAGCAAGGCGAGCTGCCGGTCCATCAGGTCGGCAAGATTCGCCACCGCCGTCTTGAGGCCGTCCATCGCGAACGCGATATGGCCGCCGTAGAAGTTGCCGCCGTGCAGCACGCGCTCGCCGTCGGGGTCGATCAGCGGGTTGTCGTTGGCGCTGTTCAGTTCGTTTTCGATGTCGCGGCGCATCCACGTAAGCGCGTCGTTCGCCACGCCGATCACGTGCGGCGCGCAGCGGATCGAATAGCGGTCCTGCAGACGGTGGCCGGGCGTGTCCGGACGGCCGGCCAGATCAGCGCGGATCCAGGCAGCCGCCTCGCCCTGCCCGGCATGCGGCTTGGCTTCGAAGATGAACGCGTCGAAATGCGCCGCGCGCCCGTCCAGCGCCACCGTCGCGAGCGCGGTGAGGCGCGCGCTCAAGCGCGCGAGCTGCGCCGCGCGCGTGAACGCGAGACAGGCGAGGCCCGTCATGACCGCCGTGCCGTTCATCAGCGCGAGGCCTTCCTTCGGCGCGAGCGTGAGCGGTTCGCGGCCGAGCGCGAGCCACGCGTCGCGCGCCTCGCACGGCGTGCCGCGAAACTGAACGCCGCGCTCGCCGACCAGCGCCGCCGCGACATAAGAGAGCGGCGTGAGGTCGCCGCTTGCGCCCACCGAACCTTCGGCGGGAATGCGCGGCAGCACGCGATGATTGATGAGATCGGCGAGACGTTCGAGCAGCACCGGGCGCACGCCCGAGAGCCCGAAGGCCAGCGAATTCAGGCGCGCGGCGATCACGGCGAGCGCCGAGGCATCGTCCAGATACTCGCCCATGCCGCAGCCGTGATAGCGCGTGAGCTGCAACGGCAGCGCCTCGACGAGCGCCATCGGCACGTCGACCACGCAGGCGTCGCCGTAGCCTGTATTCACGCCGTAGACGGTCGCGCCGGCTTCGAGATGCCGGCGCAGAAACTCCGCCCCGCGCGCGATGCGCTCGCGCCAGGCGGGGTCGTCGTTCAGGCGCACGGCCGCGCCGCCGCGCGCGACCGCCACGACGTCCTCGATCGTCAGATGGCGGCCGCCGAATACCACGGCGTCCGGCTTCACTTCGGCATCCTTCAGGTCAATCTCGGCCATTCGCTCCCCCACTGGGGCGCGCCCAGAAATCGTAGAAGTTGAACCATTGGTAAGGCGCCTTGCGGCAATAGTGTTCGAGGCGCGAGGCAAAGCGCTGCGCCCATGCCGCAATATGCTCGGCGCGGCCACGCCGCGGCAGATCGATACGCTCGGCAAACGGCTCGAAGTAGAGCCGGTAGCCCGCGCGCTCTTTCAGGCAGAACAGCAGATAGACGGGGCACGCGAGCGCATGCGCCAGCACATAGGGCCCCTGGGCAAACGCGGCGGTCTCGCCGAGGAATTGCGCCTCGGTGGTACGGCCGGTTTCGCGCGCGGGCGTGCGGTCGCCGACGATGACGAGCAACTCGCCGCGCTCGATGCGCTCTTGCATCATCAGCGCGGTTTGCGGGCCGAAGTCGCTCACGGGCACGAGATGCTGCGCGAAGTCGTGATGCGCAGAAGCCAGCACGCTGTTGAAGCGTTTCGCGTGCTCCGTGTAGACGATGGCCGTCACCTTCGTTTGCGCGCCTCGCACGGCCAGCGCCCGCGCCATTTCGAGGTTGCCGTGGTGCGAGCCGATCACGAGCGCGCCGCGGCCGCTTGCCAGCAGCGCGTCGAGCGCGCGCGGGTCGTCGATCTCCACATCGGTCTGATCGACGCGGCCCGTCCACGCGGCCAGTTTGTCGAAGCCCGACTGCGCGAACGAGAGCATATGGCGGTAGGCCGTGAGCCAGCCGGGGCGCGGCGTCTCGCGTTCCGGCGAGCACTGCCGCAGCCGGTCGAAATAGCGCCGCGAGGCTTCACGCGCGGGCCGGCCCGTGAGCAGGAAGTAAGCGACGATAGGGTGCAGCCAGAGCGTAGTGAAACGCCGCCCGAACACGCCGCAGCTCCAGGCGAGCAAGGCCATGCCGAGCCGGCTGCCGCGTTCGGCCCTGCGCCACCACGCTTCGTTGCCCTCGCCCGCTTGCGCGCGCTTGGGCAGAACCTTGTGCGCGAGCAGGAGCGGCAGGCGCGCGAGCATGCCCGCGACGAGCCGCGTATGGCTGCGGCTGATGCGCACGTTGTCCCACAGCACGTCGAAGTGCGACACGCCATCGGCCGCGTAGGTGACGGCAGTCGGAATGGAGACGAACGCCACACGCCGCCAGTGCAGACGCACGAGAATCTCGATGTCGAAGTCCATGCGCTCGGGCAGCTTCACGCTGTCGATCAGCGCGCAAGCGAGGTCGAGCGGATAGAGGCGGAAGCCGCACATCGAATCGCGGATCGTGAACGAGAGCGTCTCGATCCAGACCCACACGTGGGTCAGATAGCGCCCGTAGAGGCGCGATTTCGGCACGCTCTCGTCGTACACCGGCTGGCCGATCACGACCGCGCGCGGGTTCGCCTGCGCGGCGGCGAGAAAGCGCGGCACGTCCGCGGCGTCGTGCTGGCCGTCGGCGTCGATCTGCAGCGCGTGCGTGTAACCCGCGTCGCGCGCGGCGCGCAGCCCCGCCATCACCGCCGCGCCCTTGCCGCCGTTCACGGGCAGGCGCCGCAGCGTGAGCTTGCCGGCGTAGCGGCGCGCGAGGTCCGCCAGCACCTGCTGGGTGGCTTCGTCGCTGCCGTCGTCCACGACGATGAGCGGCAGGCCGTGAACGATCAGGTTCGCCACGGTGCCGCCAATCGCGTCCTTGTGGTTGTAGATCGGAATGACGATACAGGCCGCGAGGCTCATGCGGGCTCCCGGTACACGAAGGCGCCGGACGCGCAGTCGCGCTCGCCAACGCGCCACGCGAACGCCACGCGGCGGCGCACCGCATCGTGCCTGAGCACGAGCTTGAGCAGCGCGCCCGGCGGCACCGGCATGGTGAATTTCAGTTGATCGACCGAGGCGAGCGCGCGCACGCCGGGCACCCACTCGCGCGCGAAGCGCATCGCCCAGTCGACCTGCACGACGCCCGGGAGAATCGGCAAGCCTGGAAAGTGGCCCGCGAAATGGACAAGCGTGTGCGGCACGCGCAACTCGAATACGCGCGCTTCTGCGTCGTCCCACTGAGCGAGCAATTCGAATCCTTCAACGCTTGCCGCGAACGCGTGAGCGACCGCTCGCGCCTGAATCTTGCCGCGGGAGTCGACGGGCAGCGCGCGCTGAATGCGCCAGTGGCGCGGCAGCACGACCGTGTCGAACCACGCTGCGAGATGGCGGCGCAACGCTTTGAGCAGCAGCACGCGGCCGTCGCGGCGCAGCGTTTCGCGGCCCTCTGTGGAGAGCACAACGAGCGCGCCGATGCGCTCGCGCGAGCCGCCTTCGAGCAGCACGGTTCTCACTTCGGCAACGCCGGGATGCAGCAGCAGTTTGCTCTCCATCTCGCTGAGCGACACACGCTTGCCGGCGAGCTTGACCACGCGGTCCAGACGCCCTTGCAGCACGAAGCGGCCGTGCTCGTCGAACGCGGCTTTGTCGTCGGTGCGATGCCAGTCGTCGTGACCCAGGTGCGGCGAGCGTACTTCGAGCGCGCCGCCCTCTTCCACAGCACCCGCGCGCACGGCGATGCCCGGCATGGGCGTCCACGCTTGTGCTTCGTTTTGCCTGCGCCAGGCGATGCCGCCCGTTTCCGTGCTGCCGTAGATCTCGAGCGGCGCGTCGCCGAACGTGGCGGCGTATTGCTTCGCGGTGTCGAGCGGCAGCGGGCCGCCCGAGGAAAAGAACGCGCGCGGCTGAGGGCTGAGCGTTTCGAAGCCTTGCAGATCGGGCCAGCGCGAGAGCTGCGCGGGCGTCGAGACGACGACTGCTGCGTCGCGCCGCGCCGAACACTCGGCGATGCGTGCCTGCAGTTGCGCCGGATCGGCGCAGGTCGCGCGGGCGAACGGCCTTCCCGCGGCCAGCGGCCAGAACACGCGGAACAGCAAGCCGTAAATGTGGTGGTGCGGCACGCTCGCGAGCACCGCCGCGTCGCCTAGTAGCCCGCCCCACGCCGCTTCCAGCGTATGCACCTCCGCGTCGAACTGCGCCAGTGTCTTGTGGACTGGCTTCGGCGTGCCGCTGCTGCCCGAGGTGAAAAGCGTAAGCAAGGCGTTCCCGTCGATCGCCACGCCGTGTTCCGCGGGTTGAACCGCAGGGATCTCGGCACACCAAGCGGCAAGCTCGTTTTCGTCGAGCAGCGCGTCGTACGCATCGCTCAGTTCGGCGAGATAGCCCGGCGTTGCGTTCGCCGGAATCACGGGTACCTTGCCAGCCGCAAGCAGTCCGAACAAAGCGCAGGCAAACACATACGGGTCGTCGCTCCACAGCACAACGCGCTGGCCCGGCCGGGCGCGCATGCGCGCGGCAATGCCAAGCGCATGCGCACGAAACGTATCGAAGTCCGTCACGTTCGCGCCATCGACGCAAACCACGGAACGCGGCTCGCGGCAACGCGCCACGAGAAGCTCGTGCAATGCGATCACGCCGCCTCCCGTCGCGCAGCACGCGGCAGCATGATCCACTTGCGCCAGGCGAACTCGCCAGCGAGCAGCGCGCCGATGATCCCGTAGGCAATCGCGCCGTTGTAGAGCGACCAGGCACGGGCTGGCCAGGCAAGCGCCGTCCAGGCGGAAAACACGCTGTTCACTGCGAAGAAACCACACCAGAGCTGCGTGACGCGGCGCGTATAACGCACGATGTGTGCGGGCGGATCGGCATAAGTCAGACGTGCGAATTTCTCGATCATCGACGGACCTTTGACGAGGGTCGCGCCGAATGCGACGAGCAGTCCGAGATTCACGAGCGAGGGATACAGGCGCATGAGCCGTTCGCTATTGGTGATGACGATGGCGACCGAGGCGACATTGAGCGTGACGGCCACGGCCCAGTCCACCGGCGTGAGCTTGCGCAGGGTCGCGGCGAGCGCGCCCGTGCCGGCCACGCGCTGCATCCACAGCAGCACGAGCAGCAACAAGCCCACGAAGCGCGGCGAGTCCCAGCGCCACGCGCAAAGAATCACGACCGGGTAGGCGAGACTGGCAATCAGCCGCCACTTGCTGCGTGCCCGGCCGCGTGCGCCGTCGTCTGCCGTGCCGCTTTCACCTGCATCGGCAGGCTCAGCCGAGCCGTGCCCGCGAAGCGCCGTCACGTATGGCCTCAAGCCTGGGTCACGAGCAGCGACTCGACCGCGGCGATCACGTCGCCCACTGTGCGCACCTGCTTGAACTCTTCCGGCTTGATGCGGCGGCCCGTCATTTCCTGCAGTTTGATCGCCAGATCGACCGCGTCGATGCTGTCCAGATCCAGTTCCTCGAACAGATGCGCCTCCGGCGTGACGCGTGCCGGATCGATATCGAAGTTCTCGTGAAAGATCTCGCGGATACGGTCGAGAATTTCAGCTTCGCTCATGATTCAATCCCCTTTCCCTGCAGTGGCTTCCAGCGCCTCGTTTTCGTTTGCGTGGCCCGCGACGAGCGCCGCGAGCGTGTTGATCGACCGAAAGTAGCCGCGCACGTTTTCGTCGTCGGCGTTGATGGTCAGTTGATAGTGCTGGCGCAGCACGATGCCGATCTCCAGCGCGTCGATCGAGTCGAGCCCCACGCCGTCTGTGTCGAACAGCGGCGCGTCGTCGTCGATATCGGCGGGCGTGAGATGCTCGAGATCGAGCGCTTCGATCAGGAGCCGCTTAATTTCCAGTTTTAAAGTATCCATAGTCAAACAGGTGCTGTGTGATTTGCGCCTCGATAGTGCGCGTGACGTTGCGCGCGGCGAGCGCGGAGGGCATGTCGCGCGGCGCGAGCGGCTGAACGCCGATGGGCGCCAGCACGTTCACGGTCATGCGGAAACGTCGCTGCGGAACGTGGTACCAGCGCATCTGCTTGGTAAAGGCGGGCGGATCGCAGTGCATGAGTACGGGCAGCACCGGCGCGCCGGCCTCCAGCGCCGTATGCGCGAAGCCGCGCGAGAACGCATGCAGCCGATTTGGCGCCGGGCTGCGCGAGCCTTCGGGAAAAATGATCATGCTGTAGCCGTTCGCGAGCTGGCGCGCGCAGTCCTGCACGAAGCCTGCGGGATCGGCGTTGCTCACGTATTCGGCCGCACGCACGATGCCCCAGAAGCACGGGTTGCGCCAGTGCGCGTTCTTCACGACGCAACAGGCGGAAGGCGTGAGCGCGAGCAGCACCACCACGTCGAGATAGGTGGGATGGTTCGCCACGACGATGGCGGGTGCGCCCTTGCGCAGTGCGTTTGCACCGTCCACGTCGAGCGTCATGACGCCCACGCGCTGCAAGGCGGCCACGAGCGCGCGGAAAAACCAGTGGATGAGGGTCGTGACCGCACGTTGCCGCGAAGCGCGATGCGGCCAGACCGATGCGAGCGGAAACACGATCACCGAGAAGAGCAGCCCGCACGCGCCGAACAGGGCGAGGCTGAAACCGGTGGCGAAAAGCCGCCAGCCGTAATCAAGCCGAGCCGACATGCCAGCTCCATTGCCATGTGCCGCCGCTGCCCTGCCACGCGGCGCACTCGCCTTCGCTCAGACAGTGACGCAACGCTTCACTTTGAGTCGCGAATTCGCGTGCGTGTTCGTGCGCCTGAGCGGCCGCGCCCGGCTTGTTTTCTGTGATGGAGCATGCGAGCCGGCCTTGCGGCGCTGCGCTCGCGTCGAGCAGCAATGCGAACGCGCCGCGCTGCACTTCCTGTTCGATTGCGCCGTAGCGCGCGTCGGCGGGTTCGTCGGCGTAGACGACCAGCACCGGGCTGCCGGGGTCTTCCGAATAAAGCGCATGACCTTCGAGCAGCGCGTAGCCCAGCGTTTGCGCGCCTGCGGAGAGCGCCGTAGCCGGCGAGCGGTCGCCCCGCACGATGCCGAACAGCCCCGTCATCGCGTTGAGCACGGAAAGACTGAACGCGTTAGGCGAAACGGGCTTCTTTGCCTCGATGTCGCGCAGAATGTCCGTCGTACGGCGCAACTCGCCGTGCCGCGATGCGAAGACCACGCGTGCCCGGGTTTGCGCATCGACGCAGTCGCCCGCCACCTTCAGCGCCATCCGCGAAAGCGCGCTCAGGCGGCGGCGCATCATCGGATCGACGAACGCAACCTCAGGCAAACTTTCCGCTGCGGAAGACCAGAAGGACCAACGCGCTACGGGCATGGTCCACGATAAATCGGGCATAACGGGTTGACGGTGTCCACGGCCGCGGCGTGCGGGCTCTCAACCCCGAACGGCGTATGTTTATTTTTCCTCGGCCCGCAAATGCTCTGGGCGGAGTTCTCGTGCGTACTTTAACGGCTTGGTTCCCGAATTATTTAGGGTGGTTCGTGAAATATTTTGAAATGACTTGTTGAGCTTCAAGAAATTCCTTGAAATCAAATGCTTAAGCATGGGGCCAATGCGCGCATCTGCCTAAGCAGAACCGATTTCACAGGGAGGAATCCAGGCCGATGGTTTCGCGCCCGCCACTCGGTCGAAATAGGCATCTCCCCTTGCAGGCCGTAGAATGCGGGCACCGAGGGCCAGTTTCGGTCATTGACTGCCATCCCTCAGCTTTCAGTCATCCGAGCGCTTATTCTTCCAGTCGCCCCACCATGCTTTCCCTTTCCACCATCGGACTGATGGTCTCGGGCTGCGCGATCGTGCTGCTCATGCCGGGGCCCACCAACACCCTGCTCGCCGCAGCCGGTTTGAGGCAGGGTCTGCGCCGCTCCGTGCATCTGACCGCCGCCGAACTGGCCGGGTACCTGGTGTCGATTACCCTCTGGGGGCTTTGCTTCACCCATGCTTCGCAGTCGCTGAGCTGGCTGCCCAAAGTGCTGCGCGTGGCCAGCAGCCTTTATCTCGCTTGGCTCGCCCTGCGTCTTTGGCTCACGGCAAGCTCGATCGAAACCTCGGCAAACGGCGTGGTCAGCACGCGCACGCTGTTCAGCGCCACCGTGCTCAATCCCAAGGCCATTTTGTTCGCCGGGTCGATTTTTCCGCCCATGGCATTCGAGAGCGTCTCGATGTGGTTCCAGGCCATGGCGATCTTCGCGGTCTTGCTGGTCCCCATTGGCATGACATGGATCGCCATCGGCGCCGCGCCGCGCAATGGGCGTGCGCCGTTCATTCGTCCGGCGTTCTTCCAGCGTTGCGCGTCCGTCGTGGTGGGCGCCTTCTCCGTGTCGCTCATGTGGGCGCTCGCCCACTAAAGCAATCGCGCCATTTGCAGGCTCAGGCCTGCTGTGGCGGGATGAGTTCGGCGACGCTGAGCCAGCGGCTGCCAGCCGCTCCAGCGAGGCGCTGCAGCGCTTCGGCTCTGTGCACACCGCCCTGCACTGGGAAAGCCTTCGTTGCGTAGGCGGCAAGCGATAGGAGCAAAGCGACAGCCATCAGGGCAAAAGCGATCTGCTTCGGGTCGGCGCGCGTCTGCCGCGTTTGGCGTTTTCATTCTCGCGATACAGCGCGTGGGTTCTATGTGCCACGCCCGGATTGATGGCTTACTTGCGCCATCACGCCAGCGCCCCGGCACGAACCGCAAGACGCAACGGGCGCATCACGACACGAGGAGAACGCGCATGCCCACCGAAGACCCGCAGCACCGCTACGTGCTCACGCTGTCCTGCCCCGCCGCCGCCGGGCAGGTTGCCGCGGTTGCCGGCTTTCTCGACGCGCACCGCGGCTATATCGACGAACTCACGGTGTTCGACGACGACATCAGCACGCGCTTTTTCCTGCGCTGCGTCTTTCACGAGGTCGTGCAGCCCGGCACGGGCGAGCGCTTCGATCTCGCGGGCCTGCGCGACGAATTCGCGAGCGTTGGCCGCAAGCATGAGATGACCTGGGCCATCCACGATCTGCGGGTGCGTCCCAAAGTGCTCATCATGGTCTCCAAGCTTGAACACTGCCTGGCCGACCTGCTGTTTCGCTGGCGCATGGGCGAGCTGCAGATGGACATTGCGGGCATTGCCTCGAATCACCGCGATTTCGAACCGCTCGCGCGGCAGCATGATCTGCCGTTTCACTATCTTCCCGTTACGCCGGAAACGCGCCGCGAACAGGAAGCCGCGATCCTCGACCTGTTCGATTCGACCGGTTCGGAACTGCTGATTCTTGCGCGCTACATGCAGATTCTTTCCGACGAAACGAGCCAGAAACTGGCCGGCCGCGCGATCAACATCCACCATTCGTTCCTGCCTGGCTTCAAGGGCGCGCGGCCCTATCACCAGGCGCATGTGCGCGGGGTCAAGCTGATCGGCGCGACGGCGCACTTCGTCACCGACGATCTCGACGAAGGCCCGATCATCGAGCAGGAAGTGCAGCGGGTCGACCACTCGCTGAACCCCGAGCGCCTGCTGGCCGTCGGGCGCGACGTCGAATGCGTGACGCTCGCGCGCGCCGTGCGGGTATTTCTCGAGCGCCGGGTGTTCATCAACGACGGGCGCACCGTCGTGCTGTAAGCACGAGCGTGGGTGTTCAAGCCGCCGCGTTGCCGTGGCGGCGCTGCGCTTGCGCCACCAGCGCCGCGAACGGGCCTTCGCTCATCTTGCTGGCCACCCGTTGCGCGTAGTCGTGATGCCGCTGCTCGAGCGCCGCGCCCACGCAACGCGCCTGCAAATAGCGCAGCAGCCCGATACGCCCATGCCCGCGCGCCATGCTCTGCTCCAGCAGCGCGAGCGCGGCTTCGGCGTCGCCGTGACGGGCGCGTTTGTTGAGTTCGACGGTTTCGGTGCGCGGCATGAGAGCAGGCCTCGTGGATGGGTTCGGCGTGGGGCGCGTGCCCACTAGCGAGTTGACCAAAGCGGCGGTGCGGCCGCTAGAACGAACGCGCCAGGGCGACAGAACCGCCCCGCCATGCGGCCTGTATTCCTTCGCCATTACGCGGATTTCGCTTTTGCGAAGATCGATGGCGGAAAACGACAAGCGCCAGGGGGCCATATCGGGGATGCTTGGCTGAAACCGTATCGCCGATTTCCAGCGCCCCCATGTCCGACACACTCGCCACCGCCGTTTCCTTCGACGCCGCTCCCAAGGAGCGCATTCGCTTCGGCATCGTGCTGCTGCCGAACTTCACGCTGACCGCGTTCTCCGGATTCGTCGACATGCTGCGTCTGTCCGCCGATGAAGGCGACTACAGCAAGCCGGTGCGCTGCTCGTGGCGCGTGATCGGCGAAACGCTCGCGCCCGTGCGTGCGAGTTGCGGCATTCAGGTCGCGCCGTGGGAAACCTTTGCCGATGCCGAGCCGGTCGACTATCTCGTGGTCGTGGGTGGACTCCTGCACTCCGGCCCGCACGCGAGCGAAGCCACGCTGCAGTACATCCGCCGCGCGGCCAGCGGCGAGACGACAGTGGTCGGGATCTGCACGGGCGTTTTCGCGCTCATGCGCGCCGGCGTGCTGGACGGCCATCGGATTTGCGTGAGCTGGTTCCACTACTGGGACTTCATCGAGCGCTTCCCCAACGTCAATGCCGACGCTATCGTCGCCGACCGCCTGTTCGCGATCGACCGCCGTCGCATTACGTGCTCGGGCGGGCGAGCATCGATCGACGTCGCCGCGGCGATCTTGCTGCGCCACTTCGATCACGCGACCGTGCAGAAGGCGTTGCGCATTTTGCTGGTGGGCGAAATGCAAAAGGGCAATGCGCCCCAGCCTCACCCGCCCGGCCTCGAACCCGCCACGCACCCGAAGGTCAAGCGCGCCGTGCTGCTGATGGAGCAGCAGGTTGGCCGCAACGTGCCGCTGGAAGAGCTGGCCTGCAAACTGAATCTTTCGGCGCGGCAGCTCGAACGGCTTTTCAAGGCAGAAACGGGCAAGAGCCCGCGTGCGTTCGCCAACGTGCTGCGCCTGCGCACTGCGGCCTGGCTGCTCACGAGTTCGGATCGGACTGTTGCCGATATTGCTTCGAGTTGTGGGTTTTCGGATGCTTCGCATCTTGGGCGCGAATTTCGTAAGCAGTTTGGCGTGCCGCCTGTTATGTTTCGCGCGCAACGCAGTGGGCAGGATGCTGCTCAGTTGGCCGAACTTGATGCGCTGTTGCGCAATGAATCGCCGCTTGCGCGGCCGGATGTTGAGGGGGGTGTTGTTCGGGCGTCGCTGCATTGATGTGTTTTTTTTGTGGTCCTTCTGGGGCTTTGGCCTTTCCTTGTTTTCGCGGCGGTATGCAGGCGTTGCCCCTGTGCGGGGCGGCACCTACTTTCTTTGCAGCGGCAAAGAAAGTAGGCAAAGAAAGCCGCTCAAACCGCTAATGCCTGCCACCGTTCACATCGCGCCACCAAGGGTTAATGGCTCCGGAGCGTCTGTCACCTCGCACCATTCTCGTTAGTGACAAGGGGCTCATCCGTTCCCGCTGCTCGCTACGCGCGCAGCGGCCGGGTCTGCAAGGGAAACCAGGGGCATTGTCATGCGGTAACGCAATGCAAGCGCACCACTGGTTTTAGGTTATGCCCTTCGGCGCGCGTAGCGCCGCCGGAAGGATGAGCGCCTTGTCACTCAGTTCGGTGGTGCGAGGTGACAGACGCTCCGGAGCCATTAACCCTTGGTGGCGCGATGTGAACTGTGGCAGGCGCTAGCGGTTTGAGCGGCTTTCTTTTGCCTACTTTTCTTTGCCGCTGCAAAGAAAAGTAGGTGCCGCCCCGCACAGGGGCAACGCTGGCATACCGACGCGAAAACAAGTTCCAACCGTCAGCATCCGCAAGCCCCCTACTCCCCACGCCGCTCATGACTCGGCGCATGCCCAAACTGCACCCGATACGCCTTACTAAAATGGCAAGGCGAATTGAACCCACAAATCGCGGTCACACGCGAGATCGACGTATCGGTGGTACGCAACAACTCACGCGCGCGTTTCAACCGCAACGTCAGGTAGTAATGCGTAGGCGAGACGTTCAGATACGCCTTGAACATCCGCTGCAAATGCCGCTGCGAGAGCCGCACGAGCCGCGCCAGCTCTTCCAGCGAAAGCGGCTCCTTGATATTCGCTTCCATCAGCCGCACGACCTCCACGAGTTCGGCCCGCGAAAAGCCCACGCGCGCGTCCACGGGTATGGGCTGCAGATCAGTGGAGCTGCGAATCCGTTCGAGGATGAACTGTTCGGACACCTTGGCAGCAAGGCTTTGCCCAAGGCGCGCGCCAACGAGTTCAAGCATCAGGTCGAGCGGCGCGGTGCCCCCGGTGCAGGTAAGGCGATCGCGATCGACAACAAACAGCTCGTCGGCAAAGCGTACGCGCGGAAACTCCTGGTGCAGTACCGTGAGATCTTCCCAATGCACGGCACAGCGATAACCGTCCAGCAGCCCGCTTGCCATCAGCGCGTAAGCACCGGTGCAGATGCCGCCAAGCGGCACGCCCTGCTGCGCCACCATGGCGAGCGTGGCACGCACGCTGTCGCTCATGATCTCGCGAATGCGTATGCCGCCGCACACGATCAGCACGTCCGGCAGGCACGCCGGGTCGAGCGCCTGCGCGGGGCGCACCGTGATGCCGTTGCTTGCGCGGGCCGGTGCGCCGTCGAGCGAGTAGATCGACCAGCGGTAATGGTCCGCGCGCCCCACGTAGTTCGCCATGCGCAGAACCTCGACCGCGCTCGAAAACGCGATCATCGAAAAGTTCTGCAACGTCAGGAAACCGAAATGCCTGATGGACGATGCCGTGCGCGTTTCGGGCTCGGGCACGGCGATGTCGGTCGTCACATTGCGCTCCTCGGGAACGGCGGTTGATCGTATTAGTTCAAGCCATTACGCCTCGACGACTGCGGGCCGCACGCGCATCAGATGTTTGAGCCCGGAGAACAGCGGTGCTTTCACGGCGCCCGGTGCGCGGCCAAAGCTTTCGGTAATGCGGTCGAGAATAATCGCGAGCAGCACGACCGAAAGCCCGCTTTCGAAACCGAGGCCAATATCCAGCCGCTGAATACTCGCGAGCACGTCGTTACCAAGACCGCCAGCGCCCACCATCGAAGCGATGATGACCATGGAAAGCGCCATCATGATGGTCTGGTTCACGCCCTGCATGATCGAAGGCAGCGCATTCGGAAACTGCACCTTGTACAGCAACTGCCACGGCGTGCAACCGAACGCCTGCCCGGCTTCCACGATCTCGCGGTTCACGTGCTTGATGCCGAGGCTCGTGAGGCGCACGGCGGGCGGCATGGCGAAGATCACGGTGGAGAGAATGCCGGGCACGCGGCCAAGGCCAAACAGCATCGCGGCAGGAATCAGATAGACGAAGGCCGGCATCGTCTGCATCAGGTCGAGGATGGGCCGCACGATGGTCTGCACGACCTTGCTCTTGGCCGTCCAGATGCCGAGCGGAATGCCGATCACGAGGCTGATCACCGTTGACGAAAGCGTGAGGCCGAGCGTCACGACGGTCTGATCCCAGAAGCCGGTCGCATAGATCAGCAATAGCGAACAGGTCGCGAAGATCGCGAAGCGCCAGCCCACGCGCCACAGGCCGATGGCGATGAAGAACGCCATGAGCGCCCACATGGGGATGGCCTGCAAGCCGTGCTCGACAAGTGCGGCGAAGCCCTCGATGGCCCTGCCGACGGCATCGAAGCTGTTGGCGTCGTGGTCGAGCAGATAGTGAACCGACTGATCGACCCACTGGCCGATGGGAATGATCTCAGACATGAGCACCTCGATTACGCGTAATGACCTTCAGAACGGCAGCCTGATCGATGGAGCCGCAGTAACGGCCCTCGTCGTCGACCACGGGCAGTGCCGTCGTGTTCGCGCACACGCGCGTCACGACCTGCTCCAGCGGCGTGCCCAGCGTGATGCATTCGACTTTCTTGAGCGACGGCTGCGCGGCGCCAATCGCATCGCGCGTGACGAAACCGCTGATGCGCCGCTGCCCGTCCAGCACGAACGCGTATTCGGCGCTGCCGTTGAGCGACGAAGCCACGCTTTTCGCGTCGAGCGAGCGAATGAGCGGCACCGCTTCGCGCTGCATGAGATCGCCTGCCGTGAGATAGCGGCTCGTGTCCACGCCGTCGAAGAACGCGCGCACGTAATCATCAGCAGGATTACTGATGATTTCCTGCGGCGTGCCGATCTGCACGATACGACCGCCTTCCATGATCGCGATGCGGCTGCCAATGCGCAGCGCCTCTTCAAGATCGTGCGAGACGAACATGATCGTGCGGCGCTGCTCCTTTTGCAGTTGCAGCAGCACGTTCTGCATTTCCTTGCGCTTGAGCGGATCGAGCGCTGAAAACGCCTCGTCCATGATCATGAGCGAGGGATTCACCGCGAGCGCGCGAGCGAGACCCACACGCTGCTGCATGCCGCCCGAAAGCTCGGCGGGCAGCTTCTGCGCAAATGCGGCGAGGCCGACCTGCTCCAGCACGCTCAGCGCGCGCCGCTCGCGCTCCTTGCGGCCCACGCCCGCCACTTCGAGGCCGAACGCGGCGTTCGCCAGCACGCTGCGCTGCGGCATGAGCGCGAACGACTGGAACACCATGCTCATGTCGGTGCGCCGCAGCGAGACGAGCTCCGAGCGCCGCACGGCGGCAATATCGCGCCCGTCGATGACGACCTTGCCGGCGGTGGGCTCCACGAGCCGGTTGATGAGCCGGATCAGCGTGGACTTGCCCGAGCCGGAAAGCCCCATCAGCACGAAAATCTCGCCTTCGTGCACCTCGAACGACGCATTGTTCACGCCGAGCACGTAGCCGGTTTTGGCGAACAGTTCGTCTTTCGTTGCGCCCTTGGCGAGCAGCTCACGTGCAAGCTTCGGGTTGGGCCCGAACACCTTGCATAATCCATCGACCACGATCTTGGGGGATTTCATCGACTCCATCTCCTCGAACGGCAGGCGCCGGCCCGCACGGTATGTCTACATGGTTGCCAGAAAAAGCCCGGCCGGGATGGCGAATTGCGACAGACGCTTACGCAAAAGCGACACGGCGCCGGATCAGGAAAATCACGTGCTGCACGTGCGCAATCGCACTGGGACACGGGTCTGGCGGGGCCACAGCGGGCCCCCTGCCGTTTTTCTGCTGATGATTACTGCGTGGCTGCCCAGGCATTCACGCGGTCGCCGTGCGCGGCGATCCACGTGTCGGCGGCGGCGTCGGGCTTCTCGCCGTTCTGGATCGCGAGCATCACGCTGTCGATCTCGCCCGGCTTCCACTGGAAGTTCTTCAGGAACGCCACCACCTGCGGAGCCTTCTTCTCGAGCTCCGGGTTGGCCACGTTGTCCACGTGTTCGGCTGCGCCGTACACGTTCTTCGGATCGTCGAGGAAGCGCAGCTTGTACTTGGCGAACATCCAGTGCGGGGTCCAGCCCGTGACGATCACGGGCTTTTTCGAGCCCACATCGCGCGCCAGCTCGGCCGTCATCGCGCTGCCCGAGCTCGGCATCACGCTGTAGCTGAGGTCGTATTGCTTGACGGCCTCGTCGGTTTTGCGCATGACGCCCGCGCCCGCGTCGATGCCGACGATGCGCCCGCCGAACGCCGACTTGTCCGCGTTCAGGTCGGCGATGCTCTTCGCGCTCACGTAGTCAGGCACCACGAGGCCGATCTTCGCGCCCGGGAAGTTCGTGCCGAGGTCGACCACCTTGTCCTTGAACTGCGCCCAGTACGCGCCCTGAGTAACCGGCAGCCAGGCGGAAAGCGTCGCATCGAGGTCGCCGCGCGCCACGCCCTGCCACATGATGCCGGCTGCCACGGGCACGAGTTGCACCGGGTAGCCATAGCGCTTTTCGATGATGCGCGCGGCCACGTTCGACGTTGCCACGCTGTCGTCCCAGCCTTCGACATAACCGATCTTCAAGGTCGGCTTGCCGTCGGCAAACGCCGGGGCGCTCAAGCTCACCATCGCCGATAACACACCGGTCCAAAAGAGTTTTCCAGCCAGCTTCATGGTCGATCTCCTGTGATATGGGCAAGCGCCCCGTCCTATGCAGATTCGCCCGCCACAATCTGCCGCTAACGTCGATTTACGACGTGTTCTTGTCGTTGCGCGACGCGCGCGCTATTTGTCGACGACGAGATCGGACAGCGGCTTCGAGCAGCACAGCAGTGCCATGCCCTGATCGATTTCGCGCTGGCGTATGCCGCCGCTATGCTTCATTTCCACCTGCCCGGAAACGAGCTTGACCTTGCAGGTTCCGCACATGCCCTGGCTGCACGAAGAGGCCAACCGCACGCCCGCTTGGCGCGCGGCATCGAGCACGGTCTGTTGTGCGCCGCATTCAATCTCGCGGCGGCTCTTCGCGAACGTGATCTTGAAGCTGGCCGTTTCGACGGACGATTCTGATTGCGCCGGAGGCTGCTCCACCGGCGCATCTTCTGGCGCCGTAAGCGTTTCGAATGAAAAACTCTCTTCGTGGTAGCGTTCGCGCGCGAAACCGGCTTCGTCGAGCAGATCGCGCACGGCTTTCATGTATGGTGCAGGCCCGCAGGTAAAGATCTCACGCTCCATGAAGTCCGGCGCGATGAGCTTCAACAGCGGCAGCGAAAGAAAGCCGGTCACGCCCGGCCAATCGGTGCGTGCGCCCACCCTCTCGCAGACGAACGACGTGCGGAAATTGGCGCGGCTCGCAGCGATCAGTTCCAGCTCGCGTGCGAAGATGATGTCGTCGGGCGTGCGGGCGCTGTGCACGAAAACGATGTCGCGGTCCTCGGCGAGATCGTGATGTGCGCGGCTCATCGACATGAGCGGCGTGACGCCCGACCCCGCGGAAAGAAACAGATACTTCGGCGCAGGGTGACGCGCGCACGTGAATTCGCCGGCCGGCCCGAGCACGCGCAGCGAAACGCCGGGGCGCAGATTGTCGTGCAGCCAGTTCGACACCTTGCCGCCGGGCACCCGCTTGACCGTGATGGAAATGGTATGAGGCCGCGCGGGCGACGACGAAATCGTATAGCACCGGTTGATGGCCTCGCCGTCGATCTCGAGTTCGAGTGTGAGGAATTGCCCCGGCTCGAACGAGAACGTGCGGCCCTGCGGCGAGCGCAGGAAAAAGCTCTTCACGTCGTGCGTTTCCTGCCATACGTGGCAGCACTCGAGGGTTTCCTCGACCTCGCTCGTCCACCGTTCGGGCAACGCGCCCCAGAACGCCGGGCGCGTCACCCGGCTGTCGCTGAGATCGAGTGGATTGAATTGGGCCGCGTCTCGCATCATGTCAAACTCCGCTCTCTTTACTTTTACGCGCGTGCGTTATGCGCCGATCTGCCTGGCGAGGCGGCCGATATACCAGGCCGAGAACTTTTCGACGAGCCCTTCCGTGTACGGCGAATACGGCCCCGGCTCATACGCGCTGCTCGCCGCGCCGCGCTGCGAATACTCCACGAGCGTGCGGTCCTGATTGTTGGTCGCGTTCCACACGGCGGTGAGATTGTCCACGTCGTAGTCGATGCCTTCGCGCGCGTCCTTGTGAACGAGCCAGCGCGTGCGCACGAGCGTCTCGCCCGCGGAAAGCGGAATGACCGAGAACGACACGATGTGATCGCTCATGAAGTGATGCCACGAATTCGGCTGCGTCCAGAACGAGAGACCGCCCAGATCCGCTGTGCGGAATTCGCCAAGCAGCTTCTTCGAGGCGACCT
Source organism: Paraburkholderia sp. J7 (assembly GCF_905220155.1). NCBI lineage: Bacteria > Pseudomonadati > Pseudomonadota > Betaproteobacteria > Burkholderiales > Burkholderiaceae > Paraburkholderia > Paraburkholderia sp. J7. The sequence goes on along the minus strand of NZ_CAJMYZ010000014.1, from coordinate 126,714 downwards.
TCGCGTCGAGCGTTTGCGACTCGCCGCAGCGGTCGAGCGGCAGACGCTGCGTACGAAAACCGGTGACGTCCAGCAGTTTTTCGATTTCGACCGACGGCAGGTCCATCGCTTCCCACTGCTTCGCGCGCTCGTTGCAAGTGCGCTCGAACGCATCCATGCCTTCCGCGTTGGCCTCTGTGCGCGCGTAGCCAAAGCCGTATTCGTAGAGCGAAATGGTCAGCTCGGGATGGTTCGCCACGCAGTGATAGCACTCGCGGTTGTTTTCCATCACGAGCTTCCAGTTGCCCTTCTCGATGATGTCGACCTGCGCGGCGACCTTGCAGCCGGCCAGATCGTGCGGCAGCAAATACGGCTCCATTTCGGCGCGCATGTCCGCGAAGTCGGTGGGCGGCTCTTCGGCGAGGCACACGAAGATCAGGCCCGCGAGATTTTCCACGTGCACGGTCTTGAGGCTGTGCTTGCAGCGGTCGAACTGCTCGCCCATGTGCTCTGCGAACATCAGCGCGCCGGTGAGGTTGTAGGTCCAGCTGTGGTACGGGCAGACGATATTGCCCACCGAGCCCTTTTCTTCATTGCACAGGCGCGCACCGCGATGGCGGCAGACGTTGTGGAACGCGCGCACCTGCATGTCATCGTCGCGCACGATCAGGATCGAGTCGCCCGCCAGTTCGATGGTCACGTAGTCGCCCGGTTCAGGAATTTCCGCTTCGGTTGCGACCTCGATCCAGTGCTGCCGGAAAATCGTCTCCATATCGAGCGCGAAAATCTCCTCGCTCAGGTAGAAAGGCGCTTCCAGGCTGTAACCCGCCTGACGCCGCTCGATCAGTGCGCGAATCTCTGCCGTTACTTTCATGTGTGCTCCGGATTTTTCATCCCAGTTCGTTGCCGACACGCCAGCAAAATCAGTAGTCGATGAGTTGATGCTCGCGCAAATAAGCGAGGATCACTTGTGCTTTTTCGACCGAACTCCCCTCAATTACGACGTTGCCGCCCCGGCTCTCGGTCGTGGTCGCCGAAAGCATGCGCGCGTGGCCCGAGCGTTTCTCCGCCGCGGCGAGGCGCACCGGCTTGCGCTCGATGGGGCCAACCGTCCATGCGGCGGATTCGGTGGATTCGGCCACGCTCGCGCGCGTGACGGGCTCGGGCCGCACCGCGCCCGCACGCAAGCGCGCGTAGGCATAGCGAGGCTGGGCGTTGGCGAGCGGATGCACGGCGATCACGGCGGGCAGCGCCGTTTGCACGCGCCGGCGCAGCCCTTTGGGCAGGAACTGACGCACGACGGCGGTGCGCGCGGCCACATCGACGTCGATGTTCACGGCGCTCCCCACCATCGGCACGCCTAGCGCGGCCGCCACGCGGTACGGCAGCATGCCGCTGTCGTGCGCCCCTTCGGCACGCGTGCCGGTCAATACGAGGTCGTAACCGCGCACGCGTTCGGCGATAAGGCGTGCCGCGTCGCCGGACGGCGCGCAGGCCAGCACCTCGACTTCGTGCGCGCCGAGTGCGAGGTATTCGACGAGCGCCGGATCGGCGGCGTCGCCTGCATGCAGCACGGACAGCCGCGCGCGATGCCGCTCGGCGAGCGTACGCGCAAGTTCGAGCGCGAGCGCGTCGTTGCGGCTATAGCGCGGTGCACCGCTTACCGGGTGGCGCCCCACCGAAACGAGCACTGCAATGCGCTCAATTGCACGTTGAGGATCATGGCGTGCGTTCATGCGGCGACTCCTGCGCGATGCGTTTCGTCGTGTACGGCGCTCGAGCCGCCCCGCGTGGCGCGTGCGGCCTGCACCTGCTCGATCAGCGCGGCGATGGTGCCTTGCGCGTCGCCGACCACGGTCAGATTGGCGCGCTTCGCGATTGGCGCGCTGCCGTCGAGATTCACGGCGATCACATGGCGGCAGTCCTTGATGCCCTGCAAGTGCTGCACGGCCCCGGAAATGCCGAACGCGATATACACGCTCGCCTCGACCGTCTTGCCCGTTGCGCCCACCTGCTTGTCGCGCGTGAAGTGACCGTTGTCCACGGCCACGCGGCTCGCGCCAATCGCGGCGCCGAATGCGCCCGCGAGCCGGCCGAACGCCGCGATGTCGGTTACGCCGTTGCCCGCCGAGACGATGAAATCGGCTTCTTCGAGCGCGACCTGGGCGGCGTCGATGGATTCGAGGCCGAGATCCTTATACGGCGACGCGATGTCGTTGGCAGGCCGGATGAACTCGCCCGCAAGGCGCTCACCCGCACCGACGAACGGCAGCTTCGAATCGACGGCGTTCGGCGCGAGCAGGATCACATCGGGCAGCGAGCGCGCGGCCCACGCGCGCTTTGCCTGCTCGTACACGCCGACATGCTTCGCGTCGATCTCGACCACATGCGCCGCCACGCTCGCCCCGGCGCTGGCCGCGTAGCGCCGCCCGAGATCGCCGTCGCCATAGGCGTTGTCGGGCACGAACACATGCTTCGGGGCAAGCGCCGCCGCGCAGGCCTGCAGCGCGCGCAACTCGCTTTCCGGCGCGAACGTGCGGCGCTCGAATCCGGGCAGTTCGATCAGCTTGTCCACGCCGAGCGCCCCGGCGTCGTCTTTCAGTTCACCGAACACGAGCAGCGCCACTTCGGTTTGTGCGTCGGCGAGCAGCGCGGCGGCGGCAATGGCCTGGCACGCGTGGTCATCGAGCGCGCCGCGTTCGGCATGCGCGACTACGAGCAGATACTGATTCGGGTTGCTAATCACACGACGAGGCTTCGGCGCACCGGTGTGGCCGTGTTGCGTGAGCCATTGCGTCGCGCTTGCATCCGCGCTGCCGGTCTCGCCCAACGTGATGCGCTTGAGGCCCGCCGCCGTCACGACGAAGGGGCGGCGCGGATCGATTCGTTTGAGGGTATTCATCGATTCACTCCAACGAGGCGGCCACGAGTTCGGCCACGTCGAGCACGTCCGGGCGCGGGCCCACCACACCTTCGAGCATGGCCGTGCATTGCGGGCAGGCCACGGCGACGACGTCGGCGTTCACTGCGCGCGCATCGGCGATGCGGATATCGGGAATGCGCTGCTTGCCGGGGATATCGGTGAGCGGCGCGCCGCCACCGCCGCCGCAGCAACGTGCGCGCATGCCGCTGCGCTCCATCTCCACGACCTTGATGCCGATGGTCTTGAGCAGCTTGCGCGGCGCTTCGGTTTCGCCGTTGTAGCGGCCCAGATAGCAGGGATCGTGATACGTCGTGCGCTTTTCAGCGAGCGCCTGCACGGCCTTGGGCGCGATGCGTCCGGTCGCGGCGAGCTCCGCGAGATAGGTCGTGTGATGCAGCACCTCGTAACGCCCGCCCAGCGCGCGGTACTCGTTGCGCAGGCTGTGCATGACATGCGGATCGGCGGTCACGATGCGCGCGAAGTTCAGCGTGGCGAGCGTCGTCATCATCTGCCTGGCCATGCGCTGGAACGTCGCTTCGTCGCCCAGGCGGCGCGCCACGTCGCCTGTGTCGGTTTCGCACCCGCCGAGCACCGCGTAGTTCACGCCCGCCTTGTTGAGCACCTTCACGAGCGCGCGCAGCGTGCGCTGATAGCGCATGTCGAACGCGCCCTCGCCCGCCACCACGAGCACGTCCACACGCTTGCCCGGTTGCGCCACGGGTGCATTGAGGTCCACCGCCCAGTCGTAGCGCGCCGCCTTGTCGTAGCCGCCGGCCGTGCCCGTTTCGCGCAGATTGGCGAGCACTTCGGGGCCCTTGCCCGGCACTTCGCCATGCACGAGCGTCTGGTTGCGGCGCATGTCGACGATCGCATCGACGTGCTCGATCAGCATGGGGCACTCCTGCACGCAGGCGCGGCAGGTGGTGCACGACCAGAGCGTTTGCGCTTCGATCAGGCCCGAAACGATCGGACCGTTCGGCGCACCGCTATGCTGCCCAACCTGGATGCCGGGCGTGGGGCTGCCCGCGTAGGCCGCGTCGGTGCCGCCCGCCATGCCGACCACGAGGTCCTGAATCAGCTTCTTGGGATTGAGCGGCTGGCCCGAGGCGAATGCGGGGCACGCGGCCTCGCATTTGCCGCACTGCACGCAGGCGTCGAAGCTCAACAGCTGGTTCCAGCGAAACTCAACGGGCTTCGCCACGCCGTATTCCTGCTTCTCTTCGATGTCGGGGAGCTTCAGCGCCGTGGGCGGCGTGGCCGTGCCGTTGCCGGTCCAACCCTCGCGCGTTGCCGAAAAGCGCTCCTGGCGCGGATGGAACGCCAGATGCAACAGGCCGGCAATCGCGTGCTTCATCGGGCCGCCCTTCGCTGCGCCAAACGTCATCGCGAACGCGCCAACGCCGATCAGCACGGCGCAAAGCACCGCGAAGCCGCCCGACATGGCGCCCGCAGGCACCAGCGTGAAGAGCGCCACGCCCAGCGCGAACGAACCGAGCAGCCACGGCAGCGTATTCCACGGCCCACGCGATAGACGCGCTGGGACATCTTTCGCGTGACGGCGACGCCAGACGAACACCGCACCGATCAGCATGGCGAGCGCCGCGAGAAAGATGAGCTTGTCGAGCCACGGCGAATAGATCGCGAACCCGTAGTTGACGAACACGAGCGCAAGCGCCGCGATCGCACCACCGGCCGTCGCGACGTGCGTCTTCGCGATATACGGGTCGCGCGCCACCACGTGGTGCAAATCGACGAAATACCGTTTCGGTATGCTGAACAGCTTGCCGAAGCCCACGGAGCTGGGCGCAGCGGCGCGCCCCACCCGCCAGAAGGCGGCGCGCTTCGCGACCGCGAACGCGAGCCCCGCCATCGACATCCACAACAGCACGGTAATGAGCCAGGTCGGATTCATGGTTCAGAAGTCCTTGGCAAGCCGCAGCGCGTCGTAAATCGCGCCGTGGATGTTGTGCAAGGAAATGCAGTCGCCCACGCGGAAGAGCAGGAAACGGCCACTACCGAGGTCCTCGGAAAGACATGGCTGCGCCTCGGCCGCGAAGAGCTTGTGCACGTCCACCTGACCGCGATTGACCGATTCGGGCTTGAGCTTCCAGTACAACTCGTCGTTCGGCGTGCTGCCGTTTTCGATCACTACCTGATCGACGGCGCGCTCTTCCTGTTCCTCCGTGTACTCGTTGCGCAGCACGGCGATCTTCTTGCCGTCTTCTTCGTACACGCGGTCGAGCCAGTAATTCGGCGTGTGAATGACGCCCTGTGCGTAGAGGCGGCGATAGAAGATCGGGAACGTGGTGCCGCCCACGTCGTCGGCGACCTTGACATCGGGCGTGACGATTTCGACCTTCGAGCCACGGCTCGAAATGAAGTCGGCCACGCCCGCGCCCGCATGCGTGCTCACGCCGTCGTAGACGAGCACGTTCTGCTTCGGCTCGACCTTGCCGCTCAGGATGTCCCACGCGCTCACGGCAAGTCCTTCTTCCACGCCCCACGCGGGTACCTGCTGCGTGAAGCTCGACCCACCGGTTGCGAGCACGATGATGTCGGGCTTTTCCGCGAGAATTGTTTTCTCGTCGGCCGCGACGCCCAGACGGCGGTCCACGCCAATGCGCTTCGTCTCCATGTCGAACCAGCGCACGATGCCCGCCATCTGCTCGCGCTGCGGCGCTTTCGCTGCGAGCAGGATCTGGCCGCCCACGGCGTCGTTCTTTTCGAACAGCACCACGTCATGGCCGCGCAGCCGCGCCACGCGCGCCGCTTCCAGACCCGCCGGGCCCGCGCCGACCACCACGACCTTTCGCTTCGGGCCACGCGACTTTTCGATGACATGCGGCATGGTCGCTTCGCGCGACGTTGCGGCGTTCTGCACGCACAGCACGTCGAGCCCGTTGTACTGGCGGTCGATGCAATAGTTCGCGCCCACGCACTGCTTGATTTCGTCTTCGCGGCCGTCGCGAATCTTGATGACCATATGCGGGTCGGCGATCTGCGCGCGCGTCATGCCCACGAGATCGACCATGCCGCTCGCGAGCAAACGCTCGGCCTGGCCCGCGTCGCGAATGCTCTGCGCGTGCATCACGGGCAGCTTGACCACCGACTTGATGCCAGCCGCGAGATGCACGAACGGCTCGGGCGGCAGCGCCATGGGCGGCATGCAGTTCGCGAGCGTGTTGTGCGTGTCCGCGCCGGAGCCGATGACGCCGAGATAGTCGATGAGGCCCGTTTCCGACATCGCCTGCGCGATGTCCTTCAACTGCTCGTGATCGAGGCCGTCTTCATGGAATTCGTCGCCGCACATACGCAGGCCGACGCAAAAATCCTTGCCCACCGCTTCACGCACAGCCTTGAGCACTTCCACGCCAAAGCGCAGACGGTTTTCGAGCGAGCCGCCCCATTCGTCGGTGCGAAAGTTCGTGCGCGGGCTCCAGAATTGATCGATCAGATGCTGGTGCGCGGCAGAGATTTCGATGCCGTCCATGCCTGCGTCTTTCACGCGCTTCGCCGCCGCCGCGAAGTCGCCGATGATGCGGCGGATTTCCTCCACCTCGATGATCTTCGCGTTGCCGCGGTGCACCGGTTCGCGCACACCCGAAGGCGACATCAGATGCGGCCAGTGTTCGCCGTGAAAGGCGGAACGGCGGCCCATATGCGTGGCCTGGATCATGATCTTCGCGCCGTGGCGGTGCATGGCTTCGGCCAGACGCGCGAGCGGATCGATGATCTTGTCCGTGGCGAGGTTCACCGATTTCCACCAGCCCTGGGGACTGTCGATCGACACCGGGCTCGAGCCGCCGCACACGGCGAGGCCCACGCCACCCTTGGCCTTCTCCTCGTAGTAGCGGATATAGCGGTCGCCCGGCAAGCCGCCCGGCTCCGCGTAGACCTCCGCATGGGCCGTGCTGACGATGCGGTTACGCAGCGTGAGCTGATTGAGCGTCAAGGGTTTGAACAAGTTGGGGTAGCGCATCGCAGACGACCTCTGGTGTTCGTGTCTTTCGGTGAGTCCTGTATTACGGGGCGCCGGCCGTTCAGGCGGCGATCGGCGAGACTTCGAATACGCAGTGCGCGTGGCCTTCGGCGGCGCACTGCACTTCCTTCGACTGCGCGCGCGGCGCGTTCTTGCCGCCTTCCGTGGTGTCGTTCACCCAGTCCATCGCGCCTGCGAACCATCCCGCGAACATGTAGCAGAGCTTGCCTTCTTTGCCCGGCTGCGCGAGCACGAACGACGAATGGCTCAATTCGATCTTCGCGCGCGCCGTGGCCGGGTCGGCTTCACGGATCGTGAAAAGGCCCCAGCCGCGCTGCGAAAGACGCTTCAGGTAATGCTCGAACACGGCCATGCCCGCCATGCCGTGCTTTTCGGCTTCCTTCGCGCACCAGTGGTACGCCGACTTGTAGCCGGCCTTGTAGAGAATCTCGGCGTACGCGTCGCGGCCCAGCGCCTCTTCCACGGCGGTGTGATTGTTGGTGAAGAAGTGGCGCGGCACATACAGCATCGGCAGCGCGTCCGTGGTCCAGACGCCGGTGGCGGGATCGACATCGATCGGCAGTTGCGGTTGCATTTCGTGGGGCTCCAGTGACTTGGTGAGCGAATTTATTTAGGGTTTCTAATTGGTTTCAATTGGCCTTTCCGTAACGACCGGTCAGGCCTGGCGGTCAACCGCCCCAGACTTCGCCGAACACGCGCATCCAGTTCTCGCCCATCACCTTCTTGATGCGCGTTTCGCTCCAGCCTGCTTTTTGCATGGCGGCGGTGAGATTCGGAAATTCACCGATCGTGCGGATGCCTTCCGGATTCACCACCTTGCCGAAATTCGTGAGGCGGCGATAACGGCCCTTGTCGTGCGTGATCCAGTCGAAGAACTCGGTGCTGTAGCCCTGCGTGAAGTCGGTGCCAATGCCTACGCGGTCTTCGCCAATCAGGTCGACCACATATTCGATCGCTTCGATGTAATCCTCGACGGTCGAATCCGGGCCTTTCTTGAGGAACGGCGCGAACATGGTCACGCCGACGAAACCGTTCGCATCGGCGATTTCCTTCAATTGCTCATCGGTCTTGTTGCGCGGATGCTCCTTGAGACCCGACGGACAGCAGTGCGAATACGTGACCGGCTTCTTCGAGCAGGCAATCGCGTCCGACGAAGTCTTTCCGCCCACGTGCGAAAGATCGACCAGGATGCCCACGCGGTTCATTTCCTGGATCACTTCGCGCCCGTAACCGGAGAGGCCGCCGTCCGGCTCATAGCAGCCGGTGCCCACGAGGTTCTGCGTGTTGTAGCAAAGCTGCACGACATTCACGCCGAGTTCCTTGAACACCTCGATATAGCCGAGGTTGTCCTCGAAGGCATACGAGTTCTGGAAACCGAAGATGATGCCGGTCTTGTTCTCTTTCTTCGCACGCACAATGTCGTCGGTCGTGCGCACGAGCGTGAGGATCTCGCTGTACTCGCGAATTTGCTGCTTCATTTGCGCGATGTTGTCGACGGTCTTCTGGAAGTCTTCCCACACAGAAACCGTGCAGTTGACGGCGGTGACGCCGCCCTTGCGCATGTCTTCGAACACCGAGCGCTCGAACTTCGAAATGTTCAGACCGTCGATGATGATGCTGTTGTCGTGCAGAGTGCTCATTAGCCGCTCCGGAACTCGCGAATGAAATTGAAAGGCGGTGGTGTGATGAATCAGGCTTGCGCGTAGATCGGGAAGCGTTCGCACAGCGCGAAGATCTCGCGGCGCACGCGCTGCTCGGTGACCGCGTCGCCTTCGGGATGCGTGCGCAGTGAATCGAACACTTCGAGAATCAGGCGGCCGATCTCGCGGAACTCGTTCACGCCAAAGCCGCGCGTGGTGCCTGCGGGTGTGCCGAGGCGAATGCCCGAGGTGACCGTGGGCTTTTCGGCGTCGAACGGAATGCCGTTCTTGTTGCAGGTGATGCCGGCGCGCTCCAGCGCCTGCTCGACCTGATTGCCCTTGAGGCCCTTGGGCCGCAGATCGACGAGCAGCAGGTGGTTGTCCGTGCCGCCCGTCACGAGGTCCACACCGCCCGCTTTCAGCACCTCGCCCAGCTCCTTCGCATTGGCGAGCACACTGTCGATATAGGTCTTGAAGCTCGCATCGAGCGCTTCGCCGAACGCCACGGCCTTGCCAGCAATCACGTGCATGAGCGGACCGCCTTGCAGGCCGGGGAATACGGCCGAGTTGATCTTCTTCGCGATCTCCTCGTCGTTGGTCAGAACAAAGCCGCCGCGCGGGCCGCGCAGCGTCTTGTGAGTCGTAGACGTGACGACATGCGCGTGCTCAACCGGGTTCTGATGCCGCCCCGCCGCGATGATGCCCGCGATATGGGCCATGTCCACCATGAGCTTCGCTCCGACCGAGTCGGCGATCGCACGAAAACGTGCGAAGTCGAGCGCGCGCGGATAAGCGGAAAAGCCCGCGATGATGAGGTTCGGCTTGTGCTGCTGCGCGAGCGCTTCGACCTGGTCGTAGTCAATCAGCATGGTTTCGCGATTCACGCCGTACTGCACGGCGTTGAACCACTTGCCGGAAAGCGCCGGCTTGGCGCCGTGCGTGAGGTGGCCGCCCGCGTCGAGCGACATGCCGAGCACCGTGTCGCCCGGTTTGGCGAGCGCGAGCATGACCGAACCGTTGGCCTGCGCGCCCGAGTGCGGTTGCACGTTGGCGAAACCGGCATTGAAAAGCTGCTTGATGCGGCTGATGGCAAGCGCTTCCACCTCGTCGGCGAATTCGCAACCGCCGTAGTAACGCTTGCCCGGATAGCCTTCCGCGTACTTGTTGGTCAGCACCGAGCCTTGCGCCTCGAGCACGGCGCGCGACACGATGTTTTCCGACGCGATCATTTCGACCTGCGACTGCTGCCGCTCGAGTTCTTTCAGGATGCTGCCGCGAACCGCCGAATCGCGCTGCGCCAGCGTTTGCGAAAAGAAAGGTTGAGTATTCGACATGGGGCTTCCGTGACAATGAATGAAGGACGTCCTGCAATGCTGGAGGCCCCGTCACGGCTGGCTTTACGGCGGTTTGACCGGTTGGGGACCGACGGTTCTATTCTTGTCGTTCGAAATGTCGCTCAACGTCGAAATTCAGACGCGTTCTTTTCCTTTTCCGCCATCCGCGTCCATTTTTCACAAGTGAACCTGGCTGCGCCCGCCCGCTCAAGGTGCACGGTGCCCCATGTTTCCCAATCCGAATTATTTATCGTGCATCGCAGTGCACCAATCCCGCACTCTCGTTCTTTTCCACGTTTGGCATTTTTGTCCAGATGACTCAGGGTTTTGCCGCATGGCACACTGGACCCGCCAAATTCGAAAATTGCGGTAGCGTAGCCGGCCCCCCGGGCCTGACCGGGCCCCCACTGGGCACAAGGCTACCGATCACAAGGAATCGTCCCCCATGCTGCCGGATCGCACAGCGTCGTTCGCGCACTTCGCGTTCATGCCGCTGCCCGACTTCACGATGATCGCGTTTACGAACGCTATCGAAGTCCTTCGTATGGCTAATTACCTGAGCGGGCAGCCGCTTTACAGGTGGTCGATCATCAGCCCGGAGGGCGGCCCGGTCACGTCGAGCAATGGGCTTTCCATCGACACCGGCCCGGCCGAATGTGTGGGGCAGCCCGATATCGTGTTCGTTTGCGGCGGCATCGACGTGCAGCGCGCCACCACGGCGGCGCATCTCGCTGCGTTGCGCCGCTTTGCGCGCATGGGGGTTGCGCTGGGCAGCCTTTGCACGGGGACCTATGCACTCGCGAAGTCCGGGCTGCTGGCCGGGTATGCGTGTGCAATTCACTGGGAGAACATGTCGGCGCTGAAGGAAGAGTTTCCGTCCACGCGGTTTCTCAAGGAGCTCTTCGTTATTGATCGCGACCGCGTGACCTGCACGGGTGGCGTTGCGCCGCTCGATATGATGCTGCACCTCATCACGGCGCGTGTGGGGACTGCACGCGTGACGCAGATCGCCGAGCAGTTCGTTGTGGAGCATGTGCGCGATACTTCGGCTCAGCAGCGCATGCCGCTAGTTGCCCGGCTCGGTTCGGCGAACAAGTCGCTGTTCGAAGTCATCTCGCTCATGGAGAACAATATCGAGGAGCCGCTCTCGCGGGAGGAGCTTGCTCGTCTTGCGAATATGTCGCAGCGGCAATTGCAGCGGCTCTTTCATGAGCATCTTGGCATGACCCCGACTCATTACTATTTGACGCTGCGCTTGCGCCGTGCACGCGAGCTGCTGCTGCAGACCGATATGTCGATCATGCAGATTACGATGGCCTGCGGGTTTCAGTCGGCCTGTCACTTCAGCAAGAGCTATCGGGATGCGTTTGGGAATGCGCCTACCGGCGAAAGGCGGAAGCGGATCGCGCCGCTTTCTGGGGTGGATACGCCTGCTGCGGCTCTTGTTGCGCCTGCCACTGTGCATGTTTGAAACTTGTGTTCGCGGCGGTATGCCAGCGTTGCCCCTGTGCGGGGCGGCACCTACTTTCTTTGCAGCGGCAAAGAAAGTAGGCAAAGAAAGCCGCTCAAACCGCTAATGCCTGCCACAGTTCACATCGCGCCACAAAAGGTTAATGGCTCCGGAGCGTCTGTCACCTCGCACCATTCCCGTTAGTGACAAAGCGCTCATCCGCTCCCGCTGCTCGCTACGCGCGCAGCGGCCGGGTCTGCAAGGGGAACCAGGGGTACGAGTCAGCTTTGCGAGAACTCCCGCGCCCCAATGGTTTTGAGCTATGCCCTTCGGCGCGCGTAGCGCCGCCGGAAGGATGAGCGCCTTGTCACTGAGTTCGGTGGTGCGAGACGACAGACGCTCCGGAGCCATTAACCTTTCGTGCCGCGATGTGAACTGTGGCTGGCGCTGGCGGTTTGAGCGGCTTTCTTTTGCCTACTTTTCTTTGCCGCTGCAAAGAAAAGTAGGTGCCGCCCCGCACAGGGGCAACGCATGCATACCGCCGCGAAAACAAGGAAAGGCCAAAGCCCCAGGAACCGGCGACAAAAAAACCTACGCCGCCAACAACCCATGCGGATCAATCACAAACTTCCGCGGCGCACCACCATCAAACTTCTTATAGCCGTCAGGCGCCTCATCAAGCGAAATAACCGACACATTAACGATCTTGGCAATCGGCAACCGGTCAAACAAAATCGCCTGCATGAGATTGCGGTTGTATTTGAGCACGGGCGTCTGCCCGGTATGGAACGTATGCGACTTGGCCCAGCCAAGCCCAAAGCGGATGCTCAAACTCCCATGCTGTGCAGCCACGTCGCGCGCACCCGGATCATCGGTCACGTAAAGCCCCGGAATCCCGATCATCCCCGCCGGCCGCGTAATTTCCATCAGCGAATTGAGCACCGTAGCCGGTGCCTCTTCCGCATGACCGGAAGCGCCATGCCCGTGCGCTTCAAAGCCCACACAATCCACCGCGCAATCGATTTCCGGCTTGCCAAGAATCTGTTCGATCTGCTCGCCGAGCGTCGCGTCCTTCGAAAGATCGACCACTTCGAAGCCCATCGCCTTCGCATGGGCAAGACGCTCCGCATTGATGTCACCAACAATCGTGCAAGCCGCACCGAGCAGGCGCGCCGATGCCGCCGCCGCCATCCCCACCGGCCCCGCACCCGCGATATAAACAGTCGAACCCGGTTTCACGCCCGCCGTCACCGCGCCGTGATAGCCCGTGGGCAAAATATCCGAGAGGCACGTGAGATCGCGGATCTTCGACATGGCCTGATCGCGGTCCGGGAACTTCAGCAGGTTGAAATCGGCATACGGCACGAGCACGTATTCGGCCTGGCCGCCGATCCAGCCACCCATGTCGACGTAGCCATATGCACCGCCCGCGCGCGAGGGATTCACGTTCAGGCACACGCCTGTGTGCTGCTCGCGGCACATCGCGCAACGCCCGCAGGCCACATTGAACGGCACAGAAACGAGGTCGCCGATCTTCAGCGTTTCGACGTCGTTGCCCACTTCCACCACTTCGCCCGTGATTTCGTGGCCCAGCACGAGGCCGACGGGCGCCGTCGTACGTCCGCGCACCATATGCTGGTCCGAGCCACAAATGTTCGTGCTGACCACCTTCAGAATGACGCCATGGCCGATCGAGCGTCCGCTCGGATCGACCATCTTCGGATACGCGATGTTCTGCACCTCGACCTTGCCCGGACCTTGATACACGACGCCTCGATTACCGCTCATCTCGCTGTCTCCTGTTTGATGCAGCTCGCAACGCTGCTCACTAGATAGCGCTCCTCGCGCGAGCTTTCGCGTGAGGTAACGATGCTTCGAGGTTAGCCTGCCCGCCGCATACGACGATGTACAAAAAACGACGCGCCTTTGCTTTGCACCGACATCGGGCTACGCGTTTTGGCCGCCACCATCGGCCCGAATCCATAGTCGATAGTCGGTACGTGTCCAGTCGAGCGCCACGCCCACACGCCGCGTGCCCGGCCGGATCTTCGGCTTGTGCACCGCGAGCCTGAGCGTTTCCAGCGCGGGCCATTCGCGAAACGAAAACGCCGCCATGTCCGCCACCAGCGTTTCGAGCAGCCGCGTATGCGGCTTGCGCCCAAGAAAATCCGCAAGACGGGTGCAATAGCCGTCGTAGTCGATCCAGTCGCCCGCTTCACCTGCTGCGCTCTTTTCGCGCGGCATGCAGCGATAGCCGAGCTGCGCGTCGATCACGAGCGGCTGCGGCGCGCCGTGCTCGTGCGGATAAATGCCGATGCGCGCCGGCACGCTCAACGCTTCGACGAACACGCTCCAGCCGCGCCCGCGCGGCTCGTCGTGCGGGCTGAGCGCACCGATCGCACCCAGCGCCGGCTCGAACGCCGCATCGACGATCTTCATGGCGCGACCGACGCCGCGGCGTCGACCATCATGCGGCAGAAGTAATCGGCGAAACTGCGGCGCACGACGATTTCGAAGCGGTCGTCCCCGGTGGGTATCAGCACGATCGACGCCTTGAAATACACGCTCTGCGCGCATTGCCCCGGCTTGAACAGGCGCGGATGCAGATCGAGCGGACAGCCGCGTGAGAGCACGTCGCGCGCCCGCGTGCCTTCGATCTCGACCACGGTGCTGCCGCTGCCGACGTCCACCGCCGCCGCATAAGCTTCGCCAAGCACGGCGACGAGCTTCGCTTCGAGCATGCCTGTTTGCACGGGTGCGAGCGAGCGCACGAGCCATTCATCGGGCCCGAGCCAGAGCACGTCGTATTGGTCGCTACGTGCGACGGTGTTCGGCGCGGCGGGCGGCTCGCAGCCCACTACGCTGGCGAATGCCGCGACGAACGCCGGGTCGCTCAATTCGCCGCGCACGTTCACGAGGTCGCGGAACGGCAGTTCGCGCATGGCGAACGCCTTCGAGGCGCGCCCTTCCTGCGCCTTGATCAGATCCGCTGCGCCGACGAGCGGCGACTCGAGGCGCACGCCAACGATGCGCTCCGCGACCGGCAGGGGGTCCTTCGTTTCATTCAACATGCTGACGCACTCCTTCCGTGTCGTAGAAAATCGGGCTTGCGATCTGCGCGCTTACGCGCCGGCCATCGGCCATGGGAATCACCACGCGCTCGCCCATCTTGTTCAAGCCGCCCTTCACGACCGCGAGCGCAATGGAACGCTGGAGAATCGGGCTGTAATAGCTCGACGTGACGTGGCCGATCATCGGCGTCGTGCCATCGGGCCGCGCCTGCGCGTCGGGCGCGATGATCTGGCCGCCTTCGGGCAACACGTATTGCGCGTCGTCCGTTAGCAGTCCGACGAACTGCTTGCGGTTTTCCTTCGCGGTGTCCGAACGCTTGAGCGAGCGCCGGCCGAGGAAGTCCTTCGTCTGCGAAACCAGGCCGCCCATGCCGAGGTCGAATGGCGTAACCGACCCGTCCGTATCCTGGCCCACGATGATGTAGCCCTTCTCCGCACGCAACACGTGCATCGTTTCCGTGCCGTAAGGCGTGATGTCGAACTCGGCGCCCGCTTCCATCAGCGCCTCCCACACGGCGCGGCCCGCATTGGCCGGCACGTTCACCTCATAGGCCAGCTCGCCCGAGAAGCTGATGCGCATGACGCGCGACTTCACGCCCGCGACCGTGCCGTTGCGATACGACATGAACGGGAATGCGGCGTTGTCGAAGTCGATGTCCTTGCACACCTTCTGCAGCACCTTGCGGCTCTTCGGGCCGACCACGGCGAACGTCGCCCAGTGGTCGGTGACAGAAGCCAGACGCACCTTCATATCGGGCCATTCGGTCTGCAGCCAGCGTTCGAGCCACGTGAGCACGCGCGCGGCGCCGCCCGTCGTGGTGGTCATCATGTAGTGCTGCTCGCCGAGGCGCACCGTCACGCCGTCGTCGAACACCATGCCGTTTTCGTCGAGCATCAGGCCGTAGCGGCACTTGCCCACTTCGAGCTTGAGCCACGGGTTCGTGTACACCCAGTTGAGCAGCTTCGCGGCATCGGGGCCTTGAATGTCGATCTTGCCGAGCGTAGAGGCATCGAGAATGCCCACGCTGTTGCGCACCGCAAGGCACTCGCGCTTCACGGCTGCGTGCAGATTCTCGCCGCTCTTCGGGTAGTACCACGGGCGCTTCCAGTTGCCCACGTCCTCGAATTCCGCGCCATGCTGCACGTGCCATTCGTGAATGCAGGTCTTGCGGATCGGGTCGAGCATGTCGCCGAGTTCGCGCCCCGCAAACGTGCCGAACGTGACGGGCGTGTAATTTGGGCGGAACGTCGTCGTGCCCGTTTCGGGAATCGTCTTGCCGAGCGCACTGGCGAGAATCGCCATGCCGTTGATATTGCCGAGCTTGCCCTGGTCGGTGCCGAAACCCATGGCCGTATAGCGCTTCACGTGTTCGACCGACTCGAAGCCTTCGCGTGCGGCGAGCAGAATGTCCGCGGCCGAAACGTCGTTCTGGAAGTCGACGAACTGCTTCGGCCCGCGCGCCGCGTCCTTGCGGCTGCCGACGAGCCACAGCGCCTCAAGCGGCGTTTCCGCAACCTCGGCGGCCTTCGGCACGGTGGGCCGCTTGACCGGGAAGCCGAGCGACTTGACCGCGTCGATGCCGCCGTCCACACCCTGCGTGAGTGCGCGGGCCAGGCCGAATTCGCCCACCGCCGCGCCAACGCTCACTTCCTCCTGCACGCGCTTGCCCGGCATGAAGCACGCCTTCGCGTCGCTCCAGTGTGCCTTGCCGCCCGACTGCGCGAACAGGTGCAGCACGGGGCTAAAGCCGCCCGACACCGCAACGAGATCGCATGCGAGCGTGCCCTGCTGCGCGCCGGCCTGGCCGTTCGCGTAGCCGACCACATCGACCGAACTCACGCGCTGCTTGCCATGCGCGCAGTTGATGGCCGCGTTGTACATTACCTTTACGCCCTGGCGGCGCGCGGCGGCCTGCAATGCGCCGTTGCCCTGCGAGCGCGAATCGACCACGGTGACGGTCGCACCGCATGCCTTCAGGTCGAGCGCGCAGCGGTAGCCCGCGTCGTTGTTCGTGAACACGACGGCATTGCGGCCCGGCAGCACACCATAGCGATGGATATACGTCGACACCGCCGACGCCATCATGATGCCCGGCAGATCGTTGTTGCCGAACACGATAGGACGCTCATGCGCACCCGTTGCGAGAATCACGCGTTTCGCGCGGATCTTCCACAACAGTTCGCGCGTACCCTGGCGCGTGGAAACCGGCAGATGCTCCGTCAAACGCTGCGTGACGGTCACGAGATTGTGATCCTGGTAGCCGAAAGCCGTGCTGCGCGAAAGGATCTTCACGTCGGGCATTTGCCTGAGTTCGGCTTCGATCTTCTCGACCCAGTGAAATGCGGGACGTCCGTCGATATCGGCCTTGCACGACAGCAGACTGCCGCCCAGTTCGCGCTGGTCGTCCACGAGAATCACGCGTGCGCCGCTCGCGCCCGCCGTATGGGCGGCCGCAAGACCCGCGGGGCCGCCGCCGATCACGAGCACGTCACAATGCGCGAAGCATTTGTCGTAGCGGTCGGCGTCGCGCACTTCGGGCGCTTTGCCGAGACCCGCGGCGTCGCGAATCTTTTCTTCGTATTTCGGCCACCATTTACGCGGCCACATGAAGGTCTTGTAGTAGAAGCCCGCCGGCAAAAAGCGCGAGAACTTCTGGTTGATCGCCATGCGATCGTTTTCGAGGCTGGGCTCGGCGTTCACGCTCGTCGCAATGAGCCCCTGGTAAAGCTCGACTTCGGTCGCGCGAGCATTGGGCACCGTATGCGCGCCGCGCTCGAGTTGCACGATGGCGTTCGGCTCGGCCACGTCCGCCGTCATGATGCCGCGCGGGCGATGGTACTTGAAGCTGCGCGCGACGAAATGCACGTCGTTGGCGAGCAGCGCGGAGGCGAGCGTGTCGCCCTGGAAGCCTTGATACGTGCGGCCGTTGAACGTGAAGTTCAGCGGAATCGCGCGGTTGACGCGCCCACCGGCGCCCAGGCGGTTCTTCTGGCTCATCGCTGCGTGCTCCCTTGCTTGTTGCCTTGCGCTTCATTTGCCGCCGCATTTTTCACACTCGGCGCGCCGAAGGTCTCGTAACTCTGGATCTCGTAGGTGACGGTGTCGCGCGTCGCCTTGAACCAGCGGCGGCAGCCCTGCGCGTGCAACCACTGCTCCTTGTGTACGCCGCGCGGGTTGTGACGCATGAAAAGGTAGTCGCCCCATTCTTCGTCGGTCAGTTTGTCGGTGTCGAGCGGGCGCGCGATGTCGGCCTCGCCGCCGCAGGTGAACTCGACTTCGGCGCGGGGACCGCACCACGGACATTCGATCAGCAACATGGTGTGGTCTCCCTTAGTGCGCGACGGCGGCTGCGCCGTGCTCGTCGATCAGATGGCCGCTATAGAAGCGGTCCAGCGAGAACGGCGCGTTCAACGGATGCGGCTCGTCCTTTGCAATGGTGTGCGCGAACACCCAGCCGGAGCCCGGCGTCGCCTTGAAGCCGCCGGTGCCCCAGCCGCAGTTGAAATAGAGGCCCTTCACGTCGGTCTTGCTGATGATCGGGCAGGCGTCCGGCGAGACATCGACAATGCCGCCCCACTGCCGGTTCATGCGCACGCGCGAGAACACCGGGAACATTTCGACGATGGCCTGCAACGTGCCCTCGATGATGTGGAAGCTGCCGCGCTGGCCAAAACCCGTGTACTGGTCCACGCCCGCGCCGATCACGAGATCGCCCTTATCGGACTGGCTGATATAGGCGTGCACCGCGTTCGACATGATGACGGTGTTGACCACCGGCTTGATCGGCTCGGAAACCAGCGCCTGCAGCGGGTGGCTTTCCAGCGGCAAGCGCACGCCCGCCATGTCCGCAAGCGTCGTGGTATTGCCCGCCGCCACCACGGCAACCTTCTTCGCCTTGATGAAACCCTTCGACGTATCCACGCCCGTCACTCGCGCACCGTCGCGGCGAATGCCCGTCACCTGGCAGTTCTGAATGATGTCCACGCCGTGCTGGTCCGCGCCGCGCGCGAAGCCCCATGCCACGGCGTCGTGGCGCGCCACGCCCGCGCGGCGCTGGATCGAGGCGCCCAGCACGGGGTAGCGACTATTGAGGTTGATGGTCGGCTCGATTTCCTTGATCTGCTCGGGCGTAAGGAATTCGGCGTCCACGCCGTTCAGGCGGTTCGCGTTCACGCGCCGCTCAGTGTCGCGCACGTCCTGCAGCGTGTGCGCGAGATTCATCACGCCGCGCTGGCTGAACATCACGTTGTAGTTGAGGTCCTGCGAGAGCCCTTCCCAGAGCTTCATCGCCTTTTCATACAGCGCCGCCGACTCGTCCCACAGATAGTTCGAGCGCACGATGGTCGTGTTGCGCGCCGTATTGCCGCCGCCGATCCATCCCTTCTCCAGAATCGCGACGTTTTTCACGCCGTGCTCTTTCGCGAGGTAATAGGCCGTTGCGAGACCATGCCCGCCGCCGCCGACGATCACGACGTCGTACTCCTTTTTCGGCTCCGGGCTTCTCCACTGCCGCTCCCAGTTCTCGTGATACGACAACCCGTTGCGGAACAGACTGAATATCGAATAGCGGCTCATCTCGCAGACCCCTTGTTGCGCGTTACCATTAGCTTGCGTTAGCACTCGATGACGTTCACGGCGAGACCACCGCGCGACGTCTCCTTGTATTTCGTCTTCATGTCGGCGCCCGTCTCGCGCATCGTCTTGATGACGTTGTCGAGCGTGACGTAGTGCTCGCCGTTGCCCTTGAGCGCCATGCGCGCGGCGTTGATCGCCTTGATCGCACCCATCGCGTTGCGCTCGATGCACGGAATCTGCACGAGGCCGCCCACCGGGTCGCAGGTCATGCCGAGGTTGTGCTCCATGCCGATTTCGGCGGCGTTCTCCACCTGGGCAGGCGTGCCGCCCATCACGGACGCAAGCGCCGCCGCCGCCATCGAGCACGCCACGCCCACTTCGCCCTGGCAGCCCACTTCCGCGCCTGAAATCGACGCCGTTTCCTTGTAGATGATGCCGATGGCGGCAGCCGTGAGCAGGAAGTTGGCGATACCGTCTTCGTTTGCGCCCGCAACGAACTTCACGTAGTAGTGCAGCACCGCGGGAATCACGCCCGCCGCGCCGTTCGTGGGCGCGGTGACGACACGGCCGCCCGCGGCGTTCTCCTCGTTCACGGCCATCGCGTAGAGGTTGACCCAGTCGAGCATGGAAAGCGGATCGCGCAACGATTCTTCCGAGCGCGAACGCAGATGCACCGAGAGATCGGCGGCGCGGCGCTTCACCTGCATCGGGCCCGGCAGTTCGCCGTGCATCTTGCAGCCACGCTCCACGCAGGCGGCCATCGCGCGCCAGATCGCGAGAAGACCTTCGCGCACGTCTTCCGGCGAGCGTGCGGCGCACTCGTTTGCGAGAGTGACTTCGGCGATCGAACGCCCGCTCTCGCTGCATACGTGCAGCAGATCATCGCCCGTGCGGAACGGATAGGGCACTTCACGTCCGCTGCGCACGCCGTTGACGCGGTCGCCGTCGCGATTCACGACGAAGCCGCCGCCCACCGAGTAGTACTCCTTTTCAACGAGCAACTGCCCGTTTTCGTCGAAGGCCTGAAAGCGCATGCCGTTCGAGTGCAGCGTGTTCGCGCCGCCCATTGTCTTGCGAAAGAAGCCGATGCACTCCTTTTCGTCGAAGCGGACGGTCTGCTTGCCGAGCAGCACGAGCGTCTTCTCGCGGCGAATGGCGGCCAGACGCGGCTCGATCTGGTCGGGATCGACCGAGTCGGGCAAGTTGCCTTCGAGGCCGAGCAGCACGGCCTTGTCGGTGCCGTGGCCCTTGCCCGTCGCGCCAAGCGAGCCGTACAGCTCGACTTTGACGCGACGCACAAAGGCGAGCAGATTGGCGTCCTCGATATGGGACGCGAAGCGGCACGCAGCGACCATGGGGCCGACCGTATGCGAGCTGGACGGACCGATTCCGATCTTGAACAGGTCGAAAACGCTGACGTTCATCTGACTTCCCTTCGCGCTGAGCGCATGGATGAGCTTGAGTGCAAGTAGACCAAAGAGGCCGTGGCAGCCGATAGAACAAAAACGCCATCGCCGTTGGACGGCCCCGCCAGACGGGGCTTCGGGCAACTCGGGCGCGCGTTGCGCCAGGGTTGCACCGCGGGTTTTCCCGAGGTCTTGCGGTGGAAAAACATCCGTCTGCGCGGTCAGAACGAATGCCGCAAGCCCACGCGCACATCGGCCTGCGTGGTGGTCGAAGAAGGCGTGAAGCTGTAGCCGATCACCGCGTCCACACCTTGCGAGGCCTTGAGCCAGTCGCCCGAGAGATAAACGTCGGTGGTCTTCGAAAGCAGGTAGTGCAGGCCCGCCGAAATCTGGTTCCAGTGGTGGCCGTCGAAGTGCGTGTACTGGTAGCCGCCCGCCACGCTGAACGCGGGCGTGACCTGCCAGTTCGCGCCACCCTCGCCCACCTGCATGTGCTCGCTCTCGCCGAACGCCTTGATCTGCGTGTACGTGAAAGCGGCCATCAACGTGACGTCGCCGATCGCGTAGCTCGCGCCGGTGCCGAAGGTCGCCTGCTTGTCGACGGGGAACGGCGTCTCGCTATAGAGCGAACTGACCGCGCCCGTGGCCGGATCGACGCTGACGGTCGGCCTGCCGAAGAACGTGCGCACGCCGATCATGTTGTACGGGTCGAACGCGTAAATGCCCGACGGGTTGTTGAGTTGGGTGTAGGCCGCGCCCATCGCGAACGGGCCGTTCTGGTACTGTGCGCCCGCGCTCCAGGCGCTGCCGGTGTGAAAGTCGCCGGGCGTGTTGCTGAACGAGTACATGCCGCCGAACTGGAATCCGCCGAACGTGTTCGACATGAATTTCACGGCGTTCGGCAGATGGTCGCCGTTCATGCGGTCGAAGTCGCCCTGGTTGATCGCGTAGCCGCTCGCCCACGCCGTGACGTTGTAGAGATACACGAATTCCTGCGTCATGTCGGCCTGATTGCCGAACGTGAGCGTGCCCCAATCGTTCTGGAGTCCGACATAAGCGAGACGGCCGAAAAGCGAGCCGCCGTTGGCGATCTGCCCGTTGCCAAGGTGAAAGCCGCTCTCGAGCTGGAACACGGCCTTCAACCCGCCGCCGAGATCCTCGGTGCCCTTGAGGCCCCAGCGGTTCGCCTGCGCAATGCCGTCGTCGAATTTCACTTGATGCGAACCGCCCGCATTGCTCACGTACGTCACGCCTGCGTCGATGATCCCGTACAGGGTGACGCTGCTTTGGGCATGGCTTGCGGTCGAAACAGCGCTCAATGCCATCGCGATGCCGCTCAGTGCCACCGCATTCGGTTTTCTCATGATGTCGGGTCTCTCTTGTCTGGCGATACAGGTTGTCGGGCCGCACAGAAAGCGCGTGGCGTCTTGCGCGGTGGATCAAAACGTACAAGTCCAAATCTCACCCGACTTGCGCAGACACGACACGCGCTGGCGCTAACGCGACACGCCGGCAGCGAAAAAAGGCCTGAAAAACAGGCGCAAACCGTTGTGTGGCGGGCCTCGCGAGGCATTGCGCGGTCGCGATCATCGGTAATCCGACGCGGACTTTGTAAAATCCGCCGATCCCGCCATTTCTACGTTTTTATTGATTGAACATTCAATAAAAAATACCTAGAGTGGAAACCTTCCCGCATTGCCCGGAATCCCCATGCCCAAGATCGGAATGCGCGACGTGCGTCGCGCGCAACTCATCGACGCCACCTTGCAATCGATCGACCAGTCGGGTCTCTCGGGCACGACGCTCGCCACCGTCGCGCAGCACGCGAAAATTTCCACCGGCATCGTCAGTCACTATTTCGGCGGCAAGGACGGCCTGCTCGAAGCCACCATGCGCCACGTGCTGCACGACCTTTGGGAAGCCACGGTGCGCAGGCGCCTCGCCGCGAAAGACGAGCCGCGCGCGCGCCTGCGCGCCATCGTTGCGGCCAACTTCGACGTTTCGCAGGTGAACTCGCCCGTCATGAAGACGTGGCTCGCGTTCTGGGCCGAGAGCATGCATCAGCCCGCGCTGCGCCGGCTGCAGCGCGTCAACACGCGGCGGCTGCATTCGAACCTCTGCGCGGAGTTCGAGAAGGTGCTGCCAGGCGCCGCGGCCCGGCGCGCCGCGAGCGGGCTCGCCGCGCTGATCGACGGCCTGTGGCTGCGCGGCGCGCTCACGGGCGAACCGTTCGACACGAAGGCCGCGCTGCGCGTGGCCAACGACTACATCGACCTGCTGCTCGAAGCGCGCGCGAAGCCGCGCTCAGGCAAGTCGGCCAAATAACCCGGCCCGGAGCCTATCGATGTCTCTCTTTCCCCTGCAACGCCTCTTTATCGACGGCGCCTACACCGACGCCACCAGCGGCGAGACCTTCGACACCTACGATCCCGCCACCTGCACGAGGCTCGCCACGGTGCAACACGCGAGCGCCGCCGACATCGACCGTGCGGTGCAATCGGCGCGCGCCGGCCAACGCGTCTGGGCGGCCATGACCGCGATGCAGCGCTCGCGCGTGCTGCGGCGCGCGGTCGAGCTGCTGCGCGAGCGCAACGACGAACTCGCGGCGCTCGAAACGAGCGACACGGGCAAGCCGATCGCCGAAACGCGCAGTGTGGACATCGTCACCGGCGCGGATGTGATCGAGTACTACGCGGGTCTCGCACCCGCGCTGGAAGGCCAGCAGATTCCGCTGCGCGAGACCTCGTTCGTCTACACGCGGCGCGAGCCGCTGGGTGTCACGGCCGGCATCGGCGCGTGGAACTACCCGCTGCAGATCGCCTGCTGGAAGTCGGCGCCTGCGCTTGCGGCCGGCAATGCAATGATCTTCAAGCCGAGCGAGATCACCCCGCTTTCGGCTTCGAAACTCGCCGAGATTTATATCGAGGCGGGCGTGCCGCCGGGCGTGTTCAACGTGGTGCATGGCGACGGCCGCGTGGGCGCCATGCTGAGCATGCACCCCGGCATCGAAAAGATTTCTTTCACGGGCGGCGTCGAAACGGGCAAGAGGGTCATGGCGGCGGCGGGCGGCTCCACGCTCAAGGAAGTCACGATGGAACTCGGCGGCAAGTCGCCGCTCATCGTCTTCGAAGACGCCGACCTCGATCGCGCCGCCGATATCGCCGTGACCGCCAACTTTTTCAGTGCCGGCCAGGTGTGCACCAACGCCACGCGCGTGTTCGTTCACCAATCCGTGATTGCCGCGTTCGAAGCACGTGTGCTCGAACGCGTGCAGCGCATCCGTGTGGGCCATCCCGCCGATCCCGCCACCAACTTCGGGCCGCTCGCGAGCGCCGCGCAACTCGACAAGGTGCTCGGCTACATCGAGAGCGGCAAGCGCGAAGGCGCGCGGCTGATCGCGGGCGGTGCGCGCCTCACCCAGGGCGAGTTCGCGCGCGGTCAATACGTGCAGCCCACCGTGTTCTCCGGCTGCCGCGACGACATGCGCATCGTGCAGGAAGAAATTTTCGGCCCGGTGATGAGCATTCTCGCCTTCGCCAACGAAGCCGAAGTCATCGCGCGCGCCAACGAATCGCTGTACGGCCTGGCCGCCGGCGTCGTGACGGAAAGCCTTTCGCGCGCGCACCGCGTGATTCATCGGCTCGAAGCCGGCATCTGCTGGATCAACACGTGGGGCGAGTCGCCCGCCGAAATGCCCGTGGGTGGCTACAAGCAATCGGGCGTGGGCCGCGAAAACGGCATCACGACGCTCGAACACTACACGCGCATCAAATCCGTCCAGGTGGAACTGGGACCGTATCAGCCCGTTTTCTGAGGGAGTCCTGCATGGCAGCGCAAGAGTACGACTACATCATCATTGGCGCAGGGTCGGCGGGCAATGTGCTCGCCGCGCGCCTCACCGAAGACCGCGACGCGACGGTGCTGCTGCTTGAAGCGGGCGGCCCCGACTACCGCTTCGATTTCCGCACGCAAATGCCCGCGGCGCTCGCGTACCCGTTGCAAGGGCGCCGCTACAACTGGGCCTACGAAACCGACCCCGAGCCGCACATGAACAACCGGCGCATGGAATGCGGGCGCGGCAAGGGGCTGGGCGGCTCGTCGCTCATCAACGGCATGTGCTACATACGCGGCAATGCGCTCGACTACGATGGCTGGGCCGAGCGCAAAGGCCTGGAAAACTGGAGCTATCTGGACTGCCTGCCCTATTTCCGCAAGGCCGAAACGCGCGACGTCGGCGCGAACGATTATCACGGCGGCGAAGGTCCCGTTCACGTGACGACGAGCAAGCCGGGCGTGAATCCGCTCTTCGAAGCGATGATCGAAGCCGGCGTGCAGGCAGGCTACGCCCGCACCGACGACCTCAACGGCTACCGCCAGGAAGGCTTCGGGCCGATGGATCGCACCGTGACCGCCAAAGGCCGGCGCGCGAGCACCGCGCGCGGCTATCTGGATCAGGCAAAGCATCGGCCCAACATCGACATCGTCACGCATGCCGTGACGGACCGCATTCTGTTCAGCGGCAAGCGGGCGTGCGGCGTTGTCTTTCTCGATGGGCCCGCACGCGTGACGCGCTATGCGCGCCGCGAAGTGCTGCTGTGCGCGGGCGCGATCGCCTCGCCGCAAATTCTGCAGCGCTCGGGCGTCGGTCCTGGCGCATGGCTGCGCGAACTCGACATTCCCGTTGTGCTCGATCTGCCGGGCGTGGGTCAGAATCTTCAGGACCACCTGGAAATGTACATGCAGTACGCGTGCAAGGAACCGGTCTCGCTCTACCCTGCGCTGCTCATGCGCAATCAACCGGCCATCGGCATTGAATGGATGCTGCGCGGCACCGGTATTGGCGCGAGCAATCATTTCGAGGCGGGCGGCTTTATCCGCACGCGCGACGACGATCCGTGGCCGAACCTTCAGTATCATTTTCTGCCGGTTGCGATCAATTACAACGGCAGCAATGCGATCAAGATGCACGGCTTCCAGGCGCACGTAGGCTCGATGCGCTCGCCGAGCCGCGGGCGCGTGAAGCTGCGCTCGCGCGATCCGCGCCAGCATCCGTCGATTCTCTTCAACTACATGGCCGAAGCGCTCGACTGGCGCGAGTTCCGCGACGCCATCCGCATCACCCGCGAAATCATTGCGCAGCCTGCGCTCGACCGTTTTCGCGGGCGTGAGCTGAACCCTGGCGCGGCGCTCAAGACCGATGCAGAGATCGATGCTTTCGTGCGCAACCGCGCGGAAACCGCCTATCACCCGTCGTGTTCGTGTGCGATGGGTTACGACGATATGGCCGTGGTGGACGGCGAAGGCCGCGTGCATGGCGTTGACGGGCTGCGCGTCGTGGATGCTTCGATCATGCCGCGCATTACCACCGGCAACCTCAACGCACCGACGATCATGATCGCGGAGAAGATTGCGGACCGGATTCGCGGGCGTGACGCGCTGGCGCGTTCGCATGCGCCGTATTTCGTGGCGAACGGGGCGCCGGCTCGGGGTGCGGGATTGTCCGCGGCGAATGGCGCGGCGCGTGCGGAGAAAGTACGCGCCGTGACGCTTTAAGAACCGCTTATCGGCCAGAGGCGGCGCGCGGCGATCAGCGCGCCGCTTTTTTTGTTGCCTTCAGCCCGTGTGCGCGCAAGGCAACAAAAAAGCGGCACCACACGGGCAACTAGCCCGCATGATGCCGCCAACACTGAAGCCAATTACTGACGCCGACTACTGAAGCCAGCTCAGACCGAAGCGGCCAGCCAATGCGAAACCGCAATCGTCAGCGCCGCCGCAACGAGCGCGCCATAAGGCGCGAGATTCAACCACCGGCTGCGCGCCGGCACGCTTACTTCCATATCGAGCGCACTGCCCGCCGGAAAACGCCCGCGATCCTGCCAGTAATGCCGGAATGCAAACACCGGCACGATCAGCAGCATCGCAATGAGGCCATCGCGCAGCGTCCCCTCTCCTTGCAGATTGGCGCCAGCACCGACGAACACGAGGTTCGCATACCCGCACAGCGCACCGAGCGCGAGCAGCCACGTCGGGCAACGAAACGGACGCGCCCACGCGCCACGGTCCATGCGGTGAATCCATCCCGACTGCAAATTCAGGAAGACGAACAACATGTAGCAGACGTTCGAGATCGACAGCACCGTCATATAGTCGGACATCGCGAGCAGGACGAGATTGAAGCCGAGATCGGTCCACATCGCCGCCGTCGGCGCGCCGTGCTCGTTCACCCGCGAGAGGTAGCGCGGCAGCCAGCCATCCACTGAAGCCTGATAGAGCGTGCGCGATGAGCCCATCATCGACGTCATCACGATCAGCAAAATGGACAGCATGAGCATGACCACCACGGCGTTGCCCACCCAGGCGCCGCCGCCCACCATTGCGGCCATGGCGGTGCCCACGCCCGTGCCGTCGCCGATGCGCGGATCGAGCATCATCGCGGTGCCGAGCGACCCCTGAAACGCGAGCGGCACGAGCGTCATGACGACGAGGCAAAGCGCGCCCGACCAGAAAATCGCCCTCGCCGTATCGCGCCGTGGGTCACGAAACTCGCGCGTATAGCACACCGCCGTCTCGAAGCCGTACGATGCCCATCCCGCCATGAACATCGCGCCCAGCGCCATGACCACGCCCTGCCCGTTCCAGGCGCCGAAAACCGATGCCGTGAGATTGCCGTGCGCATCGTGCCCGAGCGGCAGCAGCGGAAACAGATGTTTTGCAGGCACGTCACCCGTGACGAACGGCACGAGTCCGACGATCAAAAGCGGCGTGAGCGAGGCGATGCCCAGAATCTTCTGCGTTTTCGCGGCCTTGGAAGCGCCGCTATGCTGAAGCCGGAAGGTGATGAGCAGGAACGCCGCTGCGATCAGGAAGGTGGCGTTGATGCGCAGGGTGAGACCCGGCTTGATGAAGTCGAGGTTCGCGAGCGTCCAGTGCCACTGCATGATGGCCGCCTCGGGCGCAAACAGCGTGGCGAGCGCGTAGTTCGCGGCGAGTCCGCAGCCCAGCGCGAGCATGGGCGACCACGCGAGCCAGTTACACCACACGGAAACCGGCGCGATCATCTTGCTGTAGCGCACCCAGCCGATTGCTCCGTACACCGAAGCACCGCCCGATTTATGCGGAAAGAGCCCTGAAATCTCGGCGTACGTGGCGCTTTGCACGAGGCCCATGGTGATCGACGCGATCCAGATGGCCCAGGCTGGCTGGCCGATCGTCGCGCATACGCCGCCAATCGTAAACAGCACGCCCGCGGGCACGCCGCTCGTCACCCAGAACGCATCTTTCCATGTAAGGCCGCGCTGCAGCGCATGGCCATGACCGCCTCGTGCGGCGCTCTCCTCAGCGCCGTGCGTCCCAATTCCCGCTTGCTCCATCTGCCTCCTCCTCTTTTGAACGCTAATCAACCAAAATTGCCGCGCAAATAGGGATGTACCGCAGGGTGGTCCGCGGCTTTCACCGCGGACCAGGGCACGTCAATGCACGCCCAGCGAGGCGCGCACGGCAGGCAGGCCCGGCTTGCCGTCCAGCGTGGTCACGCCGGCGAGCCAGTTGTCGAGCACCTGCGGATTGCCGCGCAGCCAGTCGGCGGCGGCCTTGTTGGGGTCTTCCTTGTTGGCGATCGGCACCATCAAATGGTTCTCGATGGCGGTCGTGAACTGCAGATTGGAGACGAACTTCGCCACATTCGGGCAGCGCGCCGCATAGTCGGGCGGTTCGGCGGTCAGCACGCGCGCCGCGCCGTAATTGGGCCCGAACACGTCGTCGCCGCCCGAGAGATAGTCGATCTTCATCTGCACGTTCATCGGATGCGGCTCCCAGCCGAGGAACACGATCCATTGCTTCTCGCGCACGGCGCGGTTCACCTGCACGAGCATGCCCGCCTCGCTCGACTCGACGAGCTTGAATTTGCCGAGGCCGTACTGGTTTGCGCCGATCATCTTCTGGATCAGCGCGTTGCCGTCGTTGCCGGGTTCGATGCCGTAAATGCGCCCTTGCAGCTTGTCCGCGAATTTCGCAATGTCCTGGAACGATTTCAGGCCGCCCTGGTAGACATAATCGGGCACGGCCAGCGTGTATTTCGCGCCCGTGAGATTCGGCGTCGAGAGGACCTTGATCGAGCCCGCTTTCGTAAAGGGCTCGATGATCGGGTCCATGGTCGGCGACCAGTAGCCGAGGAATACGTCGATCTGCTTGCTCTTGAGCCCGGCGAACGTGATCGGCACCGAGGCGATCGTTTTCGTCGGCGTATAGCCCAGCGCCCCGAGAATCGTCGATGCAACGCCCGTGGTCGCCGCGATATCGGTCCAGCCCACGTCGGCGAAACGCACGTCCTTGCACGCGGCGGGATCGGCCGCGAAGGCGCTGGCGCTGAGGACTGCGGCGCACGCGAGCGCGCCTATCTTAAGCAGGGGGAATCGGCACATCGTCATCTCCTCGAGGAATCGAACTGCGTCGCTGGGTCATGAAGTCTCATGACACATAGTTGTCCGGCAAAAAGCCGGCTAACGTAGCAATTGCGACGAGCAATTGCGCAGAAGCGACAAGCGATTCCCGCGAAGCCCCCAGAACAGCAGCTTTAAGTTAATTGAACGATCAATATACGAACTTAGGCTGCATTCCTTTCATTTTAAAAACGTAAGGCTTTACATGCGCCGCGCGGCATCAGCCTTGCACGCGGGGCGTTTGCCAGACAGGGTCGCGCGCGAATTCGACGAAGGATTTCAGGTAATCGACCACGGCGTCGCCCTCCCGCGTGCCGAGAAAGATCTGCTTCGCAATGCCCTGCTTGCCGAGCTTCACGATCGCAAGCGGCATGCGGTCCGCGTACTCTTCCGCAAGCCAGCGCGGCAACGCGGCCACGCCGCGATGGCTCGCGACCATCTGCAGCATGATGTCGGTCGTTTCGATCGTCTTGTGACGGCGCGGCGTGATGCTCGCGGGCCGCAGAAACTGGTTGTAGATATCCAGCCGGTCGGTATCCACGGGATACGTGATGAGCGTTTCGTCGATCAGCTGCTCCGGCTTCACATAGCGCACGTTCGCGAGCCGATGGTCTTCGGCGACCACCAGCACCTGTTCGTAGTCGAATACCGGATCGAAACGCAGTCCGGGCCGAATGAGCGGATCGGGCGTGACGAGCACGTCGATGTCATAGCCGATCAACGCGCCGATGCCGCCAAACTGAAAACGCTGCTTCACGTCCACGTCGACATCGGGCCAGCGTGCCAGATACGGCGACACCACCTTGAGCAGCCACTGATAGCACGGCGCGCATTCCATGCCGATGCGCAGCGTGCCGCGCTCGCCCGCCGCGTACTGCTTCATGCGCTCTTCCGCGAGTTCGAACTGGGGCAAAAGCCGTTCGGCCAATGACAGCAGGTACTGCCCGGCCTGCGTCAGCCGCAGGCTGCGGCCTTCACGGTCCCAGATCGGGGTGCCGAGCTGCTGCTCGATTTTCTTGACCGTGTGGCTTAGGGCCGACTGCGTGAGAAAAAGCGACTCCGCGGCTGCGGTAAGCGAGCCCTGGCGGTCGACTTCGCGGACGATGACAAGATGAACACGTTCGAGCATGGAAAGAACAGATGAAGAAAACTAATGGATGGATGAAATAATGCCATTTTTATTCATCTTCGAATACCTCTATGATCGCTGCCACTCTGGATCGTTTTCAGCACCTTCATTTCGGACGGCAACGTACATGGTCACCACGCACAATCTCGGCTTCCCGCGCATCGGCGCGAAACGCGAGCTCAAATTCGGTCTGGAACGCTACTGGAAGGGCGAATCTTCGCGCGACGAACTGAAAGCGCTTGGCGTGCAACTGCGCGCACGGCATTGGGAAAACCAGAAGGGTCTCGACTTCGTGCCTGCCGGCGACTTTGCGTTCTACGACCAGGTGCTCGACATGAGCTTCACGCTCGGCAACCTGCCCGGGCGCGTGCAGGGCTTCCACGGCGACAAGCTCGACAACTACTTCCGCGTGGCGCGCGGCCGCTCGGCCCATGGCGCCGAGGACCATGCCGCTTGCTGCGGCGGCGTTGCGGCCAGCGAAATGACGAAGTGGTTCGACACGAACTATCACTACATCGTCCCCGAATTCACGGCCGATACGCAATTCAACCTCGACACGTCGCGTCTTTCCGAACAGCTGCGCGAAGCGCGCGCGCTGGGCGTGAAGGCCAAGCCCGTGATCATCGGGCCGCTCACTTATCTGTGGCTCGGCAAAGCCAAGGACGATTCCGACAAGCTGGCGCTGCTGCCGCGCCTCATGCCCGTGTATCGCGCGCTGCTCGACTACTTCCGCGTGATGGACGTCGAGTGGGTGCAAATCGACGAGCCGATACTCGTGACCGAACTCGATCCGGCATGGCGCACTGCATTTGCGACGGCCTATGAGGGGTTCGAGCTGCGCAGCGTCAAGCTGCTGCTGGCCACGTACTTCGGCGAACTACAGGACAATCTAGACATCGCGTGCTCACTGCCCGTCGACGGCCTGCATATCGACGCGATCAACGCCCGCACGGAAGTCGCACTGGCTGCGCTAAAGTTGCCTGCGCAGAGCGTGCTTTCGGTGGGCGCGATCAACGGCCGCAACATCTGGAAGACCGACCTGAACGCGGCGCTCGAATGGCTCGAGCCGCTCGCGAAGCAATTGGGCGAGCGCCTCTGGATCGCGCCGTCGTGCTCGCTGCTGCACGTGCCGGTGGATCTCGCGAGCGAAGAAAAGCTCGATGCCGAAATCCGTTCGTGGCTCGCCTTCGCGCTGCAAAAGCTCGACGAAGTAAAGGTGCTCGCCACGGCGCTGAATGGTGGCCGCGACAAGGTCGCCGCCGAACTCGCCGCGAACGCCGCCGCCGTTCAAGCGCGCCGCCAGTCGCCGCGCGTGAACAACTCCGCGGTGAAGGCCGCGATCGCCCGCATCGACGCGCAGCTCGGCAATCGCCAGCACGCTTACGCCGAGCGCGCCGCGAAACAGGCCGCACGCCTGAAGCTGCCCGCCTTCCCGACCACGACGATCGGCTCGTTCCCGCAAACGGCGGAGATCCGCCAGGCGCGCAGCCAGTTCAAAAGCGGCGCGCTCGACAACGTGGGCTACGAGGCCGCCATGCGCGCCGAAATCGAGCGCAGCGTGCGCGAGCAGGAGCAACTGGGCCTCGACGTGCTCGTGCACGGCGAAGCCGAGCGCAACGACATGGTCGAATACTTCGGCGAGCAGCTAGACGGTTACGCGTTCAGCCAGTTCGGCTGGGTGCAGTCGTACGGCTCGCGCTGCGTGAAACCGCCCATTCTGTTCGGCGACATCAGCCGCCCGAAGGCAATGACCGTGGAATGGATCACCTACGCGCAATCGCTCACGAACAAGCCCATGAAGGGCATGCTCACGGGTCCGGTGACGATCCTCAACTGGTCCTTCGTGCGTGACGACCAGCCGCGTTCGGTCTCGTGCTACCAGCTCGCGCTCGCCATTCGCGAAGAAGTGCTCGACCTGGAGAAGGCCGGCGTGGGCGTGATCCAGATCGACGAAGCCGCGCTGCGCGAAGGTCTGCCGCTGCGCCGCGCACAGTGGGGCGAGTATTTGCGCTGGGCCGTGGAATCGTTCCGCATCACGGCGAACGGCGTGGAAGACGAAACGCAGATCCACACGCATATGTGCTATTCGGAGTTCAACGACATCATCGCGTCGATCGCCGATATGGATGCGGACGTCATTACGATCGAGACGTCGCGCTCGGATAGGGAACTGCTCGACGCGTTCGACAACTTCAAGTATCCGAACGAAATCGGACCGGGTGTGTACGACATTCACTCGCCGAATATCCCGACCGAAGCGCACATCGTGCAACTGATGCAGAAGGCCGCCGAGCGTATTCCGGCTGGGCGCCTATGGGTCAATCCGGACTGCGGATTGAAGACGCGGCAGTGGGCGGAGGTGCTTCCTGCGCTGACCAACATGGTTGCTGCTGCCAAGGCGCTGCGCAGCCAGCTGCAATAAGTTTGCCAAAATGCGCCCCGATCCTGTCTCGGGGCGCGTCGGTTTTCAACCTGATCAAGTTGCGCGCGCAACCGTTACCGCAATTCCCGCCGCAATATCTTCCCCGTGGCCGTCTTCGGCAACTCGTCGCGGAACTCGACGATGCGCGGATACTTGTACGCCGCCATGCGCGCCTTGCAGAATGCAATCAACTCCGCTGCATCGGCCACTGCGCCCGCACGCAGGCTCACCACTGCCTTCACCGTCTCGCCGCGATACGCATCGGGCACGCCCACCACGGCTGCTTCGCGCACCGCAGGATGGCCGTAAAGCACGTCTTCCACTTCGCGTGGCCAGACCTTGAAGCCGGCCGCGTTGATCATGTCCTTCTTGCGGTCGACGAGATAGAACCAGCCCGCTTCGTCCATGAAGCCGACGTCGCCGGTATGGAACCAGCCGCCGCGAAACGCACGGGCCGTCTCTGCCGCGTTGCTCCAGTACCCGGGCACGATCATCGGTCCGCGGCAGACGATCTCGCCCGTTTCGCCGGCCGCGAGCACCTGTCCGTCGTCGCCGACGATCGCCGCTTCGGCGCCCGGCACCGGCACGCCCATGGCGAGCGCGCCGCTGCGCGGATCGACGGGCGCCATCTTTCCGAGCGGCACCATATGCGTGGGCGAGTTCGTTTCGGTAAGCCCATACGCGCCGTGGATCACGTGGCCGAACTTCGCGCGGAACGCATCCACCACGCTCGGCGCGATGGGAGCGCCGCCCGAATAGATCTTCGTGAGCGTGGCCAGTTGCTCGCGGGTTGCATCGGCGTGATGCAGCAGCGCGATGAACACCGTGATCGCGCCGATGGTGAACTCCGCGCGGTGCTCCTCGACGGCGTCGAGCGTGGCTGCCGGGTCGAAGCGGTGCGTGAGAATAAGCGGTGCGCGCGCAATCCACGCCGCGCCGATATGGCCAACCAGGCCGGTAATGTGAAAGAGCGGCGCGACGCCCAGTATCGGGCCGCCTTCGCGCAGGCCGCAGAAGTCGCGGTAGGTCTGCGCGTTGAACGCGAAATTGCCGTGCGTGCAGATCGCGCCTTTCGGGCGGCCGCTCGTGCCCGAGGTATAGACGAGCATGGCGGGGTCGCTCGCCGCAAGCGTGACTGGCGGCGGCTTGCGCCCTTTCTGCACGGACTGGGCTGCCTGCAAAAGATCGCGTGTCCCCCCGCTCTCTTCGCCGTGTGCACCGAACACTCGCGGATCGTCGCGTGTTTGCAGCGCACGCGCGCGCGTGGTCAGTACCCGCGGCGCGGCATTGCCGTCGGCTTCGATGCTCGCGACCACTTCGCGAACGACATCGCCTTCGAGCGCGGCATCGCAGATCAGCGCGCGCGTTTGCGAATCGTCGAGCAGCAGTTTCAGTTCGCGCGCACGGTTCATCGGATTGACCGGCACCATCACGGCGCCCGCTTTCCAGATACCGAGCAAAGCCATCACGAACTGCGGCACGTTCTGCAAGTAAAGCGCCACACGATCGCCGCGCTGCACGCCTTCGTCAATCAGTACGCAGGCAATGCGGTCGCTCCACGCGTCGAGCGCCTGCCAGTCGAGCCTGCCGTCGAAGTACAGCAGCGCGCTTTCATGCGGCGCGCGAGCGAGCGCCGCCGCGAACATGTCCAGACCGTTCGTATAGTCCTGCTGAGGATTCGCCTGGATACCGGTGTCGTATAGCGCGCGCCAGGGAAAGCTTTCGTAGGCGTTCACGTTGGCCTCCTCAAGCCGCTTCGGCCGGCTGACCCACCGTTTTGCGCGCCATGAACCAGTAGAACAGCGCTGCGCACCCCGCAATCGCACCGCCCATGATGAACGCGAGCGAATACGATCCCGTGCGGTCGACGATAAACCCTGCCACGACCGGCGAGAACGCGCCGCCGAAGTAGCCGCCGAAGTTCTGGATCGAACTCACGGATGCAACCATCGAAGACGGTGCGATATCGGCGGCGAGCGCCCACGCGTTGCCGATGGTGGCGGCGATGAACGCGAGCCCCAGCGTCATCAGCGCAACGCTCGCGCCGATCGTGCCCGCGAGCGGCAACGCCGCCGCGCACACGCCCGCGCCAATCGCGCCCACCACGATCAGCAAGCGCTTGGCGACCATGGGCGTTGCCACATGGCGATCCACGAGCTTCTTCGCAATCCAGCCCGCGACGATCTCGCCGGCCGCGCCGCCGAACCACGGAATACTCGCGTAGAAGCCCAGTTGTGCGAACGAAATATGAAAGCGATCGAGCAGATAGAGCGGCAGGAACACGAGAAAGATATTCCACAGCCAGATCGCGCAGAAGTAACCGAAAATCATGCCCCACACGCTGCGCGAAGCGAACAGCGCGCGCCAGCGAATGGGCGCGGTCGTGAGCGAACGCTCGTGGCCGCCGCCGCCCGCTTCGATGTAGGCGAACTCCTCGCGCGTGAGCCGCTTGCTCTGCACGGGGTTGCGATAGAGAAACAGAAACAGCACCGCAAAGACAATGCCGATAGCGCCCGTCACGTGGAAAAGCGAGCGCCAGCCGAAGGCGATCATCAGCGCGACCAGCACGGCGGGTGCGAGCGCAGGCCCCCACTTCGACGACGAATCCCAAATGCCGGTGGCAAAGCCGCGCTCCTTGGCGGGAAACCATGCCGCTGTGATCTTCGCGGAGGTCGGCCAGCACGGCGCCTCGCCCACGGCAAGCAGCGCGCGCATGACGATGAGGCCAGAGATCGAGCCGACCACGCCGGTGAGCCACGTCGCCACGCTCCACCAGATCATGCCCACTGCATAGGCGCGCTTCGCGCCGAAGCGGTCGATGATCCAGCCCGCAGGCAATTGCATGACCGCGTAGGTCCAGGCGAACACGGTGCCCAGCAGGCCGATTTGCGTGCGCGTGAGGCCCAGGTCGTGAATCATGCCGGGTGCGGCGATCGCGAGATTCGCGCGATCGAGGTAGTTGATGATGCCGCCGAACAGCAGCCAGATCAGCACGCGCCAGCGAAAGTTCGCGGCGGCGGTGGTTGAGGCTGCCGGTGTGCTGGTGGATGCGGGTGCAACCAGTTTGTCGTCCATCCTGTCTCCTCCTCGTTGGCCTATTTTTTTTGCGCGCGCTTTTTGCGCGCGCTCGTGGGACTCAAACCGCGTTCGTGCCCACATCGTGGGACTTTTCGCTGTGGGGGCAACAATACGCGCGAGGGACATTGTGCGCCGGTTGGCGCGAATGGAGAACGCCGTTTTGCATAAACACATGACGTCGATGTGAATACGCGGATCGTTATGGCTCTCGCATGCTCTCTTACCAACCGTTACACAAGCGAAGCAATCGTTTCACCTGAATGGCAAGCGAGTTCATAGAATTCCTCAGACCGTTGAGCAGCAAGGCTGACACGCCAGAACGGTCGCGCGCAAAGCCGCACCACATGCCACATGGAATGGCGCGGCACTGCGCGCGTAATCGATACCAACTATGCAGAAAGGAGTTCACATGACTCGCCTCTCGCTTGCCTCGCTCATCGCGGCTTCGGCCGCCAGCCTTTGCGCCGTTTCGCTGAGCGCTCATGCGCAGACCCCCGCGCCTTCCGCGGCTTCTGCCTCCACCTCGGGCGCGGCCGTTCGGCTTCACGAAGCCGACAAGGCCTTCATCGCAGACGGCACGCAAACCGTCGCCACGCAGCGCGATGCCGCGCGCATTGCCGATTCGCGCTCGACCGACCGCGAAGTGAAGGCCTTCGCGGAAAAACTCGTGGCCGACTATTCGAAGCTCTCCGACTCGATGCGCGCGGCGAGCCCGCGCGGCGTGGACGTGCCGCGCAACGACCCGGATGCGGCGGTGATCAGCAGCATCAACAATTTGCGCGGCGCGGATTTCGACAAGACGTATATCGAGCAGGTCGCGCTGGCCGGCCAGCAGAAAACGCTCTCGGCGTTCCAGGCGGAGATCGCCTCGGGCCGCGACGCGGGCCTCAAGAAGGCAGCAACGGAAGGCCTGCCCGTGATCCAGGCCGACTATGCCAAGGCGCAGGAACTTGCCAAGCGCAAGCACCTGGCAGGCTGATGACGATGTGATACACAAAGGGGCCGGCCGCTCGCGCGCCGGCCCCAGTGCTGTTTACTCTTCCTTCTTTTCGCTCGCGGCGAGAGCCAGCCGCTCCATGCGTTGATCGGGCACGAGCCAGAGCAACGCCGCAATGAAATAGAAAATCGCGCCAACGCGGGGATAGTCGAGCGCTGCAAGCGCAAACCCGGCCAGATAAATCACTGGCGAAATCTTGCCCTTCACGTCACTGCCCAATGCAATGGCAAGCGGGCTTTGCGTGCCGTGATAGCGCACGAGCGTGAATTGCAGCACGACATAGGCAACCGCGCAGAGCAGCAGGTTCACGCCGTAAAGCGCGGTCGGCCAGCGTCCGAATTCGTTCTCGCCCATCCACCCCGTGGTGAACGGCAGCAGCGAGAGCCAGAACAGCAGATGCAGGTTGGCCCAGAGCACCGAGCCGTTCACACGGCGCGCCACCTGCAGCATGTGATGATGGTTGTTCCAGTAGATGCCCACGTAGATGAAGCTCAGCACATAGCTCAGATAAACCGGCCAGAGCGGCGCAAGCGCGGCGAGCGTGTCGCCGTGCGGCACCTTGAGTTCCAGCACCATGATCGTGATGATGATGGCGAGCACGCCATCGCTGAATGCTTCGAGTCGATTTTTTTCCATCTGCGGGATCGGTCTGCAAGGGATGTAAGGCAAGCGGCAAGTATGGCCGAAGTCGCGGCGCGACGCCACGTAGCCGCGGGGGCGGCACGATTGCGTATCTTGCGCTGCACATGGCGCGCAAGCGTTCCTGACCTATGATGCCCTTGAGCGCCACGCCCGCCAGAAAGCCTGCCAGCCACGGATCATGAACGCCCCGACCTCCGCATCCCGCAACCGCCCTGAGCACCCCAAGCACCCTGAGCACGCTGAACGCCCGGACCGCCGCGTGCGCGTCTGGGACCTGCCCACGCGGCTCTTCCACTGGCTGAGCGTCGTGCTCGTGGCCGCCGCTTACGTCACGCAGCGCATGAACTGGATGCAGATGCACGTGCGCCTTGGCGAAACGCTGCTCGCGCTCGTGCTGTTTCGCATTCTGTGGGGGTGCTTCGGCAGCGAGACGGCGCGCTTCTCGCGCTTCGTCGCCTCGCCGCGCAGGGCGATCGAACATCTGCGCCACGTGTTGCGGCGCGAGCCCGACGTGCAGGTGGGCCACAACGCGGCGGGCGGCTGGATGGTTCTGCTGCTGCTCGCACTGCTGCTAATCGAAACGCTCACCGGACTCTACGACAACAACGATATCGCCGACGAAGGCCCGCTCAGCGAAATCGTGCCCGCAAAAATCGCCAATGCCATCGCTGGCCTGCACGCGTGGGGCTGGGATCTGCTCGCGGCGGCCGTCGTGCTGCACGTGTGCGCGATTGCCGTCTATGCACTCGTGAAAGGCCACAATCTGATCGGCCCGATGGTAAGCGGTAAAAAGCGCCTGCCAGCTTCGGTACGTGCGCCCGCGCGCGGATCGCTCTGGCTCGCGGCCTTGCTGATGGGCTTATCGGGCGTCGTGACCGCCCTCCTCGCCGCCTATGTGTGATGCCGCAAATTGATGTGTCAAACCCACGCGAAGCCCGCACAGCGCGTAAAATCAGCGGCTCGTTTTCACTCGACAAGAATGATTGATGGCTACCTACCGCGAATTGCTCGCCCAGAAGCGCGAGCTTGACGAGCGCATCGAAGCGGCGCGCGCCGAAGCGGCCCACGAGGCGCTGGCTACCGTGCGCGCGGCAATCGCCGAATTCGGCTTCACGCCCGACGAGGTGTTCGGCAAGCCGCGCCGCGAAAAAGCCGCGCGCCGCACACGCAAGACCGAAGGCAATGAAGGCAAAAAGCGCGAGCGCGCCAATCTGGACCTGTTCGGCGACACCGCCGACAACGCCTGACCGGCCGCATTCGCGCTTCATAAGCAAACAGGGCCGCAAGGGCCCTGTCGCGTGTCGTGCAGCCAGCCATGCCACGCGCCGCCTGGCGCGAGCATGGCGTGAACACCGGGCGCGTTACTGCGCGCCGAGCTTCTTGATCAGCACGTCGAGCTGCGCCACTTCCTCTTGCGTGAGGTCGGTGAGCGGTGCGCGCACGGGGCCCGCGTCGTGGCCCACGAGCTTCGCGCCCGCCTTCACGATGCTCACCGCGTAGCCCGCACGGCGATTGCGGATGGCGAGGTACGGCAGGAAGAATTCGTCGATGAGCTTGCCGACCGTCGCGTGGTCGTCGGCGGCAATCGCGCGATAGAACTGCATGGCCGTCCTCGGAATGAAGTTGAACACCGCCGACGAATACACGGGCACGCCCAGCGCCTTGTACGCCGCTGCGTAGACTTCGGCCGTGGGCAGGCCGCCCAGGTACGAGAAGCGGTCGCCCAGACGCCGGCGGATCGTCACCATCGCCTCGATTTCGCCCACGCCGTCCTTGAAGCCGATCAGGTTCGGGCAGCGATCGGCGAGTTGCTCGAGCATGTCCGCGTTCAGCTTCGAATTGGCGCGGTTGTAAATGATGACGCCCATGTTCGGCACGGCCTTGCAGACCTGCTCGGCGTGCGCGGCGATACCTTCCTGCGAGGCTTCCGTGAGGTAGTGCGGCATCAGCAGAATGCCCTGCGCGCCATTGCGCTCGGCTTCCTGCGCATATTCGATGGCCACGCGCGTCGCGCCGCCCGCGCCCGCGAGAATCGGCACCTTGCCCTTGCAGGTTTCGGTGGCCGTCTTGATGACCTGCGAGTATTCGCTCTTCGTGAGCGAGAAGAATTCGCCGGTGCCGCCCGCCGCGAACAGCGCGCTCGCGCCATACGGGGCCAGCCATTCGAGGCGCTCGGCGTAGGTGTTCGCGCGGAAGTTGCCTTGCGCGTCGAAGTCGGTCACGGGGAACGAAAGCAGGCCTTCGGAGACGATTTGCTTGAGTTCTTGCGGCGTGGTCATGGTCTTGATCCTGTTGCGAAGTCAGTAAAGGTGTTCAGTCGAAGGTGGCGTTCAGCGCACGAGGCACGGACGCTTGTTGTCGAATTTCCAGTTGGGAACGAGGTATTGCATGGCGATCGCGTCGTCGCGCGCGCCGAGGCCGTGCTCCTGGTAGAGCGCGTGGGCCTTTTCCAGCTCGTCCATGTCGATCTCGATGCCAAGGCCCGGCTTTTGCGGCACCTGCACCTTGCCGCCCACGATCTGCAGCGGCTCGCGCGTTAGGCGCTGGCCGTCCTGCCAGATCCAGTGCGTGTCGATCGCGGTGATCTTGCCAGGCGCGGCAGCCGCCGCGTGCGTGAACATGGCGAGCGAGATGTCGAAGTGGTTGTTCGAGTGCGAGCCCCACGTGAGGCCCCAGTCGTTGCACATCTGCGCTACGCGCACCGAGCCCTGCATGGTCCAGAAGTGCGGGTCGGCAAGCGGAATGTCCACCGATTGCAGCTGAATGGCGTGGCCCATCTGGCGCCAGTCGGTCGCGATCATGTTGGTGGCCGTCGGCAGGCCCGTGGCGCGGCGGAATTCCGCCATCACTTCGCGGCCCGAATAGCCGTTCTCCGCGCCGCAGGGGTCTTCGGCGTAGGCGAGCACGTCGTGCTTGTCGCGGCACAGGCGGATCGCTTCCGCGAGCGACCAGGCGCCGTTCGGGTCGAGCGTCACGCGCGCCTCGGGAAAGCGCTCGGCCAGCGCCGTGACCGCTTCCATTTCCGCGTCGCCCGCCAGCACGCCGCCCTTGAGCTTGAAGTCGTTGAAGCCGTAGCGCGCCTTCGCGGCTTCGGCGAGGCGCACGACCGCTTCCGGCGTCATCGCTTCTTCGGTGCGCACGCGCTCCCAGTCGTCGCGGCCATCGGCGCCGCTCGCGTACGCGAGATCGGTCTTGTTGCGGTCGCCAATGAAGAACAGGTAGCCGAGCATCTCCACTTCGCTGCGCTGCTGCCCTTCGCCCAGAAGCGCGGCAACAGGCACGTTCAGATGCTGGCCGAGCAGGTCGAGCAGCGCGGCTTCGAGCGCCGTGACCGCGTGAATCGTCGTGCGCAGGTCGAAGGTCTGCAGGCCGCGGCCACCCGAGTCGCGGTCGGCGAACTGCTTGCGCACGGTGTTGAGCACCGACTGCATATTGCCGATGGACTGGCCGACCACGAACGCGCGCGCGTCTTCGAGCGTCTTGCGGATCGCCTCGCCGCCCGGCACTTCGCCGATGCCGGTGTGGCCCGCGCTGTCGCGCAGCAGCACGACGTTGCGCGTGAAGAACGGACCGTGCGCGCCGGAGAGGTTCAGCAGCATGCTGTCGCGGCCGGCCACGGGCACGACGCGCAGCTCGGTCACAACGGGCGTGGCGTTCGGTTGAACGGTTTGTGTAGACATGAACGGATTACCTGTAAAAGTGCGGCGCGCTGCGCCCTGACAATCGAAACTTTGGGTTGAACCGGTTAAGCGCTGGCGGCGACGATCTCCACCCAGTTCGCACCGTTACCACCCTCGCCGCGCGAGAGGGGTGCGAGTGCGCCAGTGGTCGCATCGACGGAATAGACCGAGACGTGCTGCGATTTTTCTCCGCACGCCACCAGAAAGCGGCCCGTGGGATCGATACGAAAACCGCGCGGCTGCGTTTCGGTCGCGCTCGCGCCCACGTATTCGAGCGCGCCATCATGAGCCACGCGCAGCGTGAGAATCTGGCTCGTCGTGCGCTCGGACACGTAGACGAAGCGCCCATCGGGCGAGACGTGGATATCGGCGGCCCAAACGTTCTTCGCGAGCACCGCCGGGTCGGGCTGCACGGGGTCCGTGGGGCTCGGGCGCGCAAAGCCGTCGTTCAGATGCGCGAGGGCGGCAGCGCGCGGCGAAACGTGCAGCGCCGTGAGCTTGCCGCTCGTGGCGTCGCGCGCGAATACCGCCACCGTCGCGCGGAATTCGCTCAGCACATACAGCACGTCGCCGTTCGGCGAAAAGCGCAGATGCCGCGGACCGAAGCCCGCGCCGAGATCGACCGCGCCGATTTCGACGAGACGCCCATCGTCTTCCAGCGCGAAGGCGAACACGCGGTCGCTGCCGAGCGACGACGCGTACGCGAAGCGGCCATCGGCGGAAACGATCACGGCGTGCGCATGCTCGATATCGGCGATCACCTGGAGCGGCGCGCCCTGCCCGTTCTCGAGCGCGTTCGCTCCATACAGGCTCACGCGATGCTCGCCGTACGAAGCGCCCAGCAGGAAACGCCCTTGCGGCTCGGCGCACAGATACGCGAGGCTCGATTCGATCGGCGTTTGCGCACGCGGCGTGAGGCTGCCGGTCTGCGCGTCGATGGCATAGTCGTTGATGCGCTTGTCCGCGCCGCGCGTGGCCGCATAGAGGCGGCGGCGATCGGGCGAGAGCGCCATCGGCATCACATTGTCCTGCGCGGCCACGCGCGCTTGCGGCGTGAGCGCGCCATTACGCGCGTCGAGATGAAACACGCCAATGTCGCCATCTTTCGAATTCGCGACGTAGACGAAGAAGCGTTCCGGGGTCGGCTGGTTCATGGTGTGTGTGTCCTTCTCGATTGACGGTTGCGCTCAGGTTCAGTGCGCGCCGCTGTGCACGGAATCATCTGCAAAGGTGCGGCGCGACGGCTTGTTGCGGGCAAGGAACGCGGCGGCGGCGGCAATGAGCGAAGTCACGCCCAGGCCGTAGAGGCCGCCCGTAATCGAGCCCGTATGCTGCTGAAGATAGCCGAAGGTGGCCGGCGCGAAGAAGCCGCCCAGGTTGCCGAGCGAATTGATCAGCGCGATCACGCCGGCGGCCACGCGGGTGTCGAGATAGCCTTGCGGCATGGGCCAGAACAGCGACGAAGCCGCCTTGAAGCCGATAGCCGAGAAGCAGATCGCCACGAACGAGAACACCGGGTCCGCCGAAGTCGAAGCGAACAGGCCGCAAGCCGCGATCACGAGCGCGATGGCGAGCCACGCCTGCTGGAAGCGGTACTTCGCCGAGAGCAGCGCGAAACCGTACATCGCGACGATAGCGATCATCCACGGAATGGCGTTGTAGAGGCCCACCTGGAAGTCGCTCAAGCCGCCCATCTTGCGGATGATCGTGGGCAGCCAGAACGTGGCCGCGTAAATCGTGAGCTGAATGGCGAAATAGAGGAAGCAGAACAGCACGATCTGCGGGTCCTTCAAGAGACGCAGCACCGGCACGTGCGCGCCCGTTGCGGCTTCGCGCTCGGCCTGCTCGCGCGCCAGATACGTTTCG
The DNA here is from genome assembly GCF_905220155.1 of Paraburkholderia sp. J7. NCBI lineage: Bacteria > Pseudomonadati > Pseudomonadota > Betaproteobacteria > Burkholderiales > Burkholderiaceae > Paraburkholderia > Paraburkholderia sp. J7. The sequence continues at coordinate 84,083 of NZ_CAJMYZ010000014.1, read as the reverse complement.
AGCGCGCCCTGCTCGTCGCTCGTGAGCCAGTGCGCGTCGCGAATGCGCGACTTGAGGAACACCCAGCTCACGCCGCACAGCACGATGGAAAAGCCGCCTTCGATCAGGAACATCCACTGCCAGCCCGCGAGACCCAGGCCGCGCACCGAAAGCAACGCGCCCGTGATCGGGCCCGAGAGCACCGAGGCGAACGCCGAGCCCGCGAGAAACACGGCCGCCGCCTTGCCGCGCTCTTTCTGCGGCAGCCACTGCGCGAAGTAATAGATCACGCCGGGAAAGAAGCCTGCTTCGGCAACGCCCAGCAGGAAACGCAGCACATAGAACGAGGTGTCGTTGTGCACGAACGCCATGGCGGCCGCCACGATGCCCCACGTGCCCATGATGCGCGTGAGCCAGGCGCGTGCGCCATACTTTTGCATGAGGATGTTGGACGGCACCTCGAAGATCGCGTAACCCACGAAGAACAGCCCCGCGCCGAACCCGTACGCCGCCGCCGAAAGACCGATATCGGCCTTCATGTGCGCGCCGGCGAAGCCGACGTTCACACGGTCGATATAGTTCGCGATGAACATGATGAGGAACAGCGGGAGCACGTGCCGCAGGACCTTGGCGCTAGCCGACTCCAGCAGGTCCTCATAACGGTTGGCAGGGGCGGACATCGGGTTGTCTCCTTCAGGCGTGCCGGCGGCGCGCGGATTGAATGTTTCGTGGTACGTTGTCTGATGACATTCTAAGCGTGCCTGCACCGGGAACCAACGTCGTGTTTACCCTGCCATGGAACGGGAATCATAACCGATAAGGCTTATATTGACGTACTTTCTACGCCCATCACGTCCAAAAGTGCCTGCCGCAGATGTTCGGCGACCGTGATCTGGCGTATGATAGTTGTACGATGACTTAACTCACGGTAACCATCACTGGAACGAAGCTCGGAGACGACATGCAAATCACTGGCGACATGCTCATTGGAGGCCGCGCTGTGCGCGGCTCGGAAAAGCCGCTCGCGGCTTTCAATCCCGCCACGGGCGAAGCGATCCCCGCGCCGGCCTTCGGCAGCGGCACGGCAGCCGACGTCGACGCCGCCTGCCGGCTCGCCGCCGAAGCGTTCGACGGCTACCGCACGCTGCCCCTCGCCGTGCGCGCGGCGTTCCTCGAACGCATCGCCGACGGCATTGCCGCGCTCGGCGACGCGCTCACCGAACGCGCCCACGCTGAAACCGGCCTGCCCAAGGCGCGCCTCGAAGGCGAGCGCGGCCGCACCGTCGGTCAGCTGAAGCTGTTCGCACAGGAAGTGCGCCAGGGCCTGTGGCTGACGCCCACGCTCGACGCCGCCCTGCCCGATCGCAAGCCTCTGCCGCGCGCCGACCTGCGTCTGCAGAAAATCGCGCTCGGCCCGGTCGCGGTGTTCGGCGCGAGCAACTTCCCGCTCGCGTTCTCGGTGGCGGGCGGCGACACCGCCGCGGCGCTCGCGGCGGGCTGCCCCGTGGTCGTCAAGGCGCACGGCGCGCACCTCGGCACGTCGGAGATGGTCGGCCGCGTGATTCAGCAAGCCGTGCAGGAGATGGGGCTGCCCGAAGGTGTGTTCTCGCTCATCGTCGGCGCGGGCCGCACCGTGGGCGAAGCGCTCGTGGCGCACCCGGCCATCAAGGCCGTGGGCTTCACCGGCTCGCGCGCGGGCGGCACGGCGCTCATGCGCATCGCCGCGAACCGCCCCGAGCCGATTCCCGTCTATGCGGAAATGAGCAGCATCAATCCCGTGTTCCTGATGCCCGAGGCGCTCGCGGCGCGCGGCGCGGCCATCGCCCAGGGCTTCGTCGATTCGCTCGTGCTCGGCGCGGGGCAGTTCTGCACGAATCCGGGTCTGGCGATCGGCATCGAAGGTCCGGCGCTCGACCAGTTCGCGCAGGCCGCCGCGCAGGCGCTGGGCGTCAAGCCCGCGCAGACCATGCTCACGTCGGGTATCCATGCGGCGTATGAAGAAGGCGCGCGGCGTCTCGCCGAAACCCAGGGCGTGAGCGCGCTCGCGCAAGGCCAGCCCGCGAGCGGCCCGAACCAGGCGTTCGCCGCCCTTTTCGAAACCGACGCGCAAACCTTCCTCGCGCAGCCCGCGCTCGAAGACGAAGTGTTCGGCCCGGCCTCGACGCTCGTGCGCTGCAAGGACGAAGCCGAACTGCTCGCCGTGGCCGAGCACTTCGCGGGTCAGCTCACCGCGACGATCCAGATGGATCGCAGCGACGTGCCCGCCGCCATGCGCCTCGTGCCGATTCTCGAGCGCAAGGCCGGCCGCCTGCTCGTGAACGGCTTCCCGACCGGCGTGGAAGTCACGCACGCAATGGTGCACGGCGGCCCGTTCCCGGCCACGTCCGACAGCCGCGCGACGTCGGTGGGCACGAGCGCCATGGAGCGCTTCCTGCGTCCGGTCTGTTATCAGGACTTCCCCGCCGAGTTGCTGCCGCAGGCGCTCGCGGACGCCAATCCGCTCGACCTCTGGCGCCGCAAGAACGGCGAGCTCGTGCGCGGGTAATCGCCTTCTTTCGTTGATGTCAATGAAAACAGCGGCCTTGGCCGCTGTTTTTCCATGCGCGCTCGAAGTTCAAGCGCCCTACGCCTTTTCCCCCGACTCCGCCGCCGCACGGCGCAGCCGCTCGCGGCTGCTCGACAGGTGCATGCGCATGGCCGCACGCGCGCCTTCGGGATCGTGACGAGCAATCGCGTCGAAAATGCTTTCGTGCTCGCGGTTCACGAGTTCGGCGTAAGCCTGCGGATCGCGATGCGCAATGCCCGCCGAATCGACGCGACGACGCGGGATCAATGCCGCGCCCATCTGCGTGAGGATATCGACGAAATAACGGTTGCCCGTGGCGCGCGCCACCGAGACGTGAAATTCGAGGTCGGCGCCCGAGCTGTCGCCGCCCGAGCGGATCACGACGTCGAGTGCGTCGAGCGCGGCGCGCATGCCGGCCAGGTCGCGCTCGCTCGCACGCTGCGCGGCCAGACCCGCGGCCTCCGTTTCGAGGCTGATGCGCAGTTCGAGCACGGAAAGCACATCGTCCAGCGTGCTGGCCGGCACGACGTCGAGATCGAGCGGCTCGCGGCGCGGCTCCAGCACGAAGCTGCCGATGCCGTGACGCGTTTCGATCACGGACATGGCCTGCAAACGCGAAATGGCCTCGCGCACCACCGTGCGGCTCACGCCCAGTTGCGTCATGAGGTTGCTTTCGGTGGGCAGCTTGTCGCCAGGCTTCAGCGCGCGCGTGGCGATCTGTTCGTTGATGAAGTTGACGACCTGCTCGGCGAGATTGCGGCTACGCGCGGCGATGGGCGTGGCAAGCGACTCCGCCATGTGGCTCTCCTTGGCTCGATATGCGTATATATCGCTGCATTATACGTTGTCGGACAACCACAGGAAAAGCCTGCGCACAAGCGACCAAGGACATCCTATGACTGCGTGATGGCCTGCGCGCGAGACGGCCTGAACACCACACAGGTTCGCCCACGAAATGATCCTCATTTTATTTCGTATTCCGATGCAATTCGCGCCTCGTCTTTTCGCAATGAGACGCGCATGCCGTTGTGTTAGCAAACATATCGTGCCGCTGCGATCGGAGCGAATTTATTTGCGCATCCTGGCTGCACAAGTCGGCGTTCTCCGATAATCTCCACAACAAGGTGCGCGCCCGGCCGTCAAAGAAAACCAGAATCCCCACGGACGACGCCTCAACTGATATCGAATCGCAACGCGTTTGTGTAGTCACATTCCGTACCGAGGGAATCATTGAGAAACCGCATCGTCTTCCTCATCCTTGCGCTCGCGCTGCCTTGGGCGCCGCTCTTCGCGGCGCCGCCCGCCGAGCCCGCGCCTGACACGATGCAGGCCCGCGTGATGGGTTGCGCGGCCTGCCACGGCGCGCACGGCGAAGGCACCGACAACGACTACTTTCCGCGTCTCGCGGGCAAGCCGGCCGGCTATCTGTTCAACCAGCTCGTCGCCTTCCGCGACGGCGGCCGCAGCTATCCGCCCATGAACTATCTGCTGGCGTATCTGCCCGACGCGTACCTCAAGCAGATCGCGGAGTTCTTCGCGCAGGAGCACCCGCCCTATCCGCCGCCAGCCAAACCCACGGTCGATGCGGCCACGCTCGCGCTCGGCAAGTCGCTCGTCATGAACGGCGACAGCAAGCGCAACGTGCCTGCCTGCGCGCTCTGCCACGGCGCTTCGCTCACCGGCATGCAGCCGGCCATTCCGGGTCTCGTGGGCCTGCATCCGAACTACATCAGCGCGCAACTCGGTGCGTTCCGCTACGGCACGCGCCGAGCCGCCGCGCCGGACTGCATGCACGACATCGCCAGCCGTCTCGCCGACCGCGACATCACCGCGATCGCGGCGTGGCTCTCGTCGCAACCCGCGCCTGCCGATACGAAGCCAGCGGCGGCCTCGCCGCTGCCGCTCGCGTGCGGCAGCGTCCATAACTAGCCGGGGCCTCGACGTGCGCAGACTTCGATCCCTTCTCCCCACTTCGCTTCGCCTGTCATGCGCGGCGCTCACGCTCTGCATGGGCGCCGGGCTCGCGCACGCGCAAACGGCCGCGCCCAGCGCGAACGCAGCCAACGCGGCCAGCGCCGCAGCGGCAGCCGCCGCGGCCAATGCGAAGCCGATCGCGAGCAACGCCGAGCAGATCGCACGCGGCGAATATCTCGCGCGCGCGGGCGACTGCATTGCGTGTCACACGGTGCCTTCCCAGCAGATGTTCGGCGGCGGCCGTCCAATGGAAACGCCGTTCGGCACGCTTTATACGCCAAACATCTCGTCGGACAAGACGTTCGGCATCGGCGCCTGGACCGCCGATGAGTTCTACCGCATGCTGCACGAGGGCAAATCGCGCGACGGCACGCTGCTCTATCCGGCCATGCCGTTCGCGTCGTACACGAAGGTCACGCGCGCGGACTCGGACGCCATTTTCGCGTACCTGCTCTCCACGCCGCCCGTGCACGTCGAGAACCGCCCGCACGATCTGCGCTTCCCGTATAACAAGCGCGCGCTGCTGCTCGGCTGGCGCACGCTGTTCTTCCGCCAAGGCGAGTTCAAGCCCGACCCGACGCAGTCCGCCGAATGGAATCGCGGCGCGTATCTCGTGCAAGGCCTCGGCCACTGCACGATGTGTCACACGGCCATCAACGCGCTCGGCGGCAACTCGGCCTCGAAGGAGTTCCAGGGCGGCCTGATTCCCGTGCAGAACTGGTATGCGCCTTCGCTCACGTCGAACAAGGAAGCGGGCCTCGGCGACTGGAGCATCGAGGACATCGTCGATCTGCTGCACGCGGGCGTGTCGAAACGCGGCGCCGTGTACGGACCGATGGCCGAAGTGGTCTACGACAGCTTCCAGTACCTCACGGAAGAAGACGTGCGCGCCGTGGCCGTGTATCTGAAGTCGCTGCCGGGCCACAACAACGAGGTCGACAAGTCGCCCAAGAGCACCTTCGTGACGGAGGAAGCCGCGCGCCTCGTGCCGCTCGGCAAGAAGATTTACGAGTCGCAGTGCGCGGTGTGCCACGCGGCGCAAGGCCAGGGCAAGCCGCCGCATTTCCCGCCGCTCGCCGACAACCAGTCCATTCAGATGAACTCGGCCGTAAACCCCATCCGCATGGTGCTCAACGGCGGCTATGCGCCGGGCACGCAAAAGAACCCCATGCCCTATGGCATGCCGCCCTTCGCACAGTCGCTCTCCGACGAAGAAGTGGCGGCCGTGGTCACGTATATCCGCACGGCGTGGGGCAACCATGGCACGCCGGTTTCCGAACATGAAGTGAACGCGCTGCGTTCCGCGCCGCTTTTCTGAGGCTGCGATGATCGAAACTCCCGTACCCGAACAACCGGGCGAGCGCCCGCAACACGAACAGGTCGACGAGATCGTGGCCAGCGGCCCGGGCGGCGCGCTCGCGGTAGCGGGCATCGCCACGGCGATCGTGGCTGCAATCTGGTTCGTCTTCTACTTCGTCGTGTTCCTGCCGCGCGGCGTCATCCAATAGACCAGACAGACAAGAAAAGGCCGGCCTCATGTCGAATCCGCTCGATAACCATGCCAGTGCCGAAGTCGCCGCGCGCGTGGAGCGCCGCTGGGCGACGCTCATGGTGGCGTTCGTCTCCCTGCTCGTGGCCGTGGTGGTCTTCACGGGCCTGCACTGGGCCATGATGCCGCCCTCGCGCGTGGAACTCGTCAATCCGGAAACGCTGCACGTGTCCGGCGAATTCGTCGAATCGAATCTCGGCAGCGCAGTCGAAACCGACGGCTCCGTGACCGTGCGCATTCTTGCGCAGCAGTACTCGTTCACGCCGCAATGCATCGTCGTGCCGGCCAACACGCCCATTACGTTCCGCGCAACGAGCGCCGATGTCGTGCACGGCTTTCTCGTCACGGACACCAACCTGAACTCGATGGTCGAGCCTGGCTACATCTCCACGTTCCGCACGACCTTCGACAAACCCGCCGACCACCTCATGCCGTGCCACGAATATTGCGGCACGGGCCACCAGGGCATGTGGGCCCACGTGAAGGTCATCGACAAGGATGCCTTCATGCAGATGGCGAACCAGGCAGGCAATTCCGCGCGGAGACTCAGCTGTGTTAAATAACAAGCGACTCGTACTCGCCCACTTCTGGCTCGCGTTCATTGTGTTCGGCGTGGCGCTGCTGCTCGGCGCGTGGCAGATGTTCGTGCGCAGCCCCATGCACCCGTGGCTGAACGACCCCGAGCTTTACTACCGCTCGGTCACGGAGCACGGCACCGTGATGGGCTACGTGTTTCCCACGCTCATCGCCATGGGCTTCGGCTACGCGGTCAGCGAACTGGCGCTCAAGCGCCCGCTCGTGGGCGTGAAGTGGGCCTGGCTCGGCTTCATCCTGCTCGCGCTCGGCTCCGTCACCGCCTCGGTGCCCGTCGCGCTCGGACTCGCCTCAGTGCTCTACACGTTCTATCCGCCGATGATCGGCAACGTGTTCTATTACCTCGGTGTCGTGCTCGTCGTGGTGGGCTCGTGGGTCTGGGTCGCGCTGATGGGCGTGAACACCGCGAAATGGAAGCGTGAAAATCGCGGCAAACCCCTGCCGCTCGCGATGTTCGCGACCACGGCGGGCGCGTACCTCTGGGGCTGGACCGCGGTGGGCGCGGCGATCGAAGTGCTGTTCCAGATCCTGCCCGTGGCCTTTGGATGGCGCAATACCATCGACGCGGGCCTCGCGCGCGTGTTCTTCTCCTGGACGCTGCACGCCATCGTCTACTTCTGGCTGATGCCCGCCTATATCGCGTACTACACGATCATCCCGCGCGCGATTGGCGGCCGGCTCTACAGCGACGTGATGGCGCGCATCTCGTTCATCCTGTTCCTCGTGGTGGCCATGCCGATCGGCCTGCACCACCTCTTCACCGATCCGCAGGTGGGCTCGGGCTTCAAGTTCGTGCAGTCGGTGTTCACGGCGCTCGTTTCGGTGCCCACGCTCCTCACCGTGTTCACGATCTGCGCTTCCGTTGAAATCGCCGGGAGGCTGCGCGGCGGCACGGGGCCGTTCGGCTGGATCGCGAAGCTGCCGTGGGAGAACCCGCAAATGCTGGCCGTGGCGTTCTCGTTCGTCATGCTCGGCTTTGGCGGCGCGGGCGGCCTCATCAACATGAGCTACCAGCTCGATCAGGCGGTGCACAACACGCAGTGGATCACGGGCCACTTTCACCTGATCTATGGCGGCGCGATCGTCATCATGTACTTCGCCATCGCCTACGACCTGTGGCCGCAGATCACCGGCCGCGCGCTCAACAACTGGCGCCTCATGCGCTGGCAGCTGTGGCTGTGGTTCATCGGCATGATCGTGACGACCTTCCCATGGCACCTCGTCGGCCTCATGGGCATGCCGAGGCGCATGGCCTACTACGATTACAGCGACCCGGCGCTCGCAGGCCAGGGCGCGCTCGTGGTGCTTTCTGCAATTGGCGGTCTGATCCTCGTGATTTCGGCGGTGCTGTTCTTCGTCGTGCTGCTCCAGGGGCATCGCAGCGAGGCGGCCGCGCCCGAGGAATATCGCTTCGCCAAGCCGGTGCACGAGTCGGCCACGCTGCCGGTGGCGCTCAATAGCTTCGGGCTGTGGATCGTGCTGATGATCGCCCTCACGATCACCAACTACGGCTACCCGATCGCTCAGCTGCTGGCGACGCCCGAAACGGCCGTGCCCGCGATCCCGATTGGAGCGCAGCGATGAGCGACGAACGCCTGTTCTCGTTTCGCAATGTGTGGTTTCGCACGGGTGTGGGCGCGACGATCGTCGTGTTCGTCGTCTCCGTGCTGATCGGCTTCATCTGGCTGCCTTCCGCCAAGAGCGACCCGTATTTTCAGGGCATCTGGACAGCGATCTGCAGCGCCGCCGGCGTGCCGCGCGCGTGGCATCCGGTCGAGTCGGCGGTCGCGCCGGGCTACCAGCTGAGCCAGGTCGAACTCACGCCGCACATGCTAGACGGCGCGACTTCCCTCTCGATTGGCCGCGGCGCGACGCTCGCCTTGCGCTGCACGATGTGCCATGGCCCGCGCGGCATCAGCATGGCTAATTCGCCGAATCTGGCGGGCCAGTTCGCCATCGTGGTCTTCAAGGAACTGCACGACTTCCAGACGGGCGCGCGTCAGAACGCGGTGATGTCGCCCATGGCGCGCGATCTGTCCGACGAGGACATGCGCGACCTCGCGGCCTATTACGCCTCGCTGCAGCCGATCGCGCACCTGCATGGCGGCGCGCCCGGCATCGTGGCGCACGGCGCGCCGCTGCGCAATATTCCCGCCTGCGCGTCCTGCCATGGCGGCGTGGACAGCAAGGTCGGCAGCCCGTGGCTCGACGGCCTGCCCGCGGCGTACACAAAAGCGCAACTGCTCGCGTTCGCGAACGGCACGCGCCATAACGACATTTCCGAGCAGATGCGCAACATCGCGCGCAACATGACGCCCGAGGAAATCGACGCGGCCGCCGCTTGGTACGCGGGCGAAACGCCGCCGGCGAAACCCTGAACTGAACCACGCGGGGCGTGCGGCGGTATGCAAATTGCGCGCCCTGCACGTCCCTCACCTCAACATCCTTACCCAACCTCGCGGAGCAACATCATGCAAAAGACGGCATCGGCAAAATGGCACGGCGGCATCAAGGACGGTCAGGGCACGATCTCGACGCAAACCGGCGTGCTCAAGGAGGCGCCGTATGGCTTCGCCTCGCGCTTCGAAGGCGGTCCCGGCACCAACCCCGAGGAGCTGATCGGCGCGGCGCACGCGGGCTGCTTCACCATGGCCTTCTCGCTCTTTCTGACCCAGGCGGGCTTCACGGCCGAGAGCATCGAGACGAAATCGACCGTCACGCTCGACAAGGTCGGTGAAGGCTTTGCCATCACGAGCTGTCAGCTCGACATGACCGCGAAGATTCCGGGCATCGACCAGGCGAAGTTCGACGAGCTTTCGAAGGGCGCCAAGGAGAACTGCCCGGTGTCGAAGCTGTTCGCCAACAACGCGACGATCACGCTCAACGCGAAGCTCGTTTAAGAGACGCTCATGGCCATCCCCCATGCCGCGCCGGGTGAGGTCTTCGACGTACGGCCGCTAGGCGGCGCGCTCAAGAGTGCGAAGTCGATCACCCTGATCCGCGCGCAGCAACTCGAAGTCATGCGCATCGTGCTGCCGGCAGGCAAGCGCCTGCCCGAGCACAGCGTGCCCGGCGAGATCACGGTGCAGTGCGTGGAAGGCGTGATCCGCTTCTTCGTGAACGGCGACCCGCGCACCATGCACGCCGGTGACATGCTGCTGCTCGGCGGCGGCGAAAAGCACGCGCTGGTAGCGCTCGACGACGCTTCGGTGATCGTCACGATTCACCTTGCGCATGGGGGCAAGTAGCCGCGCCTTGGGGCCGCGCCGCTAACTCGTTCGAAACTTTCGAACGTCTGCATCACTCCCGTAGCACGGCAAACCGTGCCAGCGGAACGATCATGGGTTCCAACGCAAACGCGTTCAGACAACCCACGGAGTTCCGCGATGAAACCCTTACGCTTGCTCAAGCGGCTTGGCGCCGCCCTCTTCTGCGCTGCCGCCCTGGCGCCGGCCATGCCCTCGATGTCGGCAACCGTCCCGCAACCTGCCGCCGCTGCCGTTGCCGCTGCCATTACGCAGCACGACATCGAAGCGAACGGCCTGCGCCTGCATTATCTGCAGGCGGGCAACCCGCAGAACGACGACGCCCCGGTTCTACTGCTGCACGGCTACGCCGAGACCAGCCATATGTGGCAACCGCTCATGGCGCACTTGGGCGAGCAGCGCGTCGTGATCGCGCCGGACCTGCCCGGCGCGGGCAATTCGGCAATCCCGGCGAGCGGCTACGACAAAAAGACGCTCGCGCAGGACATCCACGCGATGGTGCAGGCCCTCGGTTATCGCAAGGTCAAGCTCGTGGGTCACGACATCGGGCTAATGGTCGCGTATGCATACGCCGCGCAATACCCGGACGAAGTCGAAAGCATCACGCTGATGGACGCTTTCCTGCCCGGCGTTGGCGACTGGCAAAAGGTCTGGCTGCTGCGCGACAAGTGGCATTTCAACTTCTACGGGACCACGCCGCTTGCGCTCGTGGACGGCCGCGAGCGCATCTACTTCGAGCACTTCTGGAATGACTTTGCCGCGGACCCGAAGCACTCGGTGCCCGAAGCGGACCGCGAGCGCTATGCCGCTGCCTACGCCCGCCCGGGCCGCATGAAGGCCGGCTTTGAATACTTCCACGCGTTCCCGCAGGACGCCGCCGATTTCGCGGCGTTCGCGCAAACACCGCTCACGATGCCCATGCTCGTGCTGGCCGGGGAGAAGGCCTCCGGCACGTTCCTCATCGATCAGGCCCGGCTCGTCGATACGAACGTGCAAGGCGTGGTCATCCCGGGCGCGGGGCACTGGCTCATGGAAGAAGCGCCGGGACCGACAATCGCTGCGATCGAGCGGTTCGTCGGCGGCACGGGTGCGCGTTGAAGCGCGAGGTGGCACGCCGTGACGGATGCGGGCGGCTACCCGGCCGGCTTGCCGAGGTAGCGGCCCGCACCCGCGCTCACTGCTTCGACGGCACGGGATCGTCGTTGAGCGTCTTGAGGAACGCGATGATGTCCTGAATGTCGCTTTGCGTCATCGCGGGCTTGTCGCCGAACTTGCGGTCGAACGGCGCATCGGTCACGTCCACGTTCTTCTGGAACTGCGGCGGAATATCGTCGTACTTGTCGATCTTGCCATCGGGGCCGCGCGGATAAAACTTGCCCGGGTCCGTGTTGCGATCGTTGTAGAACGCCATCACGTCGTCGAGGTTGTGATACACGCCGTTATGGAAGAACACCGTGCGCGTGGCCGAGTTGCGCAGCGTGGGCGTGAGGAACATGCCGCAGTACTGCGTCTGGTCCTTGAAGTCCGAGCGGAACGGGCCGCATACCCCCAGATCGAAGAAGTGCGGGTCCTGGTTCTGCGCGAGCTTGTTGTTGCGCGGCACGCCGAGCGCCTCGTACTGGTAGTCCGTGAACATGGGCGGCAGGCCGTCCTTGCCGGGCTTCGAAAGGTGGCAGCCCGCGCAGTTCGCCTTGTTCGGGTCGTTGAACAGGCGCAGGCCGCGCAGCTCCGCTTGCGAGAGGCGCGCGTGGCCTTCGAGCCAGCGGTCGTACTTGCTGTTATACGGATGGAACGACTGATCTTCCACCTGGTAGCGCGAGATCGCGAACATCGCCTCCGCCACGGCCATCTTCGGGTCGCTGAAGATTCGGTCTCCGAACAACGCCGTGAAGTGCTTTGCGTACGGCGCTTTGGCGAGCTTCGTCGCCACCTGTTCGATGCTCGTGTTCGCCATTTCCACGGGATTGAGCAGCGGGCCGTACGCCTGCTGCTGCAGCGTGTCGGCGCGGCCGTCCCAGAAGAGGCCGCCCTGCGGCACCATCTCCACGGAGGTCGATGCGCCGCCCGCCACCTTCTGCGACTTCACGACATCGGCTGCGGCCGTGGCCTGCTGAGCGACCGTCGGCGCGTCGTCGTTTTCGCCCTGGTCGGGACCGATGCTGAAGTTCGGCTGACGGTACAGGTACATCAGCGAAGGCGGCGGGCGATAACCCTGCTGGTTCATCGCGAGGCCGCCCATCTGCACGTCGTGTCCGTTGGGCGGACCGTAGGAACGCTCGGGGCTATGGCACGAAGCACAGGACTGCTGACCGGAGCCCGAGAGCGCCGGGTCGAAGAAAAGCTGCTTGCCGAGCTGCGCCATCGCCGAAAGCGGCGCGACTGGCGGGCGCTGCAGCACCACGGGGTGCGGATTCGCGCCGGTCAGGTTCTCGACGACCTCGCCCACGGCGTCCGGCACGTTGCCGGGAAACGCCACGGCGTAGGCGCAAAAGCCCAGTGCGCCGAGCGCGATCACGGCGGCTACGGCGCGCAGAACGAGCCGCACGGGGCTCGACGCGCTGCGCGGTTTGGGTGAAGAGGAGCCAGGCGAAGTGGAAAGCTCGGACATGATTCGATCTTTCTTTGCGTAATACCACGAGAAGGAAAAGCCGAACGCCGCGTTGCACCCAGCGAACATCGAAGCTGGCGTGCAACGCGGCGAGAGCCGCACGACGTGACAACGGCGCGAGGCCGGCCGCCCGGCACGCGCGAGACTTGCGCGTGCCGCCGGTCGAAACTCGCGCCGGGACGTCGATCAGATCGACGGCGCGGAGCTCAACTGCGTGCCCAGCGTGCCATCGAGATACAACACCGGCAGATTGCCCGTACCGCCAAAGTTGAACAGCGCGCGCATGTCGCCAGCGGCTGCGTCGAACGAGCCGCCGCCAAGGCGTGCGCCGCCGAGCCAGTTGTCTTCGATGAAGCGCACCACCGATGCTTGATCGATGAACGTGTGGTCGACGTAGTTGGCCTTCGCCCACGGCGAGATCACTAGGAACGGAATGCGCGTGCCCGGACCGCAACGGCCGTTGACCGGCGCGCCCGCGATACCCGTGGGCTGCGTGCCCGTGCCGCACACGGCGTTGCCGTTGAGCTGGTCGGCCGCGTTCAGCGACGAATGCACCGGCGCCATGTACTGGTGGTCGTACCAGCCGTCCGAGTCGTCATAGGTCACGACGACTGCCGTGTTCTTCCAGTCGGGCTGCTGCATCAGGAAGTTCACGACCTTGGTCACGAACTGCTGCTCGTCGAGCGGGTCCGAATAGCCCGCGTGCGCGTCCTGGGCAGCCGGCGCCTTCAGAAAGCTCACCGACGGGAAATTGCCCGCCTTCACGGCCGCGAAGAAGTCGTCCGAGTCGTACTGGTGGTTGGCCGGGTCGAGCGTCTTGCCGTCCGTTTCGAGCGTCGAGCCAATGGCCGCCGTCGAGCTCGGGCGCAAGTGCTGCGGGTTTGCCGTCGTCTTGAAGTACTGGAACCAGTTGTGGTGCGGGCTGTAGTCGGCGGTCGCCGCATTCACGGCCGTGGCGACCGTGCTGCGCAGGCAGCCCGTCGTGCCGTTCGCGTTGACCGTCTGCAGGTTGAAGCCGCCCATGAAGCCGCCCCACGAGATCTTCTGCGCGTTCAGCAGGTCGCCAATGTTCTGCGCGTTGATCATGCCCTGGTCGGTCTTGCTCGAGCACGTGTCGTAGCCCGGGTCCACGTCGCCCATCATCGTGAGGCCGCCTGCGCCGTCTTCGATGTAGTACGTGGGCGTGGCAACCGTCGAAGGCTGCTTCGACGTGTTCACGAGTTCGAGGCCGTTGGTCTGGCCCGACACGACTTCGAGCGCGCCCGGCGTCGACGGACCGTAGGTCGTGGTCCATGCGTTGTCGCTCATGGCGAACTTCTGCGCATAGTTCCACATTGCCGTGACGGTGTTGCCGTCGTAATAGCCCATCACCTGGCCCTTCGTGCCGAAGGCGCCCGCGCCGCCGCTCGTGCCCTTACCCGTGTACTTCGGGAACAGGTCGAGTGCGCCGTTGTCGCCGGCCTGCTGCTCGGCCGTGTAGGCGTGATTCTGGTCGGCCGTGGCGGCCTGGGTGCGGTCGAGGCGGAACGGATTGGCGGCGTCCGTGCCGTTGAGCGTCGTGTTCGAGTTCGGGTTCGCCGTGAGCAGCGCGCCCGTGAGGCCGTTGACCGTCGGCGTGCCCGAGGCAGCCGTGAAGGCCGGCTCACCGCCCGGGTTCGTGGCGTTCGGGTAGGTGGCGAAGTAGTGGTCGAACGAAACGTTCTCGCCGTAGATCACGACGAGATGCTTGATCGGCGTGGCCGTCGTCAACGTGTCTTGCGCCGACGCGGCGGCTGCAGAGGTCCCCGGATTCGAATTGCTGCTGCCGCATGCAAACAGCGCGGCAGCGAGGCCCGCACAAGGCAGGGCGAGTAATGCTCGGCGATACAACATGTAGTTAGGCTCCATCGATTGTTTGAGTTGCTTTTTAGAGTCCTGCCGACGCGGCGCGCACCAGTGCGCCCTGCCGCCACGCCTTCAGTGAGGCCCGATCGATTCTGCGCACGGGCCCCCATGCGCCTTACATCAGAGCGAGCGCATTACAACATCGCAAGATGACTACACGGCGAACGTTTAATTTCCGAATACTTTCATCGGATTTCACCGCCGAAAGAATCGCGCAAGCAGCCGTGCGCGCTGAGCTGTGGATTCGGCCCCGGATTGCGGCTGCGCGCGAGGTCCGGTTCGGTCCATTGCACTCCGTGCGGCGCGAGCTATAACTGGAAATACAGTGCGGATGTTCTCTGCGCGCCCGCTCGCCCCTTCTTCTTGCGTCGCGCCGCGCTGTGCCGCCCCCGAATGCGTGGGCGCGCTTCTTACGTGAGTAGTGAGCTAAGACGTTCGGCAGCCGTGCGCTGCGCGCAGGCATCCCGACTTTCCAGATGAGTGTGCGACTTCAGGCTTGGCCTCTTGCTCGCGCGCACCTTCGCCGCGGAGTTGCTCCGCAGTTATCCCGCAGTGACTTCGTCATTGCCGCGAAGGCGCACTCACGAACTCGAGAAAGGAGGTTGATATGACATTACGCCTGGCATTGATCGCCATATGCGTGGCGGCCGTGGCCGCCGTTGCGCCCGGCACGGCGCGCGCGAAGGAAGACCCTGCCTCGCAGGAGCGCGCCCATCAGACGATGACCGATGACGCCGACGCTTCGGCTCAGGCCAGCACCGACATGTCGTACGGCGGCACGCCCGAAACGCACAGCGCCTCGGGCCACCGCACGGGCAAGATGTGCTGGCCGCGTCCCGATTGCGACGTGTTTTTCGGGCACTGAAATCTGGCTGCCGAGGTTTGGCCACTGCTGTTGGGCCACTGCTGTTGGGCCACTGCTGTTGGGCCACTGGGCCGCGCCCGCTAATCGAGCGCCGGCACGCCCGAAGCGGCGGCGTGCACGATCCGCCGCCCTCGTCTTTCGATCGTTGAATGCCTGCGCGCGGCGTGGTCGCCGCCGCAGTCGCCGCCTGGGCCGCTTTACGCGCGCCGGGCGAAACCCACGGCGCGCCAGGTAAACAGCGCGCCCGCCAGCATCAGCAGGCTCGTGCCGAGGAACACGGCGCGCATGCCCAGATGTCCGCCGACGAAGCCGCCGATCAGCGGCCCGAGCACCTGCCCCGCAAATTGCGCCGACACCGAATAGCCGAGCACACTGCCCGCGGCATGGTCCGGCGCGTTGTGACGAATGACCGTCGCGATGCACGGCAGGAGCGCCGCGAGCGACACGCCCATGAGAAAGCGCAGCGCGACGAGCTGCCAGCCCGCCGTGACGAACGCCTGCGGCACGAGCAGCACGGCCGAGACCGCGAGCGCGCCGACGATCACCTTCGCGTGCCCCACGCGGTCCGCGACGCGCCCGAGGCGAGAAGCCGCGACGATGCTGCCGAGCGCCGCCGCCGACATCGCGAGGCCCGCGACGAAAGTCACGCGCGCGGGGTCGTGCACGAGCGTCGCCACGTACACGGTGATGATGGGTTCGATCGACATGTTGGCCAGCATGAGCAGCATGCCGGTCACGAGCATGGCGGCGATCGGGCGCTTGTCGGGCAGCGCCGACCAGCCGCCCTTGTGCGCGGCATGCTGTGCTGCGCGCGCGGGGCGCGGCGCTTCCTTCACGAACACGCAGGTCGCGATGAAGGCCGCGAAGATCGTTGCGCCCGCCACCCAGAACGTGGCGCGCAAGCCGATGAGCGGCGGCAGCGCGCCGCCCAGCAGCGGCCCGATGAGATTGCCGGCCATGATGCCCGACGACAGCACGCCGAGCGCCCACGCCGACCGGTGACGCGGCGTTTGTGTCGCAACGAGGATGGTCGAACCCGACGAATAACCGCCCGCGAAACCCGCGAGCAGACGCAGCGCGACAAGCTGCCAGATGTTGCGCGACATGCCGATGAGCGACATCGTGATCGCCATGCCGAGGCTCGCGCGCACGAGCATGGGCTTGCGGCCGTAGCGGTCGCCGAGGCGCCCCCACACCGGCGCGACGAGCGCGGCCGTGAAGAACGTCGCGCTGTACGCGATGCCCGACCACTGCACGATCGCCGCGTGGCCGCGCACGCCCAGTTCCTCCACGTAGAGCGGCAGGAACGGCAGCATCAGCGTCATGGCGACGAGCGTCGTGAACGAACCCACCACGCAGACCGCGAGATTGCGCCGCCAGTGTTGCGCAACTGCGGCATCGTGCGGATTTTCAGGTGGCGCTGGCTTCGCGCCGGATACGGCGGGCGAAGGCGTGGGTGAAGAAACGGAAGTCGAATCGGACGCCCCGGCGCGATCGCGTGGCGGATCGTCGGGGTCTTCTGCGCGGGAGGTCATCGGCGGATCGAGGCAGCGGCGGGCAACGCGCTTCACCCGCTTGCCGGGTGAAGCTGCAAGGCGCCTACGTTAAGCGAAGCGCGCCGCGTCTGTCAATTTTTTAAGCATCCGCCGAAGATGGGCGTCCAGTTCGTCCAGTTCGCTCACTTGCCGGCGTCGCGTTGGCCGTTTATTGCACGGCAACCTGCAGCAGCCCCACCACGCGCTGCAGCGGCACGAGCACTTCGGTGTCGATGCCATAGAGCGGGCCGAGCGTCTGCGAGACGTCGCGATAGTCGAGCCGCGTGTGCCCTTCGTTGTCTTCCCAGATCACCATGCGCAGGGGCAGTTCCACGGCCGCGTGCGGGTTGGCCGCCATGACGGGCGTACCGGCCTTCGGATTGCCGAACAGGATGAGCCGCGTGCGGCGCAGGCTCAGCCCGGCGGTCACGGCGGCTTCGCGCTGGTCGACGTCGGCGAAGATATCCGCGCCCGCCTTGGCGAGCGCCGCCTTCAGGCGCGCGATCGTCGTGTCGAAGTCGTGCGCGCTCTTGAGCGACAGCACCGACGAGGGATGTTGCCCGTACTCGGCCATGACAAACTCCTCCTATGGCGCACGGCCCGCGCGAATGCGCGATGCATGCAACGGCACTTTATCCCAGAATTCACAGCGAATGATTCGGGGCGCGCGCAGGGGCGATTCATGCTCCCTGTCTGGCGGCACGCGTCTTTGTTTCGTCGCCCGGCTGGGCGGCATGGGCGCGGTGGGACCACGCACGCCACCACACCCGCGCAGCGCCCGCCGAGAGCACGGCGGCGATCAGCAGATTCACACGCATGCCCGCACCGATCGACGCGCGCCCTGCGATCATCGCGCCCGCAACGGCCACACCGAGCGCCGCGCCCGTCTGCCGGGCGGCATTGAGCACGCCAGCCGCGATGCCCGCGCGGCCCTGATCGACTGTCGCCATGAGTGCCGCGGTGCACGCGGGCATCATCAGGCTCGCGGCGAAACCAATGGCCGGCAGCGGCACGGCCAGCAAGTCGTATCGCGCCGTCGAGCCGCCGATGGCCGCACTGAGGTAGCCCGCTGCCGCGAGCAGGCACGCGAGCGCAACTAGCGCGCGCGGCCCAAGCCACGCGACTGCGCGCCGCGAAAGCAGACTGCCGAGCGGCACCATCACCGTGAGCGGCAGGAAAGCGAGGCCCGCGCGCAACGGCGCATAGCCGCGCTCCTGCTGCAGATAGAGGCTGAGTCCGAATAGCAGACCGTAGAACGTGAACGCCGAAATCATCGACACCAGCACGGCGGCGCTGAACACGGGCTCGCGGAAGAAGCCGAGCGGCAGCATCGGCTGCGCGTGACGCTTTTCGAGCGCGACGAAGGCGATCGCCGCCACAAGCGCCAGCACGAGACCGCCCGCGACGATCGGTGCATGCCAGCCGTACGCAGGCGCCTCGATGATGGCCGCATTGAGCAGCGCCAGCGCCGCGATGGCCGCCGTCTGGCCCGCGAGATCGAGCCTGCGCGGCACGCCTCCTCGCGGTTGCGGCGCCACGCGAGCGGCCATGACGATGCCTGCAAGGCACACCGGCACGTTGAGCAGGAAAATGCTGCGCCAGCCGACGAGCCCGATCAGCACGCCGCCCAGCACCGGACCCGCCGCCATCGCGATGCCACCCATCCCGGCCCACACGCCGAAGGCGGCGGCGCGCTCGCGCGCGTTGGCGCACGCGCCGTTGATGAGCGACATCGAAGCGGGCACGAGCAGCGCCGCGCCCATGCCTTGCAGCACGCGTCCGAGCGTGAGGAGCGCGAGGCTCGGCGCGGCGCCACACAACACCGAGGCCGCGGTGAAGACCGCGAGGCCGGCCATATAGACAGGGCGCGCGCCGAGCCGGTCGCCGAGTGTGCCGCCTGAAAGCAGCAGACTCGCGAACGTGAGCGTATAGGCGTTCACGACCCACTGCAGCCCGGACACGCCGCCCGCAAGACTCGCGCCGATACGCTCCAGCGCGACGTTGACGATCGAGGTGTCGAGGATCACCACGACATAGCTGATGCTCGTGGCCCAAAGCACGCGGCGTGGCTGTTCGATGCTGTGTGATTCGTGCGTCTGCATGGGCTCTCCTGCAACGCCGGCGCGCGTTGGGCACCGGCCATGAGCCCAGTATCAGTTGCACGGCAGCGGCGATGCTTCGATGCGTATCGAAACATGCGACCCTGCTCGCGCGTTACGCTATGGGTATGTCCTGGAGAAACGCATGAACCTGCACCCGAGGGTGTCCGCCACGGCATTCCTGATCGCCGACCCCGCGCGGGCCGCGATGCTGATGGCGCTCGCCGACGGCCGCGCCCTGCCCGCCGGCGAACTGGCTTACGCGGCCGGCGTGACCGCGCAAACCGCGAGCAGCCACCTGGCGAAACTGCTGGACGGCGGGCTGCTTGCCGTGGAAAAGGAAGGCCGCCACCGCTACTACCGGCTCGCGGATGGGCAGGTCGCCGCCTTGCTCGAAAACCTCGCGACAGTCGGCGCGCGCGTGCCGGTGCGCCGCAAGCCGCTCGGCCGCGAAGCGCAGAACCTGCGTTTCGCGCGCTGCTGCTATGACCATCTCGCGGGCCAGGTCGGCGTGGCGCTAACGGCGCGCCTCGCGCATGCCGGCCTCATCACCGCCGAAGCCGACAAGCGCTTCGCGGTGACGCCCGCAGGCGCGGCATGGTTCGGCGAACTCGGGCTCGACGTCGCCGCGCTCAAGCCGGGGCGTCACGGCATCGCCCGCCAATGTCTCGACTGGACCGAGCGCCAGCATCATCTGGCCGGGCCGCTCGGCGTGGCCTTTCTCACGCTGCTCTGCGAACGCGGCTGGATGCGGCGCACGAATACGTCGCGCGCGGTGCAGGTCACGCCGCGCGGCTGGATCGATCTGCGCGAGCGGCTGGGCCTGACGCCCGAGTTGCTGAGCACCCACGCAGATGATTCGAATGACTAACTAATTGTGCAGCGTCACGCCACGAGGAACCGCTGCGCGAGCCGCACCCAGCACGCCGCGCCGAGTGGCAGCACCTGGTCGTTGAAGTCGTAGCCGGGGTTGTGCACCATGCAGCCGCCGAACTCCCCTTCGCCGTTGCCGAGCAGCAGGTAGCAACCGGGCACCGCGTTCAGCATCCACGCGAAGTCCTCGCTGCCGTTCAGGCCCTTCGGCGCCTGCATGACCACGTTGTCCTCGCCCACCAGCTCTGCGCAGACCTGCTGCGCGAGTGCGGTTTCTTCCGGCGTATTGACCATCGGCGGCGTGAGCTGCCGGTAGTCGATCTGCGCCTCGACGCCGTGCGCCTGCGCCGTGAGCGACACGATCTCGCGCACGCGTGACTCCACGAGCGCACGGGTTTCGGGGCGCGCCGCGCGGATGTTCAGGCCGAGCGTGACCGACTCCGGTATTACGTTGTGGGTCGCGCCGCCGCGAATGTAGCCCACGGACACCACCGCGGACTCGTCGGGCGCCACGTTGCGCGCCACGATGGTTTGCAGCGCCGTCACGAGCGCCGCCGCGGCCACGATGGGGTCCTTCACGCGGTGCGGCATCGCGCCGTGGCCGCCCACGCCCTTGAGCGTCACGTCGGCCACATCCGATGAAAGGCTCACCGAGCCCGGCAGCACGCGGAACGTCCCGGCCGGCACGCCCGGCATGTTGTGCAACGCGTAGACGGCGTCGCAGGGAAAGCGCTCGAAGAGACCGTCTTCGATCATCGCCTTCGCGCCGCACAGATTTTCTTCATCGGGCTGGAAGATCAGGTTGAGCGTGCCGTCGAAGTCGCGGCGCTCCGCCAGCGTTTTCGCAGCGGCAAGCAGAATCGCCGTGTGGCCGTCGTGCCCGCACGCGTGCATCTTGCCAGGCGCCTGGCTCGCGTATGGCAGGCCCGTGTTCTCGACGATCGGCAGCGCATCCATGTCGGCGCGAATACCCAGGCGCCGCTTGCCCTCGCCCACTTTGAGCTGCCCCACCACACCGCTCCTGCCGATGCCCGTATGCACTTCGTAGCCCCACTTCTCCAGCAGCATCGCGACGAGCTTCGCCGTGGCGCCCACTTCGAAACCTAATTCGGGCTGCGAATGAATCTGACGGCGAATGCCGATGAAAGTCTCGGCGTCGATCTCGATCTCGGGCAGCAAGGTGGGCAGCAACTGGAACGGGGTGAGCGACGGTTCACGTTTCATGAGGATTCCGTTATTCGTGTGAAGGATCGAAAGGCGAGAGACCACGCGCAACGCATCGTTAGCCGACGCGCTGCTCGCGAATCGCGCCGATGGCGCACAGCGAGATGAGCCCGCATACAACGAGATAGAACGCAGGCGAAAGCGGATTGCCGGTCTTCGCAAGCAGCCACGTGACGATGAACTGCGAGCTGCCGCCGAACACCGTCACGCCCACGCTATAGATGACCGAAAGACCGCTTGCTCGCACGCTGGCGGGGAGCATTTCCATGAGCATCAGCAGCATGGGCGTGGAGCCGAGATTCGCGGCGGCGGTGATCATGACCGAGAGCGCGAGCACGAGCGGCACGCTCGGCATGCGCGTCATCAGCCAGAACGCGGGCACGATGGCCACGATATTGAAGAGCAGCGCGCCCAGCACGAGCCGCTTGCGGCGCGCGAGCCGGTCGGCCAGCCGCCCGGAAACGAGCGAGGCGACGAGCATGGTGAAACCCGTGGCACAGCCCGACAGCAGCGAGAGCGACGGCGGCATCTTGAGCACGCGGATCATGTAGGTCGGCATGAAGAACACCACGAGATACATGCCCACCGTGCCCGCCGTGATCGAGAGAATGCCGAGTCCCACCTTTGCGCCGTGCTCGCGCATGAGTGTGCCGAGCGGGCTGGGTGCGTCGGGTTCGGCTTCGTGCGTTTCGTCGAGTTTCGCGCGGATGTAGAGGCCCACCGGCGCGATCAGCAGACCGCCGAGAAACGGCAGGCGCCAGCCCCAGCCCTCCAGCGCCTGGGGCGACAGCGTGGCGTAGAGCACGGCCCCCGTGAGCGCGCCGATGAGCGCCGAGATGCCCTGGCTGCCCAGTTGCCAGCTCACGCGAAAGCCGCGCTGCCCCACTTCGCCGGACTCCATCAGCATGGCCGTGGACGCGCCGATTTCGCCGCCGAGCGAGAAGCCTTGCAGGAGCCGCCCCGCGAGGATCACGAGCGAGCCCATCACGCCGGCCTGCGCGTAGGTGGGCGCGAACGCAATGCACAGCGTGCCCGCCACCATCAGCGCGATGGTCAGCGTCATGGCGGCCTTGCGCCCGCGCCGGTCGGCGTAGCTGCCGATCACGAGACCACCGAGCGGGCGCATCACGAAGCCGATGCCGAACGTCGCCACAGCGAGCAGCAGCGAGCCGTAAGGGCTGTCCGAGGGGAAAAAGAGCCGGCCGATCAAGAGCGCGAAAAAGCTGTACACCGTGAAGTCGTACATTTCGAGCGCATTGCCGATCGAACACGCGGCGATCAGGCGGAACTGGCTCTGACGAGTGGCCGCGGGCGGTGCAATCGGGGCGGTGGCGCTGAGCGTTGCGTCATTCATGGCAGATCTCCGCGAGCGGTGGAGCGGTGGGACAGCGGGAATGGGAACTGGCCGAACGATATTCAGGCCGCTCTCATTTTTGAAAGAAGTCACAAATTTTCATCTTGATAACCGGATGGAATCGCAGCGAAATGCAACGGCCATCGCGCCGAGGCCCAATTTCCCGGCTATCGACATGACTAGACAAATTTGTAAGGAACGTGTCTGAGCACCAGCGTCGCCCGCCCGGCAACGCAACGTCGCGCGCAAGCGCATGGATTTAGCGCCATTACACGCGGATTTACAGGGTTTTCCATGAGCCCGTATTTCTGAAATTCTCTTGCACTCAAATTCTTTTCTCGCCATTCTTGTCTATGCAAGTCACGCGAGCGAAATAACGTACCCACGGGTCCACAGTACCCACCGACAAAGGAGCATGGTCATGCAGGCGAAGTACACCCGGCTGGCAAAAGCGCTGATCGGCGCAGCACTCGGCGTCACGCTGCTTGGAAGCGGCAGTGCCGGCGCGAAGGAATGGAAAAGCGTGACGATCGCGCTCGACGGCAGCTATGCCCCCTGGAACCTGACGCTGCCCGGCGGCAAACTCGGTGGCTTCGAACCGGAACTGGTCGAAAACCTGTGCGCGCGTGCACAGATCCAGTGCAAGCTCGTCGCGCAGGACTGGGATGGCATGATTCCAGGTCTCCAGGCCGGAAAATTCGATGTCCTGATGGATGCGATCTCGATCACGCCCGAGCGTGAGAAGATCATCGCCTTCTCGAAGCCCTATGCATCCACACCGGCCACGTTCGCCGTGTCCGATACGAAGGTTCTGCCCAAGGGCGGCCCGAACACGCCGCCTCTGAAGCTCGACGCCGACTCGCGCAGCAACGCGCCCGCCATCGAGTCGATGCGCCATGCGCTGAAGGGCAAGACCATCGGCATCCAGTCGGGCACTGTCTATACGGGATTCATCAACGCGAACTTCAAGGACGTCGCCTCGGTGCGCGTGTACAAGACCGCGCCCGAGCGTGACCTCGACCTCGCAAACGGCCGCATCGACGCCACCTTCGACGACGTGACCTACTACACCGCCAACTCCGACAAGTCGCCAGTGGTGATTGCCGGCACGATGATCTCCGGCCCGATCTGGGGTCCCGGCGAAGGCCTCGCGTTCCGCAAGCAGGACGCCGACCTGAAGGCGAAGTTCGACACCGCGATCACCGCGGCGCTTGCCGACGGCACCGTGAAGAAACTCGCCCTGAAGTGGTTCAAGACCGACGTGACGCCATAAGCGCCGCATCCAGGCCACGCGCGCGCCGCCTCCGGCGCGCGCCTTTGTTTCCCGACCCGCGTGGATCCAAGCCATGTCTCTGTTATCGATCTTCAACACACTCGGCCTCGGGCCGGACGGCTGGGGTAGCGTACTGCTGCTCGGCGCGTTGATGACTGTTGTCCTGACGCTTGCCGCACTCGCGATCGGCGCGGTGTTCGGTGCGCTCATCGCCGCCGCGAAACTCTCGCGCTGGCGCGTGCTGCGCGTATTCGGCGACTTCTACACGACCGTGTTTCGCGGCGTGCCCGAACTGCTCGTCATCTATTTGTTCTACTTCGGCGGCTCCTCGCTCGTCACCACCGTTGGCCAGTGGTTCGGCGCAGACGGTTTCGTCGGCGTGCCGCCCTTCGCCGTTGGCGCGTTCGCGGTCGGCATGATTTCGGGCGCCTATCAGGCCGAGGTCTATCGCGCCGCCGTGCTCGCGGTTGCGCGCGGCGAAATCGAAGCCGCTCGCGCGATCGGCATGCCGACGCTCACGATGTTCCGCCGCATCCTGATCCCGCAGGTGCTGCGCTACGCGCTGCCCGGCATCGGCAACGTCTGGCAACTGAGCCTCAAGGATTCCGCGCTGATCTCGGTCACCGGGCTCGCCGAGCTGCTGCGTTCGAGTCAGATCGCGGCGGGCTCGACCCACCAGTACTTCCTCTTCTTCGTCGCCGGCGGCGTGCTGTATCTCGCCATGACGGGCGTGTCGAACCGTGTCTTCGGGCGTGCCGAAGCGATCGTCGGCCGCTCATTCAAGCGCAACTTCGCGCGCAACTGATCACGGAGCGCTCAATCATGACCATCGATTTCGCGTTCCTGCTCGACACCTTGCGCCAGCTCATCGGCGCCGTGCCGACAACGCTGGGCCTTTTCTTCGCCTCGCTCGTGCTGGGCGGCCTGCTCTCGCTCGTGATCGTCACGATGCGGGTGTCGCCGCACTGGCTGCCGAACCGCTTTGCGCGCGCATACATCCTCGTATTTCGCGGCTCCCCGCTGCTGATCCAGATGTTCCTCGTGTATTACGGCCTCGGGCAGTTCGGCGTGATTCGCGAGAGCTTTCTGTGGCCGGTGCTGCGCGAACCCTATGTTTGCGCCGTCCTGTCGCTCGCGCTGTGCACGGCGGGATACACGGCCGAGATCATTCGCGGCGGCCTCATGGCCGTGCCCGTCGGGCAGATCGAAGCCGGGTACTCGATCGGCCTTTCCGGTTTCGCCCTGCTGCGCCGCGTGATCGGACCCATCGCGCTGCGCCAGTGCCTGCCCGCGTATTCGACGGAAGCCGTGCTGCTCGTCAAGTCGACGGCGCTGGCAAGCCTCGTCACCGTGTGGGAAGTGACGGGAGTCGCGCAGCAGATCATCCAGCAGACCTATCGCACGACCGAGGTGTTCACGTGCGCTGCGCTCATTTACCTGTTCCTGAACTTCGTCGTCGTACGCGTGATCGGCTTCCTCGAGCAACGGCTCTCGCGCCATCTGCGCGCAGCACCGCCCGCCGCACGCAAGCCCGCCGCGCCGCTCGAAGCCAGCCGCGCCGTATCGTGACCCGCCGCCCTATCCGGAGAGATTGATGAACCCATCCGCACCCGTTGCACTGTCGGTACGCAACATCCACAAATCGTTCGGCGACCATCACGTCCTGAAGGGCATTTCGCTCGACGCACACGAAGGCGACGTCATTTCGATTCTCGGCGCGAGCGGCTCGGGCAAGAGCACGTTGCTGCGCTGCCTGAACCTGCTCGAGACGCCCGACGACGGTTCGGTCGCGCTCGCGGGCGAAGAGCTCAAGATGAAGCGCCGTCGCGACGGCAAGCTGCATCCGGGCGACCGCCGCCAGGTCGACCGCGTGCGCTCGCAGCTCGGCATGGTGTTTCAGAACTTCAACCTGTGGTCGCACATGACCGTGCTCGAGAACCTGATCGAAGGGCCCATGCGCGTGCTCAAGCGCAGCCGCGCCGAGTCGGTCGAAGAAGCCGAAGCACTGCTCGCCAAGGTCGGTCTCGCGGACAAGCGCGGCCACTATCCGGCACATCTGTCGGGCGGTCAGCAGCAGCGCGTCGCCATTGCGCGCGCGCTCGCCATGCATCCGAAGGTGATGCTGTTCGACGAGCCGACTTCGGCGCTCGATCCCGAACTGGTCGGCGAAGTGCTGCGCGTGATGCGCACGCTCGCCGCCGAAGGCCGCACGATGCTCGTCGTCACGCACGAGATGGGCTTCGCGCGCCACGTTTCGAACCGCGTGATGTTCCTGCACCAGGGCCAGGTGGATTCGGACGGCACGCCAGACGAGGTCTTCGGCGAGCTGAAGTCCGAACGCTTCCGCCAGTTCGTCTCGAGTCACCAGGATCGCAACGCTCACTGAACCCGCGCAACGCACAAGCTCTCTCATGGCAATCACACGTACCCAGAATCCGCTCGACTGGCGCGAAATCGCCGCCATTGCCGCGGGTGAACCGCTGATGCTCGGCGCGCACGCACAGGCGAGCATTCGCAGCGCCCGTGCGCTCGTCGAACAGATCGTCGCACGCAGCATCCGCGCCTATGGCGTGAACACGGGCGTTGGCGCGCTGTGCGACGTAGTCGTCTCGCAAGACGAACAGCACGACCTGTCGCACAACATCCTGATGAGCCACGCCGTGGGTGTAGGCGAGCCGCTCGGCGCCGAGGAAACGCGCGCGATCATGGCTGCGGCCATCAACAACTTTGCGCATGGCCATTCGGGCGTGCGGCTCGATGTCGTCGAGCGGCTCGCCGCGTTGCTCGATGCGAATTGCCTGCCCGAAGTGCCCGCGTTCGGTTCCGTCGGCTATCTGAGCCACATGGCGCACATCGCGCTCGTGTGCGTGGGCGCGGGACATGTGCGCTGGAACGGCGAACGCCTGAGCGGCGCGCAAGCCCTGCAGCGGCTCGGTCTGCAGCCCCTCTCGCTCGAGGCGAAAGAGGGTTTGAGCCTCGTGAACGGCACACCGTGCGTGACCGGGCTCGCCGCGCTCGCGCTTCAGCGCGCGGAGCGGCTGCTCGACTGGGCGGACGTCGTCGCCGCAATGAGCTTCGAGAATCTGGGCGGCCAGATCGCGGCGTTCGACACGCAGTCGCTCGCGTTTCGCGTGTCGCCGGGCCTCGCCCGCGTGGGCGAGCGCCTGCGCGCAGCGCTCACCGGCAGCTCGCTGCTCGAAAAGTCGCTCGGGCGGCGCACGCAGGACCCGCTCAGCGTGCGCACGATTCCGCACGTGCACGGCGCCGCGCGCGACACGCTCGCCGCGACGGTCGAAGTCGTGAACCGCGAGCTTGCCTCGGTGACCGACAACCCGATCGTTGCGGGCACACCGGAATCGCCGCAGGTGTACTCGCAGGCGCACGCGGTCGGCGCCTCGATCGCCCTGGCGATGGACAGTCTCGCAACCGCGATTGCACAGGTCGCCGCCATGGCCGAACGGCGTCTCGACCGGTTGGTGAACCCGCTCGTGAGCGGCCTGCCGGCCTTCCTCGCTCACGCGAGCGGCACGCGTTCGGGTTTCATGATCGCGCAGTACACGGCCGCCTCGCTCGTCGCGCAAAACCGCCGTGAGGCAGCGCCCGCGAGTCTCGACGGCGGCGTGACCTCGGGGTTGCAGGAAGACCACTTGTGCCATGCGACGCCCGCGGCGCTCAAGGCGCTCACGATCATCGAGAACAGCAACCGGATTCTCGGCATCGAACTGCTCGCCGCGGCGCAAGCCTACGATCTGCAGCCGCTCGATGCGGCGCGTGCGCCATACACCGACGCGCTCTACGCCAGCGTGCGCGCCGCGCTGCCGACCTATCGCGACGACCGCCCGCTCTCCGACGACATGACGTTTGCGTTTCGCCTCGTGGCCGACGGCGCCCCGCCGCCGCTTCCCGGCCCCGCGCACGAGCGCTCGCCTGGCGTCTCGCGCGAGGCGGAACCCGACATGCGCCCCGTTGCGCGCAGTACGGCAGCCCCGGCAAGCAACGACGCGCTGCCCGGCGCGGTCGGCGTCTGAAGCGAGGACAGGCATGCACGCGCCCTCTTCGCTCATCGACACCTCAACGCGTTCCGCTACCGCGCACAAGGTCGCTCCAGCGTATGAGCAGATCAAGCGCTACGTGGTCGATCGCATCACGGACGGGACATGGAAGCCAGGTGAGGCCATTCCGTCGGAAACGGAGCTCGTCAAGGAATTCGGCGTCGCGCGAATGACCGTATCGCGCGCGCTGCGCGAACTGTCGGCCGAGCATGTCCTCAAGCGCGTTCAGGGCGCGGGAACGTTCGTCGCATCGCGCGATGTCGAATCGACCGTCCTCGAGGTGCGCAATATTGCCGACGAAATCGCCGCGCGGGGTCACCGCCACAGCGCACGGGTGCTGACGCTGGAAGCAAGCTCGAACGATCAGGCGATGGCCGCGCTCGAGCTCAGCGGCGGTTCCGTGTTCCATTCGCGCATCGTCCACTACGAGGAGGACGAAGCGATTCTGTACGAGGACCGCTATGTGAACCCGCATGTGTTTCCGGGGTATCTAGAGCAGGATTTCACGCTGGAAACGCCGAATCACTACATGATGCGGCTCGCGCCGGTTCAACGCGCGGAGTTCCGGATCTACGCGCAAAAGCCGGACGCGGACATACGGCGCCATCTTGCGATGAATATCGGCGAGCCCTGCCTGCTGATGTGGCGGCGTACGTGGGTGGGTAGCGCCGTTGCCACGGCTGTCGAGCTTTGGCATCCGTCTTCGCGTTTTCATCTGGTCGGCAAGGTCTCGACATAACGCCGGGGGTCCCGCGCAGCCATCGTCGCCGCGTTGCACAACGTTTAGAATCTCTTCCGATCGGAAACCGTTGGAGCACACGGATGAAACTGCACCAGTTGCGCGTTTTGCTCGCGCTCGCGCAGCACGGCAGCATGCACGAGGCGTCGCGCAGCCTGCACATCTCGCAGCCCGCGCTTTCCAAGGCGATTGCGGAGCTGGAGCGCGAACTGGGCGTGACGCTCATGTCGCGCTCGGTGCGCGGCGTCAGCCTCACGAATTACGGGCGCGCGCTCGCGAAGCGCGCGAGCGTGGTCGAACAGGAATTACGCCACGCGCTCGAAGATATCGAAGGCATGCGCGGCCATGCCGAAGCGCAACTGAACATCGGCTTTTCCGCCGTGGCGTCGAGCGGGCCGCTGCCCGAATCCATCGCGGCGTTTCGCGTGCGCTTTCCGGGCGTGGAGGTGCACGCCTATGAAATGCGGCCGCAACAGATACTCGAAGGGCTGCGCGAAGGCCGCCTCGACCTCGCGCTCATCTCGACGAACAGCGGCCCCAGCACGAGCGCGTTTCAGTGGGAGCCGCTGTTCTCCGTGGGCATGGTGCTCGCCGCGCGCCCCGGCCATCCGCTTGCAGACACGACGCGCCTGCGCGATCTGCTCGAGGCCGACTGGCTCACGCTCGATCCGCTGGACGATCCCGGCAGCCCGCTTGCGAGCCTCATGCGCGTCAACCGCCTCGACATGCCCAAGCGCATCGTGCACAGCGTGTCGAACCTGCTTGGCCTGCAGCTCGCGACCTGCACGGATGTGATCAGCATGTGGTCGGACTTCGTGTTCTACGGCATGAGCGGGCCGCTCGTCCTCAGGCGCGATGCATTGCACACGCTGCCCATTCGCGACGAGTTGCCCGACTTCCATGTGTTCATGGTGTACCGGTCCAAGGACCTGATGACCCAGGCGTGCACCGAGTTCAGCAAGGAAATTCGCCATCGCTGTCGCACGATGGTCCCGCCGCGCGCCGCCGCGCTCGGCACAGCGCGTGCGCGCAAAACGGCGGGCAGCGCAGCGAAGTCGCGCCTGGAACCGTGACGTTGCGCACTGCGCGGCTTAGCCTGCTGAGGCTTAACCTGCTTTAGCCCTGGCTCGCGCC
Source organism: Paraburkholderia sp. J7 (assembly GCF_905220155.1). NCBI lineage: Bacteria > Pseudomonadati > Pseudomonadota > Betaproteobacteria > Burkholderiales > Burkholderiaceae > Paraburkholderia > Paraburkholderia sp. J7. Next base: position 54,515 of record NZ_CAJMYZ010000014.1, on the reverse strand, counting down.
CGCCTCGCGCGCTCGCGCGAGCACGTCGAGATTGCCCTCGCCGAAACCGTGGTGGCCGCTGCGCTGCACGACTTCAAAAAAGATCTCGCCGGGATGGCGTTTTGCAAACGTCTGGAAAAAGAGCCGCGGCACGCCGTCGTCGCCAATCTCGCCGTCGATCAGCACGTGACGCTTGCGCAATGCCGCCAGGTCCACGCCGTGGCCGGGCAAACGCGCGTCCACGGTGTCGTAGTAAGCGGGCGGCGGCTCGACGAATTCCACGCCATTGGCCATGAGCGCGTCGACGCTCGCGAGGATGTCGTTGCTCGCCAGCGCGATGTGCTGCACGCCTTCGCCGGGATGCTCGGGCAGATAGTCGTGCAATAGCTGCGTGCGCCGCGTGCCTTCCTCGTACACCGGAATGCGCAGCTCGCCATCGGGCGACACCATCACGCGCGACTCCTCGGACACATGCCAGTTCGCGTTGATCTCGTGAATCTCGCGGAAATGCAGCAGGTCGCGATAGAAGTCGAGCCATTCCCCAATGCGCCCCTCGCCCACCGTTTGCGTGAGGTGATCGACGCGCGTGAGGCCCGTGCCGCCGTGATCGAGATCGGTATGCGCCGTGGCGACGTCGATGGGCCGGAAGTCGATGTCGAAGATCGAAATGTCGCCCACGCCGCCGCGCTGGCCGCCGCGTCCGCGCCAGCGGTCGATGAAATAGAGGTGCGAATCGCCAATGCCCTGGATCGCGGGAATGTGCAGCTCCGCGGGCCCGAGGCGCTCGCCTTCGAACGCCCACGCGCCGAGCGAGATCGCGTGCTTGAACGCGCGCTTCGCATTGTCGACTCGCACGCCGATCGCGCAAATGCCCATGCCGTACTCCTGCGCGTAACGCGCGGCGAACGAGTCGGGCTCGGCGTTCAGCAGGAAATTCATCTCGCCCTGCCGGTAGAGCGTGACCGCCTTGCTCACATGGCGCGCGATCGCCTTGAAGCCTAACTGCTCGAAGCGGCGGCCGAGTTCGGCCGGCTCGGGCGCGGCGAACTCGACGAATTCGAGGCCGGCCATGCCGAGCGGATTGTCCGCCTGCGGCGGAGGATTAGAGGGGCTGGACATGCAATAGGCTCCTGACGCAAGCGCTGAAACGGGCACTTCGCCGCCACGGACGGGCGAAGCAGCGCGATTTTAACCATTTCGTTCATTTTGACGAAGACCGCCGTATGCGGGCGGTCCACGCGCCATCTCGGTGCAAACCCGCAAAGCGTTCGATAATCGCACGCACTTGGGCGATAATCGCGCAAAACGGCGCCGCCACGCATTGCCGGATAGCGTGGGCCGCCCTATGCTGCGACTCACGTTTAGCGCATACCGCAGCATGGCACATGCGCAAAAGTCTGGAGACAACTGATGACCCCAAGCCTCGACACCACCGGCTCGCCCGACACCGCCCCTCTTTCGCCGTCGCGCAGCCAGGCCCGCAAGGCGGCGCTCGGCAGCTTTGTCGGCGCGGTCGTCGACTGGTACGACTTCCTGCTCTACGGCATTGTCGCCGCGCTGGTCTTCAACGGGGCGTTCTTCCCTCAGGTCAGCAAATCGACGGGCACCCTCGCCGCCTTTGCGACTTTCGGCGTGGGCTTCCTGTTCCGCCCGCTCGGCGGGATCGTGTTCGGCCACTTCGGCGACCGGCTCGGACGCAAACGCATGCTCGTGATCACCGTGATGATGATGGGCCTGTCCACCGTGGCCATCGGCCTGCTGCCGACCTACGCGACGATCGGCTTGTGGGCGCCTGCGCTGCTCGTCGCGTTCCGCGCACTGCAAGGCTTCGCGGTCGGCGGCGAATGGGGCGGTGCGGCGCTCATGGCGGTGGAAAGCGCGCCGCGCGGCAAGAAGGCGTTCTACAGCAGCGGCGTGCAGGTGGGCTACGGCGTGGGCCTCGTGCTCGCCACGGGCATTGTCGCGATCCTGAGCCACCTGCTCGGCGAGGCGTCGTTCCGCTCGTGGGGCTGGCGCCTGCCGTTCGTGTTCAGCGTCGTGCTCGTGCTCATCGGCCTCTGGGTGCGCTCGAGCATGGACGAGTCGCGCGAGTTCGTCGAAAAGGTCGAGCACGGTCATCGCAAGCTCAAGATGCCGGTGATCGAGGCGCTCACGCGTCACCCGAAGGCCTTCCTCTATATCGTCGCGCTGCGTCTGGCCGAACTCTTCACGATGTATATCGTGACCGCCTTCGCGCTGAGCTATTCGACGAACAACCTCGGCATGTCGCGCGATCTCTTTCTCGGCATCGGCCTCTTCGTGGGCGCGCTCAGCTGCGTGACGATCCCCTGCTTCGCCTGGCTCGCCGACCGCCTCGGGCTGCGCCGCATCTATCTGATCGGCGCGTTCATCGGCTTGCTGAGCGCCGTGCCGTTCTTCCTCGCGCTCGAAGCGCGGTCCACGGTCTGGATCGTGATCTTCTCGGTGATGCTCGCGAACATCGCCCACGACATGGTCGTGAGCGTGCAGCAGCCGCTCTTCACCGAACTGTTCGGCGCGGAGTACCGTTACAGCGGCGCGGGTGTGGGCTACCAGTTCGCGAGCGTGGTGGGCGGCGGCTTCACGCCGTTCATCGCGGTGGCGCTGGTGGGCGTTGGCGCCGGTTCGTGGCACCTCGTCGCCGGGTATCTGGCGATTGGCTGCCTGATCTCGCTGATCGTGGCGGCGCGCATGAAACCGGCGTGAGCGCGCGCGCATCGAAGGCTCGCGAGCCGCAGGCGTTTGGCGCCTGCGGCTTTTTCCATGGTTTTGGCAACCTTGCGGCAGAGGGTCTTGTTCGCCAATGAAGAAACCGCCACTGGACCCGCGCGACTGGATTGCGGGGCTTGAAAAAGGCCTCGCGATTCTCGAAGCCTTCGACAGCGAGCACGCGCGCATGACCCCCACCCAGGCGGCGGAGCGCACGGGCCTCTCGCGCACCGCCGCGCGCCGCTATCTGCTCACGCTCGAATCGCTCGGCTATGTGTACACGGATGGCCGGCTGTACGGCCTCACGCCGCGCGTGCTGCGCGTGGGCTGGTCCTATTTCGATTCGGCGCGCCTGCCGCGCACCGTGCAGCCGTATCTGCAGCAGTTGAGCGCGACGCTCAACGAATCGGCCTATGTGAGCGTGCTCGATGGCTGGGACCTCGTGGTGATCGCGCGCAACGGCGTGTCGCGCGTGATGACCACGGGCTTCGTGCTCGGCGCGCGCGTGCCGGCGCCGCTCATCTCGCCCGGTGTGGTGCTGCTCGCGCACGAGGCCGACCAGGACGCGGTTTCCGCGTGGCTCGATACGGTCGAACTAACGCCCTTCACGCCGCATACCATCACGAGCGGCGCGCGCCTGCGCGAGAAAATCGGGCGGGCGCGCGTGGATGGCTATGCGCTCATCGAGCAGCAATTGCAGGTGGGCGTGCGCGGCATTGCGGTGCCGCTCAGGAATCGCAACGGCGAGGTGGTCGCCGCGCTCAGCACCAACATGCCGATGGGCGATGAAAGCCCGGAGGCCGCGCTTCAGCGCGTCTTGCCGCATTTGCAGGAAAGCGCGCTCGCCATGCTCAACGTGCTTTGACTGGCGCTAACGTGCTCTAGCGCTGCGTTGGCGCCCGTCATGCGCGCACCCGCAAGCGCGCGCCGCCGCCGGACGGGTAGCGGTCCGCCTACCCGTAACCCGACTTCGCCCATCCCTTCGAACCGGCACCATCGCAGCGCAATTGCTTGCGCCCGCAACGGTCACCACGCACTTCGACGTTAGAAGTCCACCGCATCGCGAATGATCGGGCACGTCATGCAATGGCCGCCGCCGCGCCCACGCCCCAGCTCCGCGCCCACGATACTCACGACTTCGATGCCAGCCTTGCGCAGCAGCGTGTTCGTATAGGTGTTGCGGTCGTAAGCGAACACGACGCCAGGCGAAGTGCAAACCAGGTTCGCGCCGCTGTCCCACTGCGTGCGTTCGCGCTGGTAGTCGTTGCCGCCCGCTTCCACCACGCGCATTTTCTTGATGCCGAGCGCGGCACTCACGACCTCGACGAAGGACTTTTTCTCCTGATGCAATTCCACACCCGCCGGGTGATCGCTGGGCCGGTACGTGAAGGTGCGGGTACGCGCGAGGAAATCTGGCGCGATCAGGACGCAATCGCGATCTGCGAACGTGAAAACCGTATCGAGGTGCATGGCCGCGCGAATTTTTGGCATGGCCGCGACGATCACCTGCTCGGCCGCGCCCTTCTTGAACAGTGTGGCGGCGAGCTGGCTGATCGCCTGACGCGACGTACGCTCGCTCATGCCAATCAGCACGGTCTTGTTGCCGATGGGCATGACATCGCCGCCTTCGAGCGTCGCCATGCCGTGATCTTCAGTGGGGTCGCCCCACCACACGTTGACCTTGCCCGCGAAGTCCGGATGAAAACGGTAGATCGCCGCCGCCAGGATCGTTTCCTCATGGCGCGCGGGCCAGTACAGCGGATTGAGCGTCACGCCGCCGTAAATCCAGCACGTGGTGTCGCGCGTGTACAGCGTGTTCGGCAGCGGCGGCAACAGATATTCGGTGGACCCGGCCGCTTCGCGCACGACCTTGAGCGCAGCGCCGCCGTGCGATTCGGGGAAGTCGTAGATCGACAGGCCGCCAAGCAAGGTCTCAGCCAGCTTGCGATCTTCGAGTCCTTCCAGATAGCTGCGCAGTTCGTCGATGAAACCCAGTCCAACCTGGTTCGGCACGATCTGATTGTCGAGTATCCACTTCTTGCCTTCGGGCACGGCAACGGTTTCGGCGAGCAGGTTGTGCATCTCCACGACCTCTACACCCCGGTCGCGCATCTTCGTGACGAAGTCGAAATGGTCGCGCTTGGCGTTGTCGACCCACAGCACGTCGTCGAACAGCAGCTCATCGCAATTGCTCGGCGTGAGACGCGAGTGCGCCATGCCGGGCGCGCACACCATGACCTTGCGCAGCTGGCCGACTTCGGAATACACCCCCAACGCACTGTCTTCCTTCGCCTTGCCCTTGCCGCCCTTCGGGGCCTTTTCTAATTTGTCTGCTTTCTCGCTCTTTTCACTCTTCCCACCGCCCTTTGCCTTGGACATATCGATCTCCGCTCGTTCTCATTAGATTGCCATGGCGCCCGTGGCCAGCGCCACGACACCTACGATCGCCGCGACAGCCGCCACGATGAAAATGACCCAGTCGCTCGTACGCTGGAAAACCTTCAGCTTGCGTTCGCGCCGCGCGAGGAAATACAACACGGTGCCAGGCGCATAAAGAATCGCAGAAAGCAGGATGAACTTGAGCCCTCCGGCAACGATCATGAACAACGTGTAGATCACGGCGACCGCTGCCAGCGCGAGATCGCGCTTGCGCTCTTCGGGCCGCAATTCGTAGCTTTCACCTCGGTTCGAAACCATGAACCCATAGGCCGCGACGAAGAGATACGGAATCAGCGACATCGAACTCGTGAGGTTGAGCATCAGCGAGAACGCATCGCGCGAAAAATACGTGCTGGCCACCAGCAGTTGCACGACGATATTGGTGATCCAGAGCGCATTGGCCGGCACGTTGTTGGCGTTTTCGCGTGCGAACACGGCCGGCATGTCCTGATTGCGCGCCGCCGCGAACATCACCTCGGCACAGATGAGCGACCACGCCAGATACGCGCCCAGCACGGAAACAATTAGACCGACGCTCACAAAGATGCCGCCCCACGGTCCGACCACGCTTTCGAGCACCGCCGCCATGGAGGGCTGGCGCATGCCCGCCACGTCCGCGCGCGGCAGCACGGCGAAAGGCAGCATGGAAACGAGCACCATGAGCGCTGTCACGCCGGCGAAGCCCATGATCGTTGCGCGCCCAACGTCCGCGCGCTCCTTCGCGTAGCGCGAATACACACTCGCACCTTCGATGCCGATGAACACGAACACGGTGACCAGCATCGTCGCGCGAACCTGCTGAATGAGCCCGCCCTCTTGCGCCGCGGACTGGATATTCAGCTGGAAGGTCCCGTACTTGAATACGAACAGGAGAATGACGACGAACACCAGGATCGGGATGACCTTGGCGAATGTCACGATGGTGTTGATGAACGCGGCCTGCTTCACGCCGCGCAGAATGAGAAAGTGAAACAGCCAGATGCCGATCGAAGCCACGACGATCGCCGTAACCGTATTGCCGTCGCCGAAAACCGGGAAAAATGCGCCCAGCGTGGACTTGATCAGCACCCAGTACGAAACGTTGCCAATGCAACTGCCGATCCAGTAACCGAACGCGGAGAGGAAGCCGGGATAGTCGCCGAAGCCCTCTTTGGCGTACATGAACACGCCGGCGTCGAGGTTCGGCTTGCGCTCCGCGAGCGACTGAAAGACGCGTGCGAGCGTGTACATGCCCACGCCCGCCACGAGCCACGCAATGGCCGCGCCGACCGGCCCCGTTGCATTGGCGAAGGTTCGCGGCAGAGAAAAGATCCCGGCGCCCACCATGCCCCCGACTACCATCGCGGTCAACTGCACGCGACTCATCTTCTGCCCGGTATCGGCCATCGGTTTCCTCGCTTTGTTCAGAACTTCGCTTTATCGAGAGACCAACCCCACCTGCGTTCACTTCATCGGGTCACGCGCACCGAGTTGTTGCCGAGCAATACACGCACACGGTCGCCCGGCACGAACTGCTGATCCGCATCCTGGACCACCGACATCAATTGCCCCGAATCCAGGCGCACCACGATCTCAAGGCCCGCGCGCTGCGTGACGCGCTGCTCCACGGCATTGCCCGCCGCGCCGCCCAGCACAGCACCGCCTATGCCCGCCGCAACCGAACCCGTGCCGCGCCCGATGTTGCTGCCTGCCGCGATGCCGCCAAGCGCGCCACCCGTGATTGCGCCAATGCCGGTCGGACCGGGCTGGATGGTGACGGGCCGCACGGATTCGACCGCTCCGAGTTCGACCACGAACACCTGCTGCGCCTGAGCCGGCGTGAAGGTGGAACCCGAAGTGGGCGCCTCGCAGCCGGAAAGCGCAAGCGAGCCAACTACGGAGCCAAGAAGTGCTGCAGCGAGATATCGCATGACATTCCCCTGATGCGGCGCATTGCGGATTCGCCAATTCGTTCGACCTGTTTGCTAACGATTGCACGCACACTCATTAGCGAACATTCAGCCAATACGTGCCCGGCGACGCTCCTTTTGCCATCCATCCTCCGGACACCTGACGAACATTATGGAATACGATTCGCACATGATGCATTCAACGTGACATTCGCTCGAGAATCGTTCAGCAATTCAATGTGGCGCGCATTTTCAATCCGCGATTTCCCGCGCTCGCATTACGACAGATCGAAGATCGGATAAAGGCTCGAACATGAAATCGACGGATGACCAGAAGTTGTCGCTGCCGGTACTCACAGCCATGGTCGTGGGGTCCATGGTCGGCGCGGGCATCTATTCGCTGCCGCGCAACTTCGCGCTCGAAGCGGGCCCGACAGCCGCCGTTGTCTCATGGTGCATTGCGGGAGGCGGCATGTATATGCTGGCCCGAGTCTTCCAGCTGCTTGCGGAAATCCGGCCCGACCTCGACTCCGGCATCTTTGCCTATGCACGCGACGGCTTTGGCGGCTACGCCGGCTTCCTCTCCGCGTTCGGCTACTGGATGGCCGGTTGCTTTGGCAACGTCTCCTATTGGGTGCTGATCAAATCCACGCTCGGCGCATTCGTGCCGGCATTTGGAAACGGCAATACGCCGATTGCCATTGCGGTTTCGTCACTCGGCATTTGGGCATTTCACTGGATGCTTTTGCGGGGCATTCAGCAGGCCACGCTCATCAATGCGATTCTTACTGTCGTGAAGATTTTGCCGATTTTCGTTTTTATCGGTATTTTGAGTGTCTACGCAAGCGCGGAGCCATTCACGAACAATCTCGCGGAAAGCGCCGGGCGGCTTTCCACGCAGGTCAAGGGGACGATGCTCGTCACGGTATTCGTGTTTCTCGGCATTGAAGGGGCGAGCGTGTATTCGCGCTACGCGAAAAAACGCTCCGACGTGGGCGCTGCCACGATACTCGGCTTCGCCTTCGTGCTGTTGCTGCTCGTGCTCGTCACGCTGCTGCCCTACGCGCATCTCATGCGCGCGGACATCGCGGCCATGCGGCAACCTTCCATGGCGTCGGTGCTTGGCGCCGTGATCGGCTCGCCAGGTGCGGTGTTCATCGGCGGCGCGCTCATCGTCTCCGTGCTCGGCGCTTACCTTGCATGGTCGCTGATCTGCGCGGAAGTGCTGTATGCCAGTGCGAAAGCGAACGCCATGCCCGCCATCTTCGCGCGCCGCAACGCGCGGCAGCTTCCCACCGCCGCAATATGGCTCACGAGCAGCGTGGTGCAGGGCTTCGTCATCAGCACGTACTGGTCCACCGACGCGTTCTCGCTCATGCTGCGCCTCACCAGCGCCATGGCGCTCATCCCTTATTTTTTTGTGGCGACTTTCGGGCTCAAGGCGATCCGTGCGCTCCCGCAATCGGCCATGAGCACGAGAAAGCGCACGCAGAGCTATGCCACAGCGGCCGTCGCCACGATTTATACGCTGTTCCTGCTTTACGCTTGCGGGGTGGAACTGCTCGTCATGTCCGCGCTCTTATATGGACCCGGCAGCCTGCTTTACATGTGGGCGCGACGCGAGCGCGGGCAGGCGCTTTTTTCCCGGCCCGAGTGGTGCGCATTTCTCGTGGTGATGGGCGGCGGACTCGTTGCGATCTTCGGGCTGAGCGCCTCTGCCTGGCGTTAGCCGCGCACCGTTGCGCCTGCCCGCATCCGTCGGTCTCCTGACTGCTTTTCGCCTCACCGCCGCCATTCAAACGTTCCAACGTTCGACAGCGAGGAACCATGCCTATCAGCTACGCGCTCCGCAAGGCGCAACTCGCAGCGGTCGAGCAGCGCGCGATGAAAGTTTCCATTTACGTCGTGTGCCTCGGTTTCGCGGCCAACATCGGCTATGGCTTCTTCGTGCAGTCCGACACGCTGCTGCTGACCGCCATTTTCTATCTGCTCAATCTCGTGAGTTCCGCGCTCGGATTGCTCGCGGCCACCGTGGTCAGCCGGCCCGCGACGACCCGCTTCGAATATGGATATTGGTTTCTCGAGCCGCTTGTGAATGGCATAAACGGACTCATGATGCTGCTCGTTTGCGTGTATGGCCTCGTGAACGGGATCGAGGGGATCCGCTCGGGCGGCCACGTCGTGAATGCGCGCGGCGTCATGCTGATCAGCCTCGCGAGTTGCGTGATCTGCTTGGCCATGGTGGTCTATAAAAAACGCGCGGCCGCGCAGATCAATTCCAAGCTGCTCAAAACCGACGGCTGGAAATGGATCATGAAATTCACGTTCAGCGCGGCCACGCTGCTCGGCTTTTTCGTCTATTCGATCTTGCCCGAAAGCGTTCACTATCTCTGGGCGCGCTATGTCGACAGTGCAATGACCGCGGGACTGTCGCTGATATTTCTCTCCGCGCCAGTGAAAATCGTGCGCACGAGCTTTGCCGAATTGCTGCACATGAGCCCCGAAGAGAACAATCCGCGCGCGGAGATCGAGAAAACGCTTTCAAAGTTCGAACGCGAGCTTGGCATTCTGCGCCATCACACGCACGTCATCCAGGCGGGCCGGCGTAACTTTGTCGAAATCAGCGTGCTTGTCGGCGCAACGTCCGCGTTAAGCGATCTCGCCTCGCAGGACAGATTGCGCGAACAGATATGGGAAACACTCAGCACGAATCCGCTGGAGAACCGGCTCATCATGCAGATCACCGCGGACCCGCGTTGGGAAGACGGACGCCAGCCTGGATGACGCGCGCTTCACCAGCGCGCGATCTGCGCGCTCAACTCAGCTACGCGTTCGCGTCGTGCCCTTCAGTACGAAACGGCGTGCAGCATCCGTCCCGGCACCCACTACGATGGCATGCCTGCGCCGCCGCCAGGCATGATCAGGTCAGCCAAAGTCGCGACGGTTAGCCGCCCAGCTTGATAATGGCCATCGTCAGCAGAATGCCGAGCGCGATCATCGCGATACCTGCCTTCATCGCCCCCGCGCCGGTGTAGCGCCCCAGCGCAAAGCCGGCGATGAAAAGCATCACGAGTGTGAGCACGCGCGAGGCGATGAGCGCCGTTGTCACGTCCTTGACGACGAGAAACGGCAGCGCGACGGGAAACGTTCCCAGGACCACAAGCAGAAAAATGCCCAGCGCGCCGACGAAATCCCCTCTCACGAAGTTCGCCCGAGGCGGCAGCGTTGGGGCTGCCGCGAGGCGCACGCGGATCCGCTCGAGGTCGGCATCTTCGACGAGCGTAGCCATTTTTTCGGGCAATGCATCGCGCAGCGCCCGTACGGCAACCGACGGGTCCTGCTCGCGCTTGACGGTCTGCGCGAGTTGCAGACGCTGCCCCCGATCGGCGAGCGTCCGTACGAGATACATCACGGCGTCGGCGAGGCCCCACGCAAGATTGCACCCGAGCGCGGCGAAGAACATCTTGTACCCCTCGTCTTCGCCTGCGGTGACCGCCTTGACGGCGCCGACGAACGTCAATGCCATGAACAGACCAAAACATATTTCGCAGACACGGTCGACGGTATTGAGAATCGGTTCGCGCTGTTCGGGCTCGGCGCGTCCGGCCGGCATGATCGTGCTCATATGGCCTCGACTCGAAGTAGGCAACGCGACGTTGCGCTAGCTGCCAACGGGGGATGTTGCTACGAGAAGTATATGAAAGAGTCGGCAGTTCGGTACCCCGATCTTGATGGACCGGGAACGCCGGGGCCATCGAAGGAGGCCCGCGACCGTCTGGATGCGGCCGCGCCGTCCATGGCATGCCGAGTAGACGTTCGCAAGCACGTCACGCTCTGCAATATGACGGTTGTGCGTCATGCGGGTCCCACGGGGCGCTTTCTTCAGTCCTGCATTAAGCCAATAGAGAAAATCCCCGCACGCGGCCAGCGTCTCCGCCACTCCTCAAGATCTGGACTCCTTTAGATCGTCGATACGCTGTCGATAGCTGCGCAGCAAGCAGGCCTTATCGCTACACGCATTGCGAACATCGCGAAGCCATGTCCGTTGCTCCGCTCGCAACCGCGCCTTGTTTGCCGACACACTGACCCGTTGGTTATAGATTTCAGTGAGCCTCTTGTCGACACGGGAAAGCTCGGCGTCCCCGCAAACAAGCTGTGCCTGAATGGATATGAGCTTGCTGCAATCGAGACTGCTCATCAACGCGGCCTTCGCATCCGGTTGTGCTTCCAGCCGCCCTGGCTTGCAGAGCCCCTGAAGCGACTGGCATGCGCCATCGCGCCGAACCCATGCCATGTCTTGCGCACCGTATTGCTTGACGAAACGATTGATGGCAGCGTGACTGACGCCCCTTTGCATGGCGTTCGCGGCGATTATTTCGTTGCAAAGCGAGTCTTCGGCATAGGTTTGCCCCGCTTTCCGATAGCAACTATGAAACCCGAGCAGACCGCTGCCAAGGACACTTCGGCGTTCGCCTGAGGCAAAGAGGATGGAAGCACAGGCGGACGCACACCTGGCGTCGCTCGGAACCAGCGTGTGGACGCGCACTTTGTCCATGGCATCGACGACACGGAATGCCGCTTCAACATTTCCCCCTGGACTGCTTAAAACGAATACGACCAGTCCATCACCATCGCGGTCGGCCCTGCTCGCAAACGTTAGAAATTTCCGGGCATCGCCGTCCTCGATCCGCCCCTCCCCGATGATCATCTTTAGTTTGAGCTGAGGTTGGTAATAGATACGGAAGTCCATCCCTCGCGCAATGCCGGGAAGCATCGGAGCAACCAGACACATGCAGAAAAGAAGCCGCCAGATCAAGCTTCGTGTCGCGGTCTGCCTTGCTTCCAGAGAACGCATCGGGCTCTCCCGTGTGCGAGAAGTCGTCCAGCCATCACCCGACGCGACAGTGGATAGCCAACATTGCACGCTGGCAGCTACCCCTCAGGCCTGTCCACTTCTCAACTACGTCTACGATACCGCGGCTCTTGTTTCAGTCCACCAAAGCAGTCTCATCCGCTGTGGCGCTTTAAGGGTTCGGCCGAACCGCGCCATCGCGCCCCAAGCCGTACTGTTCAGCGTCTTCACAACTGTACCGGTACTGTACCGCGCACTGTCGATAAACTGATCTCCATCGAATCTGCCTTCTCTTTCCGGAGCCCCTCGCATCATGCTGCCCGAAATGCTCAGTGCGCTGCCCGCCGGCATGCTCTTCGTCGTGGTCACGACCATCACGCCCGGCCCCAATAACACCATGTTGCTCGCTTCCGGCGTCAACTTCGGCTTTCGCCGCACGGTGCCGCACATTCTCGGCATTAGTGCAGGCGTGGTCGTGCTCATGCTCTCGGTGGGTTTCGGCCTGGGTCAGCTGTTCCGGCACATTCCGTCGCTCTATGTCGTGCTGGAAGTCGCAAGCATTGCGTACCTGCTCTATCTTGCGTGGAAGATCGGCACCTCGGGCGACCTCAAGGTAAAGAGCGGCGAGCATCGGCCCATGCGCTTTCACGAAGCCATTGCGTTCCAGTGGGTCAATCCCAAGGCGTGGATGATGGTGCTCACGGCCGCCACCACGATCCGCCTTTCCGCGAACTTCGGCACCAATACGATGGCGATGGCCTTTCTGTTCTACGTGATCGGCCTGCCGTGCATCTGCATCTGGGCCGCGTTCGGCACCAGCATGCGCCGTTTTCTCTCGAACTCGCGGCGGCTGCGTCTGTTCAACATCGCCATGGCGCTTTCGCTGATCGTTTCGCTGTATCCGATGTTCGCGCACCTGCTGCAGCGCTAATACGAACCGCCGCCTTTCAGTGTAAACACCGGTTCAACCGCTACAATCGCAAGCGGGAAACATGGGCGGCGGAGTCACACTTTGTCTGAGTTTGAAGCGGGTTTTATTCTCACCCGCCATTGGCGCGATACGGGCGAACACACCGAGGTCGACTTCTGGCTTGCGACCGACGCGGGGCCGCGCCAGCTGCGCCTGCGCCCCCAGCCCTCTGTGGCATTCGTGCCGGCCGCGCAGCAAGCGGCGGCCCGCGCCGCACTGAAGGGCGACGCACGCACCGAACTCCGCCCGCTCAATCTGTGTGACTTCCAGCGCCGTCCGGTGCTTGGGCTCTACTCGCCGCAATATCGCGCCCTCGCTGGGCATGCGAAACGCCTCGCGAAAGCGGGCGTCGACGTCTACGAAGCCGATATCCAGCCGCCGGACCGCTACATGATGGAGCGCTTCATCACCGCGCCCGTGCTGTTTCGCGGCGACGCCGTCGACTCCAGCGCAAGCGGCGTGCTGCTCGACGGCGAGATGAAACCCGCCAACGGCTATCGCCCGCGCCTGAAACTCGTGTCGCTCGACATCGAAACGAGCGCACAGGGCGAGCTGTATTCCATTGCGCTCGAAGGCTGCGGACAACGCCAGGTCTACATGCTCGGCCCTGCAAACGGCGACGCGAGCCAGATCGATTTCGATTTCGAATACTGCGAAAGCCGCGCGCAAATGCTCGAACGCCTGAACGCGTGGATGGCCCAGCACGACCCCGACGCCATCATCGGCTGGAATCTCGTGCAGTTCGATTTGCGCGTGTTGCACGCGCACGCGCAGCAAACCGGCGTGCCTCTGCGCCTTGGGCGCGGCGGCGAGGTCATGGAGTGGCGCGAGCACGGCATGCGCGAGAATCACTTCTTCGCAGGCGCGGCGGGCCGCCTCATCATCGACGGCATCGAGGCGCTGCGCTCGGCCACCTGGAGCTTTCCGTCGTTCAGCCTCGAATACGTCGCGCAGGCGTTGCTCGGCGAAGGCAAGTCCATCGACAACCCGTATCAGCGCATGGACGAGATCCAGCGCCGCTTCGACGAAGACAAACCCGCGCTGGCTCGCTATAACCTCAAGGACTGCGAACTGGTCACGCGTGTGTTCGAGAAAACCGAACTGATCGCCTTTTTGCTCGAACGCGCGTCCGTCACGGGGCTGCCCGTGGATCGCAGCGGCGGTTCGGTCGCCGCGTTCACGCACCTGTATTTGCCCAAGATGCACCGGCTCGGCTATGTGGCGCCTAACATCGGCGACGTGGTGGGCGAAAACAGCCCCGGCGGCTTCGTCATGGACTCGCGCCCCGGCATCTACGACTCGGTGCTCGTGCTCGACTACAAGAGCCTTTACCCCTCAATCATCCGCACGTTTCTGATCGATCCCGTCGGGCTCATCGAAGGTTTGAGCGATCCCGACGACGAGGTGTCCGTGCCCGGCTTTCTTGGTGCGCGCTTTTCCCGCGAGAAGCACTGTCTGCCGGAAATCGTGCGCCAGGTGTGGGAAGAGCGAGAAAACGCGAAGCGGCACCACAATGCCCCGCTCTCGCAGGCGCTCAAGATCATCATGAACGCCTTTTACGGCGTGCTCGGCTCGACCGGTTGCCGTTTCTTCGACCCGCGCCTCGCCTCTTCGATCACGATGCGCGGGCACGAGATCATGCGCAGAACGCGTCAACTCATCGAGTCGCAGGGCTACGACGTGATCTACGGCGACACCGATTCGACCTTCGTCTGGCTCAAGCACGCGTACAGCGAAGCCGACGCCACACGCACCGGCAAGCAGCTCGTCGAGCACGTCAATGCATGGTGGAAGGCCGAACTGCGGGAACGCTTCGGCCTCCAAAGCGCCCTGGAATTGCAGTTCGAACGCCATTACTCGCGCTTTCTCATGCCCACGGTGCGCGGCGCGGAAGAAGGCAGCAAAAAGCGCTACGCCGGGCTAACGCTCGCGAAGAGCGGCGGCGAAGAAGTCGTGTTCAAGGGCCTCGAAACCGTGCGCACCGACTGGACGCCGCTCGCGCAGGAGTTCCAGCGCGAACTGTACCGGCGCATTTTCCAGCGCGAGCCCTACGTGGAGTACATCCGCGACTATGTGCGGCGCACGCTCAATGGCGAACTGGACGACCAGCTCGTCTACCGCAAGCGCTTGCGCCGGCCGCTCGTCGAGTACCAGCGCAACGTGCCGCCGCACGTGCGGGCCGCGCGTGTCGCGGACGAGTTCAATCGCGCGAAAGGCCGTCCGCTCCAGTATCAGAACGGCGGCTGGATCAGCTATGTGATGACGACGGCCGGGCCCGAGCCGCTCGAAACGCTGAGCTCGCCGCTCGACTACGCATTCTATGTGAGCCGCCAGCTACAGCCTGTTGCGGACGCGATTCTGCCGTTCCTGCGCGAGGATTTCGACACGCTGATGTCGGGGCAGCAGAGCTTGTTCTAAACACGCGCCCTACCGCGCACGCTCGATGAATCGCCACAGCGCATCGTCCGTCGAATACGGCGCGTTGAAGCGAAACCATGCGCTCGGTGCGTCGTCAGGCCGGAAATAGGAGCCGGGCGCGAGCCAGATGCCGTCGCGCAGCGCCGCCGTGGCAATCGCGCCGGCCCGTTCGGGTTCGATCGCGAGGCGCGCCCACACGAAGAGCCCCGCGCGCGGCCGGTGGAAGATTTCGAGCCCCAGCGCATCCAGCCGCTCCTCCACGCACGCATGCGCGGCCTTCAGGCGCTCGTTCACCAGCTCGACATGCCGTGCGTGGCGCCCTTCGAGCAGCACCTTGTCGACCATGCGCTCGATGGTCGCCGACGACGTGAGCCCCACCGCCATCTTCGCGCGCGCCAGTTCGCGCAGCACATCGCGCTCGGCGACCACATAGCCGCAACGCAGCGAGGGCGTGACCGTCTTCGAAAAGCCGCTGACGTACACCACGCGCTGCAGGCCCTCCATCGCGGCGAGCAACGGGGCGCCCGGCGGCGCGAGTTCGCGGCTCACGTCGTCCTCGACGACCCACATGCGCTGGCGCTCGGCGATCTGCAGCAAGCGGAACGCGTTGGACATCGCATACGTCGCGCCGGTGGGATTCTGCAGCGTCGTGTTCACGAAGATCGCCTTGGGCTGATGCGCGGCCACCTGGCGCTCGAGCGCCTCGATGTCGAGCCCGGCCGGCGTGCGCGGCACGCCGTGCACCGTGAGCCCCGCGAGCTTGAGGATCTGCAGCAGATTGCAGTAGCCGGGGTCTTCCACGAGCACCGTGTCGCCGGGCCGCAAAAGCGTGCGCACGATCAGATCGAGCCCCTGCGTCGCGCCTTGCGTGAGCAGGACGTTCGACACCTCGACGGGCAGCCCCTGGCGGTCCAGCTGCGCCGCAATGCGCTCGCGCAGCGGCGCGTAGCCGTAAGGGTGCCCGTAGTCGCCAAGACGCACGGCCGGCACCCGGCTCATGGCGCGCAGGGCGTGCTGCAGGCCGCTTTCGTTGATCCACTCGCCCGGCACCCAGCCGCAGCCCGCCTTGATCGGCACCGAATGATCGGCGAACACGTCAGAGAGCAGCCACGTGGCCGTGAGCGTGGGCGGCTGCCAACCCGCCGCGCTCGCCCGCGCCGACTCGGTGCGCTGCGCCACGCGATAGCCCGAGCCGCGCCGCGCGACCACGAAGCCCATCGAAACGAGACGGTTGTACGCCTCGGTCACTGTATAGGTCGAAAGCTCGTGCGTTTGCGCGAGCTGCCGCACCGAGGGCAACAGCGCCCCGGCGCGCAGCGTTTGCGCATCGATTGCGCGCGTGAAGCCCTGTACGAGCTGCTCGACAAGCGTAGTTGCTGCGCCGCGGCCGCGCTCCAGTTCGAGTTCGATCATGGGAAAAGCAAGCGTATAGTGCGAGGGAAAACCCGAACGACCCGGGCGCCGACCAATACAGTTGGCGAGAATTGTCCAGCACGGTTTGCAGATCAGTATAGAGACTGTCTATGCCGTGGTTCAAGCCCCGGCGCTACAGTTGAGCCAAACCCACCTGAGGAGAAGCACGCATGACTTCGCGCCCCGTCATCGACGATCTCTCGTCGTTCTGGATGCCCTTCACCGCCAACCGCCAGTTCAAGGCCGCGCCGCGCCTGCTCGAATCGGCCAAGGGCATGTACTACCGCACGACCGACGGCCGTGAGGTGCTCGACGGCAGCGCGGGCCTCTGGTGTGTGAATGCGGGCCATGGGCGCGAGGAAATCGTCGCGGCGATCGCCCAGCAAGCCGCCAAGCTCGACTTCGCCCCTACGTTCCAGATGGGCCACCCGCTCGCGTTCGAAGCCGCGCAGAAGGTTGCCGAGATCATGCCGGCCGGGCTCGACCGCGTGTTCTTCACGAATTCCGGCTCGGAGTCGGTCGACACCGCGCTGAAGATCGCGCTTGCCTACCATCGCGCACGCGGCGAAGGCCAGCGCACCAAGCTGATCGGCCGTGAGCGCGGCTATCACGGCGTGGGCTTCGGCGGCATCTCGGTGGGCGGCATCGGCCCGAATCGCAAGGCGTTTTCGGGCCAGCTGCTGCCGGCCGTCGATCATCTGCCGCACACGCACGATCTCGAACACAACGCGTTCTCGAAGGGCCAGCCGGGCTGGGGCGCGCACCTCGCCGAGGACCTCGAGCGCATCGTCGCGCTGCACGACGCTTCGACCATCGCCGCCGTGATCGTCGAGCCCGTGGCGGGTTCGACCGGCGTGCTGATTCCGCCGCAGGGCTACCTGCAGCGCCTGCGCGAGATCTGCACGAAGCACGGCATCCTGCTGATTTTCGACGAAGTCATCACGGGCTTCGGACGCCTCGGCAAGGCCACGGCCAGCGAGTATTTCGGCGTCACGCCCGACATCATCACGATGGCCAAGGCGATCAACAACGCCGCCGTGCCGATGGGCGGCGTGGCCGCGAGCCGCACGATTCACGACACGATCGTGAACGCCGGCGCGCAAGGCGCAATCGAGCTGTTCCACGGCTACACCTATTCGGCGCACCCGCTCGCCGCCGCCGCCGCGATCGCGACGCAGGACCTGTATCGCCGCGAAGGTCTGTTCGAGCGCGCCAACGCGCTCGCGCCGAAGTTCGAGGCCGCCGCACACGCGCTGCGCGGCGAAAAGCATGTCAAGGACGTGCGCAATCTCGGCCTCGTTGCCGGCATCGAACTCAATTCGCGTGACGGCGCGCCCGGCGCGCGCGCTTATGAGGTTTTCGTGAAGTGCTTCGAGGCAGGTGTGCTGATCCGCTTCACGGGCGACATTCTCGCGTTCTCGCCGCCGCTCATCGTGACGGAAGAGGAAATCGCGCGCCTGTTCGGCACGGTGCGCGACGTGCTGGCCACGGTGCAGTAATGCGCTAAAGCGCGAGCCATCGCTCGCGCCGGCTTTCCGCCTGCTTTCATTTGGCAATACGCCGCAAGGGCGGCCCGGGTTCGGGCCGCCTTTTCTTTTTTCGGCCGCCAGGTTCCGCAGCCTGACGCGCGAGGGACCGGGATCAAGCACGGAACACGCCATCGGCGTATTGTTGCCCTATCCGCCATAGCAATCGCGATTGCGGCGCGTGCGCATCGACCGACGTGCGCTGCGCCAGGAGGGAATCTCATGAAGATGCCAGTCCGTATCGGCACGCATATCGAGGGCATCCACTGGATCGCCGAATATGTGGAAGCGACGCATCAAATCCGCGTGTTCCGCGACGGCCGCGTGGTCGATACGATCCCCGCGCCCGCAGCGATGTTCGGCGAAGAGCGCGACGCGGGTTCGGCCAGCGACGCCGCGAGCCGCGCCGAGGAAGCCGCACTGCTCGCCTGTCTGCGCCGCTATGTCGCCGACGTGCAGCCTGAAGAATAGGACTCTTGAGCATTTCCCCTGCCGATTCCCCTTCTCGCAAGGAGCGCGCGCCGATGAACGAGCGCAACGATCACTTCTCGCCCCAGCTCATCGAAACCGACGCGCTCATCATCGGCGCGGGACCGGTGGGACTCTTCCAGGTGTTCGAACTCGGTCTGATGGAAATACACGCGCACGTAGTGGATTCGCTGCCCGTGGTCGGCGGCCAGTGCGCCGAGCTTTACCCCGACAAGCCGATCTACGACATTCCGGCGGTGCTGATGTGCACCGGGCAACAGCTCGTGGATGCGTTGATGAAGCAGATCGAGCCTTTCGGCGCGACGTTCCATCTCGGCCAGGAGGTGCAGATCGTCGAGCCGCGCGCGGACGGCCGCTTTTTCGTGCAGACGAGCAAGGGTACGCAGTTTCTTGCGAAAACGGTGTTCATCGCGGCAGGCGTGGGCTCGTTCCAGCCGCGCACGCTCAAGCTGAGCGGTATCGAGCGATACCGCGACACGCAGTTGTTCTATCGCTTGCGCGATCTCGAACGCTTTCGCGACAAGGACATCGTGGTGTGCGGCGGCGGGGATTCGGCGCTCGACTGGGCGCTGCAACTCGTCGACGTCGCGCAGAGCGTGATCCTGCTGCATCGGCGCGAGGGCTATCGCGCTGCGCCGGCAACGGTCGCGAAAATGCACGCGCTATGCGAAGAATGGCGCATGCAGTCGATCGTCGGCCAACTGACCGGCTTCGACGACGAAGGCGGCAAGCTCACGCGCATCAAGGTGACGGGCGGCGACGGCGTCACGCGCTCGCTGGAACTCGACTACCTGCTCGTGTTTTACGGCTTGTCGCCGCAACTCGGGCCAATCGCGCAATGGGGCCTTGAAATCGAGCGCAAGCAGTTGCCGGTGGATACGGCGCGCTTCGAAACGAGCGTGCCGGGCATCTTTGCCGTCGGCGATATCAACACGTATCCGGGCAAGAAGAAGCTAATTCTTTCAGGTTTTCATGAAGCCGCGCTCGCCGCATTCGGCGCCGCGCATCATGTGTTTCCCGAGAAGAAAATCCATCTGCAGTACACAACGACCAGCACGCGCCTGCACAAGGTGCTCGGCGTGGAGTCGCCGGTGTTCGACTGAACGCGGGGCGAGTGCCCCGCGTCGCGTTCAAACAGCCTGCTTAAGCCTGTTCAGCGTCCTGCTCGCGGAAGATGCGGTCTGCCAGATGGAACGCCGAGTTCGCCGCCGGCACGCCGCAATAGATCGCGGTTTGCAGCAGCACTTCCTTGATTTCGTCGCGCGTGACGCCATTGTTGCGCGCGGCGCGCAAATGCAGCGCGAGTTCCTCGCTGCGGTTGAGCGCCACCATCATTGCGATCGTCAGCAAGCTGCGCGTGTGGCGCGGCAAGCCATCGCGCGTCCAGATTTCGCCCCATGCATAGCGCGAAATGAAATTCTGGAATTCCTCGGTCACTTCCGTGCGGTTGGCAAGCGAGCGATCGACGTGCGCGTCGCCCAGCACCGCGCGGCGCACTTTTATGCCCGCTTCGTAGCGTTCTTCGTCGTTCATCACGCCTCCAGCAGGAAATCGACCACGATCTTGTTGTACTCGTCCGCCAGTTCGACGTTCGAGATATGCGCAGCGTTGAGTTCGACATAGCGCGCACCGGGCACCGACTCGGCCAGTTCGCGGCCTTGTGCGGGTGTTGCGGCCAGATCGTGCGTACCCGAGATCACGAGCGTGCGCGCCTTGATCGACGGCGCCTCGCCGCGCAGGTCGGCGGCGTTGATCGCTTCGCAGTTCGAAGCATAGCCGTCCTTGTCGGTATGCACGAACACGTCGCGCACTTGCGACATCACGAGCGCATTGTTCGCGATGAATTCGGGCGTGTACCAGCGCGGCAGCACGGCGTCGGCGAGCGCGAGCATGCCTTCGCTGCGAGCCTTCGCTGCGCGCGGCACCCACACTTCCGGCGAGCCGATTTTCGCGGCCGTGTTGCAGAGTACCAGGCGATCGATACGGTTGGCATAGCGCGCGCCGAGGCCGACGCCGGTCAGACCGCCCATCGAAACGCCTGCGAAGTGCGCGCGCTCGATGCCGAGCTGGTCCATCAGTCCGATCACGTCGCCGGTCAGTTGCTCGATCGTGTACGGGCCCTGCGGCGCTGCCGAGTGACCGTGGCCGCGCGTGTCGTAGCGCAGCACGCGGAAGTGCTTCGTGAACGCCGTGATTTGCGGCGTCCACATCGACACGTCGCTACCGAGCGAATTCGACAGGACCACCCATGGCGCCGAGCGGTTCTCCGTACCGTCGATGCGGTAGAACAAATGCGTGTCGTTGACGGCTGCGTAAGGCATGCGTGTTACTCCTCGTGTGTCTTCTATGATCAATGGGACGGGCGTTGTTTTGCACTCGCTTCGTGCGATGCGAGCACCGCGTCGACGAAAGTGTGCGCCTGCCCCACGTAGTTAGCCGGATCGAGCAGCGCCTTGAGGCGCGCTTCGTCCAGAAGTCGCGTAACGGCGGGATCCTCCGCGAGGACTTCATACAACGTGCGGCCGCTTTGCACCGCCGATTTCGATGCGTGCTCAACGAGATGATGCGCGTCCAGACGCCCGATCTGATCGCCGAGCGCGAGCATCACCGCTTCACCGAGGATGAGTCCGTGCGTGATGTCGAGATTCGCCGCGAGCCGTTCGGGCCGCACTTCGAGTCCAGCCGTGATTTGTTCGATCTGCGCGAGCGCGCCGCCGGCAAGGCGCGCGAGATCGGGCAGCGCATCCCACTCCGCTTGCCAGCCGCCGAGCGCGCGCTCGTGTTCCTGAACCATGCCCGCGAACACCGTTGCCACAAGGCCAGGCGCGCGCGTGGCAGCCGTCAGGACCGCTGCGCAACCCACGGGGTTGCGCTTGTGCGGCATGGTCGAAGAACCGCCCTTGCCCGCCGCCGCCGGTTCGCCCAGCTCACCGACTTCGGTCTGCATTTGCAGGGAGATGTCACGCGCGATCTTGCCGAGCGTGCCGATGAGCATGCCGAAGAACGACGCGGCTTCGGCAATGCGGTCGCGCTGCGTGTGCCACGGCAGCGCAGGCGACGCGAGGCCGAGTTCTTGCGCGAGCGCGGCGCTCACCTTCGGCGCCGCGTCGCGCAAGCTTGCGAGCGTGCCGGCCGCGCCGCCGAACTGCAGCACGAGCGCGCGCTCGCGCAGCGCGGCGAGTCGTTCTCGATGGCGCAGCATGGCGTCGAGCCATTGCGCGAACTTCATTCCGAGCGTGATGGGCAGCGCCTGCTGGAGCCACGTGCGGCCTACCGCCGGCGTCGCGCGATGCGTGCGCGCGAGGTCCGCGAGCGTCGCGCAGAGCGCATCGATACCTCGCTCGATCAGCGCAAATGCATCGCGCAACTGCAGCACGGTAGCCGTATCGATGATGTCCTGGCTCGTTGCGCCCCAGTGAACGTATTTGGCGGCTTCAGCGTCGGCGGCCTTCACGCGCGCCGTGAGCTGCTTGACGAGCGGGATCGCCAGATTGCCGCCCAGCGCCGCGTCGCGTGCGAGCGCCGGCGCGTCGAGCTGGTCCGCCGCGCAAGCCCGGGCGATCGCGGCCACCGCCGACTGCGGAATCACGCCATGCGCAGCGGAGGCGCGCGCGAGCGCCGCCTCGACGTCCAGCATGCGTTGCAGCGTGGCTTCGGGAGACCAGACCGCATTCATCGGCTCGGTCCCGCAGATCAGGCTCGTGAGGCGTTCAATCATGGAGTATGGCGCGTAGAAAAAAGCGGGCGTTCAGAGAGTACCGATGGAACGAAGCGGGCGCGGCAACCGTCGACGAATGCCGACGGTTGCCGCGCCACGCACGTGCGAACGACGCACGTCGACAGACAGTTTACGCTGCGCGACGGTTTTGCGTCGCGTCGATCAGCGGCACGCCGGCAAGCTTCTGCAGCGCGTCGAAGTCGATGTCCGAATAGATCTCGCGCACGGCGAGGCCTTCGGGCGTCACGTCGAACGCGGCGAGGTCCGTATAGACGCGGCCCACGCAGCCCACGCCCGTGACCGGGTACGAGCATTCGCTCACGAGCTTGCTTTCGCCTTGCTTGGTCAGCAGCTCCATCATGACGAACACCTGCTTCGCGCCGAGTGCGAGGTCCATCGCGCCGCCCACGGCCGGAATCGCGTCGGGCGCGCCGGTGTGCCAGTTCGCGAGGTCGCCCCCCACCGATACCTGGAATGCGCCGAGCACGCAGTAGTCCAGGTGGCCGCCGCGCATCATCGCGAACGAGTCGGCGTGATGGAAGTACGCGCCGCCAGTGAGCAGCGTCACGTGCTGCTTGCCTGCGTTGATCAGTTCGTCGTCTTCCCGGCCGGGTGCGGGCGCCGGGCCCATGCCGAGCAGGCCGTTCTCGCTGTGCAAGAAGATTTCCTTGCTCGGATCGAGGTGGTTGGCCACCAGCGTCGGGACGCCGATGCCGAGATTCACATACGCGCCTTCGGGAATGTCCGCGGCCACGCGCTTGGCCATTTCATCGCGATTCAGTCGTTTCATTGCCTCTCTCCGTTCCTTCAGGCTGCCTGGCCGCCATGCTGCTCGTGCGCTTGATGGGCCGCTTGCGGCACCTCAACGACGCGCTGCACGAAAATGCCGGGGGTCACGATCACTTCAGGATCGAGTTCGCCGAGCGGCACGACTTCCGAAACCTGGGCAATGGCGACCTTCGCCGCGCTCGCCATGATCGGGCCGAAATTGCGCGCCGTCTTGCGATAGACCAGGTTGCCCCAGCGATCGCCCTTATACGCCTTGATGAGCGCGAAGTCGGCGTGCAGCGGCGCTTCGAGCACGTAGTGGCGGCCGTCGATCAGGCGCGTTTCCTTGCCTTCGGCCAGCTTCGTGCCGTAGCCCGTAGGTGTGAAGAAGCCGCCGATGCCGGCGCCCGCGGCGCGGATGCGCTCGGCCAGATTGCCCTGCGGCACGAGTTCGAGCTCGATTTCGCCGGCGCGATAGAGCGCGTCGAACACATACGAGTCGGTCTGGCGCGGGAACGAGCAGATGATCTTGCGCACACGCTTCGCCTTGAGCAGCGCAGCAAGACCAGTGTCGCCGTTGCCTGCGTTGTTGTTGACGATGGTGAGGTCGCGCGCGCCCTGCTCGATGAGCGCGTCGATCAGTTCGGCGGGCATACCGGCCGTGCCGAAGCCGCCGATCATCACCGTGGCGCCGTCATGCACATCGGCCACGGCGGCTTGAAGCGAGTCGAAAATCTTGTTGATCATGCCTGTTCCTGAAAGCGATGCGCATCGCGGAAGGTCCACGTCACTCGATCGCGAAAAGTTCTATATACGAACACTGATTCGTTTAGCGAACGTCCAGCGCATTATCGGAGTGGATTCAAGCGCTTGTCAAGGCGGGTCTACCCACGGGGTGCCCACACAGGCAATCTACTTCATGTCTGCGCGGGTACGCGCGGATTCGTGCATGGACGCACTTTTTGCCGCGCTTTCAGGGCAGCTTGGGCCGTGGGCACATACCCCAATATCCGGAATTCCAATTCGTCGACTAGTCTTTATCTGATTTCGACATAGTGCCGCGCCGCCCTCGCCTTCATGCAAGACCTCGATCTGAATCTCATCCCCTTTCTCGTGGCCATAGAGGAAACGCGCAATGTGAGCCGCGCCGCCGAGCGGCTCGGTGTGAGCCAGCCGCGCGTGAGCACAGCGCTCGGCAAGCTGCGCGAGTATTTCGGCGATCCGCTCTTCGTGCGCACCTCGCGCGGCATGGAGCCCACGCCTCGTGCGCTCGGCCTCATTCCCGCCGCGCGCGACGCGCTGGTGCGTATCGAGAAGGGCATGCTGCAAGCGCAGGACTTCGATCCCGCCACGAGCACCCACACGTTTTCCATCGCACTGTCCGATGTCGGCGAGATCGTGTTTCTTCCGCGCCTCCTGCAGGTGTTCGCTCAGCGCGCACCGAAGGCAAACCTGCGTTCGGTGTCGTTGCCGCCAAGCCAGGTCGAGCGCGGCCTCGAGTCGGGCGACATCGATCTCGCGGTCGGCTATTTCCCCGATCTAGGCGGCAACAACTTCTTCCAGCAGCGCCTCTTCACGCACCGCTTCATCTGCATGATGCGCAGCGGCCATCCGCTTGCGGGCAAAGCCATGACGATCGAGCAGTTTCTCGCCATGGGCCATGCCGTCGTGCGCGCCGAAGGGCGCAGCCAGGAAGTGCTGGAACAGTATCTGGAGAAGCGGCGCATGCGCCGCCGCGCGGTGCTTGAAACGCCTCACTTCATGAGCTTGCCGTTCATTCTCACGCGCTCCGACCTCATCGCGACCGTGCCTCATGCGATCGGCTTCGCCTACGTGTCCGAGCATGCATCGATCACGCTCGTCGAGCCTCCACTGCCATTGCCGCGCTTCGATCTCAGGCAGCACTGGCATCGCAAGTATCACAACGCGCCGCGCGGCGAATGGCTGCGCAGCGTCGTGGCGGAACTCTTCAACGACGCCCTGGACGAATGGCCAAAATGATGGCCCCTCGCGCCGAGCACGACAAAACATGAAACAATGGGCGCTCGTGGAGCACGCCAAAGCGGCGTCGCGCCACATGACAGGAGCCCATGCATGAGCGAAGAAAAAAAGGCCGGAAAAGCAAAGCCACGCAAGAGCGCAACGAGCGCTGCCGTAGCGTCCAACACGCGCCCGTCACGCGCCGAAGCCGAGGACGCCGTGCGCGTACTGCTGCGCTGGGCCGGGGACGACCCCGCTCGCGAAGGGCTGATCGATACGCCGGGCCGCGTCGTGCGTGCCTATGAGGAGTTCTTCGCGGGCTATGAGGTCGATCCACGCGAAATCCTGTCGCGCACCTTCTCGGAGGTGGACGGCTACGACGAAATGATCGTGTTGAAGGACATTCGCTTCGAGAGCTACTGCGAACATCACATGGTGCCGATCATCGGGCGCGCGCACGTGGCGTATCTGCCGGAGCACCGCGTGGTAGGCATCTCGAAGCTCGCGCGCCTCGTCGACGCATTCGCGAAGCGCCTGCAGATCCAGGAGAAGATGACCGCGCAGATCGCCGACACGCTCAATGAAATTCTGCAGCCCAAGGGCGTGGGCGTGATACTCGAAGCGGCGCATCAATGCATGTCCACGCGCGGGGTGCACAAGGCAGGCGTGGAGATGGTGACGTCGCGCATGCTCGGCACGTTCCGCACCGACCCTTCCACGCGCCGCGAGTTTCTCGCGATCGTCGGCAATTCAAGCTCGATGAGCGTCGCGAATACCTGAATACCCCGCACGCGGAAAACGAACGGGACGGCATGTCCCGTTCGCCGCCTCACTTCATCGGGCTTTCGTCACCCCGCTCGATCTCGCGAATCTTGCCCTGGCGCACGCTGCTGCCCGGCGGCACGCTATGCGTGAGCCACACGTTGCCGCCAATCACGGAGCCGCGCCCGATCGTCACGCGGCCGAGAATCGTCGCGCCCGCATAGATCACCACGTCGTCCTCAACGATCGGATGGCGCGCATTGCCCTTCACGAGCGCCCCGTCGAGGTCAGCGGCGAAGCTCTTCGCACCGAGCGTCACGGCCTGATACACGCGAACGCGCTCGCCGATGATCGCCGTCTCGCCGATCACGACGCCCGTGCCGTGATCGATGAAGAAGCTCGATCCGATCTGCGCGCCCGGGTGAATGTCGATGCCCGTGGCCGAATGCGCGATCTCATTGATGAAACGCGCGAGCAGCGGCACGCCGAGGCGATGCAGCGCATGCGCGAGCCGATGATGCGTCATGGCCCACACGCCCGGATAGCACAGCAGGATCTCGGTGATGTGCTGCGCGGCCGGGTCACCCGTGAACGCCGCCTGAATGTCGCTCACGAGCAGCGCGCGAATATCGGGCAGTTGCCGGCCGAACTCGCGCGCGACTTCGAATGCGCGCACGCGCAGTTCGTCGTCGCTCGCCTGCGAGTTTTCCGGCAGGAAGCGCAACGCGCGGCGAATCTGCTCGGCAAGCAGTCGCAGGGTGCTGTCGAGCGTATGACCGACGTAGTAATCAATGCTCTCGTCGGTCAGGTCGGGCGCACCGTAGTGCGTGGGAAAGAGCGCGGCGCGCAAGCCGGCCACGATGTTGACGACCGCGTCGCGCGATGGCAATTCGCGGATGCCGAGTGGATGGCGCGTGCGGTGCCGTTCTTCACGCGACGCACGCAGATCGGCGACGATCTGTTCCAGGCCCCAGTCGGGGGAAGCAGCTTTGGACATGGTGATGCGGCAGCAGACGCAAGGTCTGCGCAGGAGTGAGTGTATCGACCCCAGAGATTACCGCGTTTTGCGCGAGTTCGCCGAAGCACTCTCGGCGGGCGACGCCCGCAGGGCGCGCGCGTTCACAGCGTGACCGTGCTCGCGTCGATCCAGCGCACGGCCCAGTCGCGCGCGTGGGCGATAGCGGCCGCTTCATCGGCGAAGCGCAAATCGGCAGGGAAAAACCGGTTGGCGACGAGTTCGCCATCGCTCGATCGCGATATCACCACATAAGGTTGATACGTGCCGTCACCGGCGCGCGCCGGTGCGCAATTCAGCAAATAGCCACGATGCGTAAATGCAGCGTCGAAGTGCATGTGTGTCACCCGCCCTGACTGCCTCGTCCATTTTTTGTGGCGCGTGCATTCAGGATCGTGTGGCAAAGCCACGCCATGGGCCCTCGCCCGGCCCATTAATCGAAAGCGCGCCAACTCGTTGAAAGAGGATCATACTCCTGGGAAAAAGGCCAAACCAACGAAAAAAATGCAAAATCGCTGGAGGCGTTCTCCTGGCGAACCGGCTTGCTTTTCAACCCGATTCAAGGGTGCGGCGCTGCAGCGGAACAGCGTTTGCGGACTTGCCTGCTGAACGCAGGCACCCCGATCTTCCAAGGAGGAAGAATCATGAATCGTCCCGACGACATGCAAAAAGCGAATGTGGGAGACGTGAGCGCGTCGCCGTCGCGGCCGCGCAGCGCCGAACTCCACAACGACCGCACGCACGATAGCTCGGTCGACACCGATGGCAAGAACCGCGAAGCCGCGCGCCTCGCGGGCGATGGCTACATCTGCCCGGACGAAGTGACGACCACGAACGCCACGCTCGTCAACAGCGTGCCCGAAGCCGGGGACGGCCTCGCGGGCTTCGACAGCCGCAAGGACGTGCACCGACTGCCGATCGCGCTCGAGTCCGGATACGAACTCGTCGACCTCGGCATGAGCGCGCCCGAAGCGCCCAGCGACTTCTTCGACTGGCAGCGCGACGCCGAGCGCGAAGCGGGCGTGCGCCGCAGCCCCGGGCGCCTGCACTTCGCGCTCAACCACATGCGGCCGACGCGCGTGATCGAGCTGCTGCGCAAGCCCTGAACGATGGTTCGCCGCCCGTTGTGCGGCGAACCATTTGCGATTATCCAGGCGATATCGACGCACTGGCGGATTCAGACAGCATTCAGTCGAGTGCGGTTAAAAGTGGAAATGAAAAGCCTGAAAATAAATGAAAGCGGATAAATCGACGGCATTATCCCGGCGAGTTGCACGCTTTTGCCGCTTTTGAAATGACGCCGGGCTTTATTTCAGTGCCGATGCAATGCTTTGGTGCAGACCGGTGCGCTTGTTCAGGAAATGCAGAAATTCTCTCCAATGTCACCGAAATCCGACAGAAATGACCCCACAAGGCGGAAGGATTGCAGACGAGGGGGGATCGGACAGGAATTTAGTGATAAATTCTTACATCATAAGAAGCGAGGAGCGAGTGTCCAAGGGCTTGCCCCGCGATCTCGCCCAGCGCTGATGGAGAGTGTTGAACGTGCCTCTACATTTTATTGAGCAGATGTCGCCCGTGCTCGACGCGCCCGAAGAGGCAGCGTGGTTCGACGCGGTGGCGAAGCTCGCCAGTTCGTGGGGATTCAGCCAGCTCATGCTGGCTATCCTGCCGCGCCCGGGCATGAGGCTCGAGGACGCGTTTATCCGCACGAACTATTCGGCCGCCTGGCGGCAGACGTACAACGACCACGGTATGGCCTACTTCGACCCTACCGTGTCGCATTGCACAACGCGCTCGGCGCCGCTCATCTGGTCGCCGGAGCTTTTCGCGACCGAGCAGCAACAATCGATGTATGAAGAGGCCCGCTCGTACGGGCTGCGCGCGGGCATCACGCTGCCGATCCATGGCCCGCGCCAGGAAGTGGGCATGCTGTGCTTCGTCAACGACGCCAATCCCACGGACAACTTCTGGGACGACGTGAACCGCGCGTTGCCGAATCTCGTGCTGCTGCGCGACCTCGTGCTGGACACAAGCCAGCGGCACCTGAACGACCACGCCCAGTCGCTGATTCCCAAGCTCACGCCACGGGAAAAGGAATGCCTCAAGTGGACTGCGCTAGGCAAGTCCACTTGGGAAATTTCTCACATCCTGAATTGCTCTGAGGCCGTCGTGAACTTCCACATGAAGAACATTCGCGGGAAGTTCGGCGTCAACTCACGGCGGGCGGCCGCCGTGATTGCGACGCAGATGGGTCTTATTGACCCGGGCTAAGCACCATCGGTGCTTCGCCGCGCAACACGCGCTCGGCACGGCCAAGGTCGCCGTCCGAAATCGTCTTGTTGAAATACAGCCCGAGCAGGATCGACACCGGCGGCGGAATCTCCGCGCCCGACTCGAACCGGCTGCCGCGCGACTGCGTCACGCCGAAGCGCGCCCAGAAGCGGCGCTGGCTTTCTTTCTTCTTCTTCCGATACGCAATGATCAGGACGCGGTCGACGACCGAAGACAAATCTCCGGAGGACGACATGGTGCTCGCACCCGAGTGCCATTGATTGCCCATAAGTTCCATGATGACTCTCGCTGTCAGATATGCCTGATGAGTGACTGCCGCGGAACTGATTCTCCTTAAGAGGCCCTATCTGCGCACCTACCTATCTAGATAGGTGTTTTTTTATATTCATAACGCATAGCTTTCGAACCGTACTGCCGCGCTTCCACACAAATCGGGAGAGTTGTCATGCAAGCTGCGATACGGATCGGACAGAGACAGGATTTCGACAATGAGGACATCAATGAGATGTACCGGCTGCGCGCGCGCGTGTTCCGCGACCGCATGGGCTGGGACATTCCCACCATCGCGGGGATGGAAATCGACGGCTACGACGCGCTCGGGCCCCATTACATGCTGATTCAGGACGGCACGGGCCACGTGCGCGGCTGCTGGCGCATGATGCCCACCGAGGGCCCGAACATGTTGCGCGACACCTTCCCGCAACTGCTCCAGGGCAAGGCTGCGCCCACGGCTCGCAACATCTGGGAGCTGAGCCGCTTCGCCATCGAGTCGGGCAACGACCAGGCTTTCGGCTTCGCCGACGTGACCATGAACGCGATGCGCGCCGTTGTCTCGTTCGCCGACCGCTCGGGCATCAGCAGCTATGTGACGGTCACCACGACGCCCATGGAGCGCCTGCTGCGCCGCACGGGCATCGAACTGACCCGGCTTGGCGCGCCGATGCGCATTGGCGTGGAAAATGCCGTCGCGCTGGAAATCGCGATGAGCCAGCAAACGCACCACGCGCTATTCGGCGCGATGGCGCACGCCGCTTGAGCATGGCTCCGCGCATAGACGGATTCGCGCAGGCTGGGTGCTGCGGATTTCCGCGCTCAGCGATGTGGACTGTTGTTTTTGTCTGACAAATTAAAAATAAACACCCTGGCGCGCCGCCTGAACCCAAACGTGCCCGGCCTTAATCGGCTTTGACCTCGTCGGCCCTCGGCTCGCCGCTTTTCTGCGCCACCGAGGCGCTCCGGCTGAAGCGGATGTGGGAAATGCGCCCCACGCACAGCGCCGCTGCGAGCGCGGCGCAGCCGGTCAAGCCAATTCCCAGATGGATCGCGTCGACCAGCACGTGGCGCACGGCATCGATCAGCGCCGCGCCGTCGAGCCCCGCCGCCTTCATCTGCGCAACCAGGCCCTCGCGCAGCGACGGGTCGATCAGCACGCGCGGATCGGCGAGCTGAGGCTGCCAGCGCTGCTGCAGTGGCGCGCCGATCACCGCCAGCGCATCCCCCACGCCGGCCGCATAGCGATGGTTGACGATCGTCGCCACGACGCTGGTGCCGAGCATGCCGCCAACCATGCGCGAGGATTGCAGCAAGGCGGTCGTAATGCCAAAACGCTCGCGCCCGGCAATCTCCTGGCCGAACACGTTCAGATTGTTCAGAATGAAGCCGAGCCCGATACCCACGGCCGACATCGCCAGCTCGAGCCAGAGGTGCTCCGTGTTGCGGGACGCGAAGGCAAGACCGGCGGATGCCGCGACCAGCAGACTGAAGCCGACCGTCAGAATCGTCGTGGGCTTGCGCAGCCGGATCACGATACGCGTATTGATCAGGCTGCCTAGCGCGATACAGGCGGCGATCGGCGTGGCGAGCAGGCCCGCCTGCTGGGGCGACAGCCCGAAGCCGCCCTGCAGGAGCAGCGGCGCGAAAAAGATCAGCGAGAACATCACGAAGCCCGAGAGCGTCGAGAGCGTGAATAGCGTCACGAGTTGCGGGTCGCGGAACAGGTCGAGCGGAATGATCGGGTGCGTCGCGCGGCGTTCGCAGGCCAGCAGCAGCGCCGCGCCGGCGAGTACCGCCACCGCCAGCGCGGCGTTGCCGGTCGTCAGGCCGCTCTTGGGCACCGCCTCGATCAAGGTCTGGAACGCGCCCAGCACCAGCGCGACGAGCGCGGCACCCGTCCAGTCGATGCGCACGTCGCCGGTACGCGCCGGCTGGTAGCGCGGCAGATGCGCCCAGATGAAATAAAGTGCAAGCACGCCAACCGGCAGATTGACGAGAAAGGTCGAGCGCCAGCCAAAATGCTCACTGAGCCAGCCACCCAGCGACGGCCCCGCCGCCGTGCCGATGCCGTAGGCGGCCGCCATGACGACCTGCCAGCGCACCCGCGCGCGCGGGTCGGGAAAGAGATCGGGAATCGAGGCGAACGCCGTGCCCACCATCATCCCGCCGCCTACGCCCTGCAACGCGCGCGCCGCCGCGAGAAAACGCATGTCGGTCGCGAGTCCGCACAGCACGGAGGCCACCGTGAACACGATCACGGCGGCAATCACGAAGCGCTTGCGGCCGAAGTAGTCGCCGAGCCGGCCGAACACGGGCACCGTCACGACCGAGGCCAGCAGGTAGGCGCTCGCGATCCAGGCATAGAACTCGAAGCCGTGCAGTTCGGCGACGATCGAGGGCAAAGCGGTGCTGACAACGGTTTGATCGAGTGCGACGAGCATGTTGACGAGGCCGATGCCGAGCATGGCCAGCAACGCGTCGCGAAACGGCAGGTTAGCGGAGGAAGATTTCACGGGAGGGGAAGACTGCGCGCAGCGAAAAAGAGGCAACGATAGCGGTATGACGGTGCGCGTGCAACATGACGAAATAGCAAATGGACTCCTGGCAGCCCTGCGGTATTCCGACGCAACCCACTTGATCTTCCTTCCCGCTCCTTCCACATTTCATACAGTCCGACTGCATATTTACTTGCGATCCATTAAGCTTTTCGCCAGTCACGACACGGCGCGCCCACCTCGTCATGGCATCACCCGAGGCCGCGCGAATTCTCGATCCCACTCACAGAGGAGGTCTTATGTATAAACGCATTCTTGTCGCCGTCGACGGCAGCGCCACGTCGCGCCGCGCGTTCGAAGCCGCGCTCGACCTGGCGAAGGCCATGGGCTCGACCCTGCAGCCGTATTACGTGATCGAGAACACGCCCATGTATTTCGACGCGCCCGGCTACGATCCTTCGATCCTGCGCAACCAGATGATCGCCCAGGGCAACGAACTCGCAGAGGACATGAACAAGGCGATGAGCGAGCGCGGCGTGCAAGGCGCCATGCTCACGGGCGAAGCCTCCTCGCTCGACGACGTCCCGACGCTCGTGCTCAACGCCGCGAAGACCGAAGGCTCCGACCTGATCGTCATGGGCACGCACGGCCGCCGCGGTTTCCAGCGCCTCATTCTCGGCAGCGTTGCCGAACGCTGCGTGCGGCAGTCCACCCTGCCTGTCCTCCTCATTCCGTCAGCCGCGGGAAATGCCGACCAGTAGTCACATTACGTGCACGCTGTTTTGCACGTTATTGAAGAGTCGCTTGCGCTCCGTCAGACGGCGCGCAAGCGCCTTCTGACAAGGCGCAACACCAAGCATCTCAAAAGCGCGTCACTTTGCCACCAATCTGAGATTCGACCCCGGTAGACAATGCCTGGACAGAGATCAAAGGAGCATTGTCGATGCTGAATCCTAACGTCGTTTCCCATACCACTGTGCGCCGCAGCAATCGCACGCCCGTGACGGCACCGCGCACGTCCACGCGCTGTTCGGTTTGCGCCATGCGGCACCTGTGCATGCCCCAGGGCCTCACCCTCGACGACCTGCCCAAACTCGAAGCGCTGATCTGCTCCGCGCGCAGCGTACGGCGCGGCGAAGCCGTGTACCGCGCCGGCGACGCGTTCGACAATCTCTACGTCGCGCGCTCCGGCTCGCTCAAGACGGTCATGGCGCATCGCGACGGCCGCGAGCAGGTCACCGGCCTGCGCCTGGCCGGCGACCCGCTCGGCCTCGACGGCATCAGCACGGGCTTTCACACCTGCAGCGCCGTGGCGCTCGAAGACAGCTCGGTCTGCATCATTCCCTACTCGGCGCTCAAGCATTTGTGCCGCGAAACCGGCGCCATGCAAGACCGGCTGCACCGCCTCATGAGCGAGCAGCTCATCCGCGAATCGTCGCAAATGATGGTGCTCGGCTCGCTCTCCGCCGACGAACGCGTTGCCGCGTTCCTGCTGGACGTCTCCGAGCGCAACGGCCAGCGTGGCTACTCGCACGCCGAGTTCAACCTGCGCATGACGCGTGAGGACATGGGCAGCTATCTCGGCATGACGCTCGAAACGGTAAGCCGCACCCTGTCGAGATTTCAAAAGCGCGGCCTGATCGACGCACAGGGCAAACTGATCCGCATCATCGATCTCGAAGGTCTGCGGCACCTGTAATTCGCGGCAAACCCCGGGCGAGCCGCCCATCTGGGTTGCCCGTGCCGCGCCTCACCGGCGCGGCATCGCCGTTGGCACAACTCCTGCGCAGCGTTAAAGTCTCGTTCTACGCCTACGCAAGGAGAATCGCCGAAATGCCTCTCCCGCAATCGCCTACGCTCGCTGCCCGCCTTGAAGCGGCGCGCAGCACCAGCGACGCACTCTTCAACGTCGTCAAGCCCGAGTTTCTCTACGAGCGGCCTATTCGCGAACGTCACCGCATCGTGTTCTATATCGGTCATCTGGAAGCATTTGACCGTAACCTCTTCGACAAGCGCCTGTTCGATCTACCCTCCGCCGATGCGCGTCTCGACCAGCTGTTCGCATTCGGCATCGATCCCGTCGATGGCGGCCTGCCGACCGATACGCCCGCCGACTGGCCCGAACTCGCCGAAGTCCTGGCCTACGGACGCGACGCCCGCAGCCGCATCGACGCACAGCTCGCGACGCTCGACTTGCCGCCCGACGCCTCGAATCACGACACGCCGGGTCAGTTGCTGAATGTTGCAATCGAACATCGGCTCATGCATGTCGAAACACTCGCCTACATGCTCCACCAGTTGCCGTTCGAGCAAAAGCAGACGCCCGCCGCCGCGGGCATACACACCGACCCGCTCCATATGGTCGAGGCCGGGACCGTGCAGGTGCCCGCGGGCCGCACGGAACTCGGCATGACCGCCGAGCGTGGACTATTCGGCTGGGACAACGAATTCGGCGAGCAGCAGGTCGACGTACCGGCATTCGAGATCGACCGCTACATGGTGACGAACGGCGCGTTTCTCGCCTTCATCGAGGACGGCGGCTACACCAGGCGCGAACTCTGGAACGACGCCGACTGGGCCTGGAAGGAAAGCGCGCATGTGGCGCACCCCGTGTTCTGGTCGCGCGGCCCCGAAGGCTGGCGCCTGCGCACGATGTTCGAAGACATCGCCTTGCCGCTTGCGTGGCCCGTGTACGTGAGCCACGCCGAAGCCAGCGCGTTTGCGCGCTGGCGCGGCATGGCGCTGCCGAGCGAGGCGCAGTGGCAGCGTGCGGCGCACGGCGCGCTGCCCGGCCACACCGACAACTTCGATTTCCGCAACTGGAACCCGGTGGCCGTCGATGCCACGCCCCACAGCGCCAGCACGTGGGGCGTAGAAGGCCTGTACGGCAACGGCTGGGAATGGACCTCCACGCTCTTCGGGCCGCTGCCCGGTTTCAAGGCGTTCCCGTTCTACGAGGGCTATTCGGCTAACTTCTTCGACGGTCAGCACTACGCAATGAAAGGCGGGTCGCCGCGCACCGCGCAATGCATGTTGCGGCCGACGTTCCGCAACTGGTTCCAGCCGCGCTACCAATACGTTTATGCGGGTTTTCGCTGCGTTCGGGATTGATCGATCCCCTTGCTCAAACGCAAGCGCGGCAGCAGCGCGCGCCGTAACGAAGTCCAGGTCTGGGTGATGGGACCGCCGCCCCTCACCTAGCCTTTCCCCGCAGGAAAGCACGCTTCACGCATCCTCAATTTTCGCGCTCGCGAAAATCTCCCACACTTGCCATCACGCCTCTTCCGTACCGTTCGTACGGATTTGCGCCCCGACCGCGGCTCATGGCGCGGCATCAAAAATTCTGGAGACAGCATGAACAGCCATCCCCTGGACCTCGGCGGCAACGCGCCGGGCGAAGCGCCACGCCGCCCGCTAACCGCGCAAGCCCCGCTTCAAAGCCCCCAAGGCGTCACGCTCAGCAGCTTCATGGACGATATGCCCGTGGGCGCGCTGCATCGCTTCGTGGTGTGGGTGATCGGCATTGGCCTTTTCTTCGACATGTACGAGATCTTTCTCGTCAGCTCGATCGGCGCCGCGCTGCAAAACGAGTATGGGCTCGATGCGCACAGCCTCGCGTTCAAGCTCCTGCTCGCCTCGGCCTTCGTCGGCATGTTTTTCGGTTCGCTCTTTCTCGGCAGTCTCGCCGACCGCATCGGCCGGCGCCGCGCCTTCCTGTTCACGCTCGTGTGGTACAGCGCGTTCTCGCTGTTCGCCGCGTTTTCCGTGAACGCCACCATGCTCGTGGTCTGCCGCTTTCTGACCGGCGTGGGCGTGGGCGCGATCTATCCCGTGGCGGACACGTTCCTCTCGGAGATTCTGCCGAAAGAAAAGCGCGGCCGGCTCGCTGCGTGGGCCTATACCACTTCGTATGTCGCAGTGCCGCTGGTCGGTTTCCTCGCGGTCTGGCTCAACCCGCTGCATCTGGGCGGTATCGCGGGATGGCGCATCATTCTCGCCATCGGCAGCCTGGGCGCCCTGTTCGTGCTGGCCGTGCAGCATCGCCTGCCCGAAAGTCCGCGCTGGCTGCTGGCGCAAGGCCGTGCCAACGAAGCCTATGCGATGCTGGGCCGCTTCGCCCAAAGCGCCGGCGCGCAGATGCCCACGCGGTTCGCCGAACCGCAAACGCGCCAGCACCCGCTGCGCCTCTGCGAGCGCATTGCCGTGCTGCGTCGTGCACCTTATGACAAACGGTACCTCATGCTCGTCGTGTTTCACCTGTTCCAGGCCTTCGGCTACTACGGCTTCGGCACGCTTGCAGGCGTGGTCGTGAAAAGCCGCGGCATCGACGTAACCGGCAGCACGCTGTTCGTGGCGCTCTCGTTTCTCGGCTACCCGATCGGCTCGCTGCTCTCCGTGCCGCTGCTCAACTGGATCGAGCGTCGCACACTCGTGATCGCCTCGCTCATTTCCATTGCGATTTTCGGGCTTGGCTTCGCGTATTCCGGGCAGCCTGCGTTGATCGTATGCTTCGGCGTACTGACGACCTGTGCGTCGAATGTATTCAGCAACGCCTATCACGTGTACCAGGCCGAGATTTTCCCGGCCAGCGTGCGATCGACCGCAATCGGCAGCACGTACTCGCTCTCGCGCATCATGAGCAGCGCCCTGCCGTTCATCCTGTTGCCGGTGCTCACGCAGCACGGCCCGATCGCGATGTTCGGCGTGATCTCCGCCGCGCTGGCCATCGTCGCCGTCACCCTGCGTGCGCTTGGCCCGCTCACTACGCGCCGCAGCCAGGACGAAATCAATCCGGTCTGACCGGCTGATACCTCGAGCGCTGCTCGATCATCGGGGCGGCCGCCGCGTCATGCGGGGCCGCCCCGGTTTTCATTGCACTGCGCGCGCCGACATGTAGTCGAACAGGCTCAAGATGTCCGAGCTCGGCGCACTATCCGCCTTCATCCCCACCCACAGCGTGCGCGTGGCCCACATGTCCGCCAGCTTGATCTTGACGACGCCGGCGTTGCCGCGCTCGTCGCTCACCGCGTCGCGCGGCAGCACGCCGATACCGAGCCCCGCTTCGATCATGCGGAACACACCGTCGAAGTTCGAAGCCTGGATGCGCAGCTTCAGCGACCGTTCGATGGCGAACGCCGCGTCCGTCATGCGCGCGAGCAGCGAGCTGCCGTCGCTCAGGCCCACGTAGTCTTCGTCGAGCGTATCCGCGAAACGGATGACGTCGAGTTCGGCAAAGCGATGGTTGCGCGGCACGAGCAGCACGAGTTCGTCCCGGCGATAGAGCCGACGCTCGATGCCGGGCGCGGGCACGTTGTCGGCGAACACCCCGAGGTCGGCCTTGCCTGCGCCGAGCGCCTCGACGATTTCGTGGCTCAGCCGTTCTTCGAGGCTGACCTTGATGCCTGGATGCTCATTCAGGAAGCACGCGAGATCGACGGGCAGGAACTGCACGATCGCCGACGTATTCGCCCACATGCGCACATGCCCGCGCACACCGGCGGCGTAGTCGCTCATTTCAGTGGCCATGCGATTCACCTGATCGACCACGCGCGTGGCGTGCTCGAGCAGCGCGTGACCCGCAGGCGTGAGATCCACACCGCGCGCGCGGCGAATGAACAAGGCGCAATCGGTCACGCTTTCAAGTTCGGCAATGCGCTTGCTGACGGCCGAAAGCGTGAGCTGCCCGTGCTCGGCGGCCTTGGTGAGGCTGCCATGTTCCGCGACGAGCAGAAAGACCCGCAGCGACTGCAGATCGAAGTGAAGTGGATTGACCATGATGAATGGGGCAAGGCCGCGCGAGAGACGATTGTCCTGCATCGCGGGCTCGGGAGGAAGTACGGAGCGTTGGGTGGAGAGGCGGACGTGCCGGAATGCACGTCCGCGTACCGGCCACGCGGGCCGGCGTGCTCGCCGCTGCGCCGGCGCCCCCCGGTTCAACGGCGAAAACTGGCGAAATGGCTGGGTCGGCCTAAATCAGCTCGGAGATTTCGATGAGGTTCAGGTCCGGGTCGCGCACATAAACGGAGCGGATTTTCTGCGTCGCGCCTGTGCGCTCCACCGGACCTTCGACGATCGGCCAGTGCTTTTGCGCGAGATGCGCGATCACCGCGTCGAGCGGCACCGAAGCGATGAAGCACAGATCGAGCGCGCCCGGCACCGGCACATGCGCCTTCGGCTCGAATTCCGCGCCGCGCACATGCAGATTGATCTTCTGGTTGCCGAAACGAAACGCAAGCCGCCCCGCGCCGAAGGTTTCCAGCTGCATTTGCAGCACTTCCGTATAGAAGTGCTTCGTGGCCTCGGAGTCCACGCAGGTCAGCACCAGATGGTCGAGGTGATCGATCAACGCCATTCTTCGCTCCTTGTCATGAAAACGCCCGCTGTACGGGCATGCCTTGCGCCAGTTCGGGAACCGGATGCAGGTCGAGTCGGCGGCCGGCCTTCAGAATCTGGCTCGGCACGTCGTGGCCGATCAGGCCAGGCAACAGCGCGGCGGCGTCGAGCACGGCGGCAAGATTGACACCGGTGTCGTAGCCGTCGAGTTCGAGCATGTGCACGAGTTCTTCCGTGCACACGTTGCCGCTCGCACCCGGCGCGTACGGACAGCCGCCCAGGCCGCCAAGCGAGGCGTCAAAGCGCACGATGCCCGCATCGAGCGCGGCGAGCGTATTGGCAAGCGCCATGCCGCGCGTATTGTGGAAATGCAGCGTAAGCTCGAGCGCGCCAAACGCCTGCGAAGCGCGCTCGCACAGCGCACGCACCTGGGCCGGATACGCCATGCCGGTCGTATCGCACAGCGTGACGCCCTGCACGCCCAGTTCGGCGAAACGCCGCATCCAGCCGAGCACGTCTTCAACGGGCACGTCGCCTTCCATCGGGCATCCCATTGCTGTGGAGAGCGAAACATTGATCGCCACGCCCGTGCCGCGCACCGCATCGATCACGTCACGCAGCTGCGCGAACGACTGCTCGCGCGTCATGCGCAAGTTGGTGCGATTGTGGGTCTCGCTCACCGACATCACGAGATTCACTTCATTCACGTTGCACGACAGCGCGCGCTCGGCGCCGCGCACGTTCGGCACGAGCACCGTGTAGACCACGCCCGGCACGCGCTCGATACCGTGCATCACCGCCTCGGCGTCGCGCAGTGCGGGAATCGCCTTGGGCGAGGTGAACGAGGTCACCTCGATCTTCGCGTAGCCACATGCGCTCAGGCGATTGATCAGCGCGATCTTGTCGTCGGTGTCGATGAACGCGGCTTCGTTCTGGAAGCCATCGCGTGTCGCGACTTCGTTGAGATACAGCACTTTGCCCTTGAAGCTTTCGTTATATCCGATTCCCATCTCGCCGCTCTCCGTTCAGATCACGCCGCGCTCGCGCCATGCTGCGCGCGTTGCGGCGTCCACGCCTATCGATTCCAGCACCATGTCGGTATGCTCGCCGAGCTTCGGCGCGCTGCGCTCGATCGTGCCGGGTGTTGCGCACAGCTTGGGCACCACGCCCGGCACCTGCACCGCTGTGCCGTCGGGCAAGGTGTCGTCCACGATCATTTCGCGCGCGTGGTAATGCGGATCGGCCGCGATGTCCGCGACGTCGTAGATCCGCCCTGCCGGAATGCGCGCTTCGTTGAGCGCCGCGAGCACCTCGTCGAGCGTCTGGCGCGCGGTCCACTGGCCAATCGCGGCGTCGATGCGCTCGACCTGCGCGACCCGTCCGTCGTTCTGCGCGAGCGCGGGATCGTTGCCGAGATCCGGGCGCCCGATCAGCTCCATCAGGCGCCGATAGATGCTGTCGCCGTTGCCCGCGATCAGCGCGTACTTGCCGTCGCGGCAGCGGTAGGCATTGCTCGGAGCGATGCCGGGCAGGCTGCTGCCGGCCGGCTGGCGCACGGCGCCGAACACCGAATACTCGGGCAACAGGCTTTCCATCATGTTGAAGACCGACTCGTACAGCGCGACGTCCACGACCTGCCCCTTGCCGCCCTGCTGCTCGCGGTGCCGCAGCGCGAGCAGGATGCCAATCACGCCGTGCAGCGCGGAGAGCGAATCGCCGATCGAGATGCCCACACGCACCGGCGTGCGCTCGGGCTCGCCGCTCAGGTGACGCAGGCCGCCCATCGCTTCGGCGACCACGCCGAAGCCGGGCCGGTCGCGATACGGGCCCGTCTGCCCATAGCCCGAGACGCGCAACATGATGAGGCCGGGGTTGATCGCGCTGAGTTCGTCCCAGCCGAGGCCCCAGCCTTCGAGCGTGCCGGGGCGGAAATTTTCGATCAGCACGTCGGTTTGCGCGACGAGACGGCGAATCACGTCCTGCCCTTCGGGCGTGCGCAGATCGAGCGTGATGGACTCCTTGTTGCGCGACTGCGCGGCCCACCAGACCGACGTGCCGTCGTGCAGCAGACGCCACTTGCGCAGCGGGTCGCCCACACCGGGCGGCTCCACCTTGATGACGCTCGCGCCGAATTCGGCGAGCATGCGGCCGGCAAACGGACCCGCGATGAGCTGCCCGAGCTCCAGCACGCGGATTCCTTCGAGTGGTCGTGGCATGGCTGTGTCTCCTCACTGACTGCGACTGACTGTGGGAGACATGATGAACCCGACCGCACCCTTTGATAATCGATGCTTGCTCAATCTGGCTTGAGCAAATGGAAAGGCTGCGAGAGCACTGGAGGCGCCGGTCGGTTTCGCATCCTGCTCGGCATTGCTGTGAATTTCCTCATCGGAAAGTCAGCTGGCGGATCGGGCAAACCACCCTGACGCCCGGTGCGCGACAATACACGTACTGCCCCTCTTTCGCTCAGGCCGGAAACCATGCACGTCGTTTTTCTCGATCGCGCGACACTCGCGCCCCAGACTCAGCTTCGCCCGCTGCCATTCGATCACACACTGGAAACGTTCGAGCGCACCGCGCCCGATGAAGTCGCCGCACGCATCCGCAACGCCGATATCGTCATCACGAACAAGGCGTGCATCACTGAAGAGGCGCTGGCCGGCGCGGCACGCCTGCGCATGATCGCCATCGCGGCCACGGGCACGGACAACGTCGATCTGCCTGCGTGCGCGGCGCGCGGCATCGTCGTGAGCAACGTGCGCGACTACGCCGGCAACAGCGTGCCGGAGCATACGTTCGCGCTGATATTCGCGCTGCGCCGCAGCCTGGCCGCGTATCGCGACGCCGTGCGCGCCGGCCGCTGGCTCGAATCGGGGCAGTTCTGCTTTTTCGATTATCCGATTCGCAATCTCGCGGGTTCGACGCTCGGCGTCATTGGTGACGGCGCACTCGGGCAAGCGGTCGCACAAATGGGGCGCGCGCTCGGCCTGCGCGTGCGGTTCGCCGCGCGCAAAACGCGCAACGACGCGCAAGCGGGCTATGTGCCGCTCGAAACGCTGCTAGAGGAAAGCGACATCATCACGCTGCACTGTCCGCTGACGGCGGAAACACGGGATCTGATCGACGCGACGGCGTTCGCGCGCATGAAGCGGCGGCCCTTGCTGATCAACACGGCGCGCGGGGGACTCGTGAACGAAGCAGCGCTGGTGGATGCACTGCAATCCGGCGCGATTTCAGGCGCGGGTTTCGATGTCGTGACGCAGGAACCGCTGCCTGCCGATCATCCGTTCCAGGCCATCGTCTCGCACCCGGCGTTCATCCTCACACCCCACGTTGCGTGGGCGAGCGATGAAGCCATGCAGACGCTTGCGGATCAACTCGTCGGAAATATTGCGGCTTATTACGAAGGCAAGCCGCGCAATGTGGTCACTGCGGTGGTCACTGCGGTAGTGACTGCGCGTTGAGCGCAAGGCGCGGCAATCGCATCGGGATTGCCCGCGCCTGAAACATCAGGCCATTTCCGGCTGCTTCGCGTGCCAAAATTCATCGACGGCTTGCTTGGCCGACTGCTCGACCACGCTGAGCGCCATCAGCACATCGATCTTCAGCTTGGGAATGGCAAGCTCCACAGAAGGCAGCTTCGCCGTTTCCACTTGTGCATCGACACCTTCCATAACCGCGCGGCACAGCCATTGCGTGTCCGTCGCGTCTGCTTTCGCATCGACAGTGACTCGAAAGCCACGATACTCGACTGCCATATACTTCTCCCAAAACCTGACAAAACGTAATGCTCGCCCCGCCGGACGGCGGTAAGGGGGCGACTATATCACCTCTTTCGTGATGCTTCAGCGAGGTCCGCAGGAAGTCATGAAGCATTCACGAAAAAAACCGCGCCCCCATTCACGCCCTGTTTTAAAGGGCAATTCTGCGGGCGCAACCTCAATCGGGTCGGTTCGGACTTCTGCGCATCAGCTCGCGAGCGTGGCCCGCATCGAAGCCTGCCGCATCGTGCGCCAACCCACGATCGCGAGCGAAACACCCGAGATCACGGCGGCAACCGAAACGTAATACGCGGGCGCGAGCGTATCGCCCGTTACGTGAATCAGCACCTCGGCAATCGTCGGCGCGAAGCCGCCAAAGAGCGTCACACCAACGCTATACGCAATGGAAAGCCCCGCCGAGCGCACACGCACAGGAAAGATTTCCGACATCAACGCGGGCATCGGGCCCGAATAAGCTGCCTTGAAGATGCCCGCCGCGCCCTGGAGCACGAGCAGCCAGCCAAGCGTGGGGTGGCGCTGCAAGAGCGCAAACATCGGATAGGTGAGCGAAGCAAGCAGGATCGACGTGGTCAGCATGATGCGAATGCGCCCGATGCGGTCCGAAAGCGCACCCATGACCGGTGAGAGCACGAACTGCAGGCCGCCGTTGAGCACGACCACGCCGAACGACGTCGCCGCCGCCATATGGAGCTGCTTCACCGCGTACATCGGCATGTAGAGCTGGAGGATATACACGCCGACGGTGGACTGCGCAACGATGCCCACCGCAAGCAGCAGGTTCACCCATTGGCGGCCGAGCCCCGGCTCCTTCGTTGCGTGCGCATCTTGTGTGCTCTGCGCCTGCTGGTTCGCGAGAAATTCGGGCGTCTCGTCCAGATGCGAGCGGATATACCAGCCCACCGGCCCGAGCACGAGCCCGAAGAAGAACGGCACGCGCCAGCCCCACGCCTGCAGTTGCTCGGGCGGCAGCCACCATGCGAGCACGCCGCCGAACGACGCCGCGAGAATCGCGGCCGCGCCCTGGCTCGCGAACTGCCAGCTCGCGTAGTAGCC
This sequence comes from Paraburkholderia sp. J7, assembly GCF_905220155.1. NCBI lineage: Bacteria > Pseudomonadati > Pseudomonadota > Betaproteobacteria > Burkholderiales > Burkholderiaceae > Paraburkholderia > Paraburkholderia sp. J7. Next base: position 11,339 of record NZ_CAJMYZ010000014.1, on the reverse strand, counting down.
GCGCTTTGCGGCGCTGTGCTCGACCATGAACGCCGTCGCGCTGCCGAATTCGCCGCCCACCGCGAAGCCCTGCACGAGTCGCGCAAGCAGGATCAGAAGCGGCGCCGCGATGCCAATCGACGCATACGGCGGCATGACCGCCATGGCGAGCGTGCCGGCCATCATGAGCGCGATGGCAAGCGTGAGCGCCGCCTTGCGCCCCTTGCGATCGCCGTAGATGCCCAGCACGATCGCGCCGAGCGGGCGCATGAGGAAGGAAATGCCGAAGGTGCCGACCGCGAGCAGCGTGGAGAGCCATTCGTCGTGCACGGGAAAGAACTGCTTCGCGATCATGGGCGCGAAGTAGCCGTACACGAGAAAGTCGAACCACTCAAGCGCATTGCCGATCGACGAGGAGAACACGATGCGGCGCACCATGCCGCGGCTGAGCGGCGCTCTCGAAACCGTTGAACCGGTCTCCATGTCAGTCTCCTCCATTTTTATTTGGTCTACTCATTGTTGGCCGTGAACCGCGAGCGAGACATTCCCGCTCGCGGCACACGTTGCGCGCCGCTTAAAAGCCCGCTGCGAGCCCGTCGCGACGCGTATCGCTCGCGGCCACATAGCCGCGTTCGGGGTCGTTGCGATCGAGCTTCCAGATGAACTGGCCCGAGCCGAAGTCCATGTACGGATCGTCGATGCCCTTGATCTCGTGGCCGAGCCCTTGCAGCGCGCGCGCCGTCTGCGGGTTGAAGGTCGATTCGATATCGAGCGTGAAGTCGCGGTTGACCTTCCAGCGCGGCGCGTCGCACGCGGCCTGCGGCTGCTGGCCGTAATCGAGCATGCGCACGACCGACTGCAAATGCCCTTGCGGCTGCATGTCGCCGCCCATCACGCCGAAGCTCATGACCGCCTCCTCGCGGCCGTCCACCTGCTGCGTGAGGAACGCCGGAATGATGGTGTGGAACGGGCGCTTGCCGCCTTCGACGACGTTCGGCGAGACCGGGTCCATCGAAAAGCCGCAGCCGCGGTTCTGCAGCGCGATACCCGTGCCCGGCACGACCACGCCCGAACCGAAGCCCATGTAGTTCGACTGGATGAAGCTCACCATCATGCCGTGCTCGTCCACGGCGGAGAGATAGATCGTGCCGCCCGAGCGCGGCATGCCGAAGTCGAACTGCGTTGCGCGCTTCGGGTCGATCAGCTTCGCACGCTCCTTGAGGTAGGCGTCGTCGAGCATCTGCTCGGGCGTGACTTCCATCGAACGCGGATCGGCAACATAGCGATAGACATCGGCGAACGCGAGCTTCATGGCCTCGATCTGCAGATGCTGCGATTCGAGGCTGTCGAGCGCGAGCGAGCCCATGTCGAACTGTTCGAGAATGCCAAGCGCGATGAGCGCGGCAATGCCCTGCCCGTTCGGCGGAATCTCGTGCACGGTGTAGCCGCGATAATTCTTGCCGATCGGCTCGACCCACTCCGGACGATAGTTGCGCAGGTCGTCCAGCGTGAGCGCCGCACCGCCTTCGCGCGCGAACGCGGCGATGCGCTCGGCGAGTTCACCTTCGTAGTAGTCGCGCGGGCCGTGTTTCGCGAGGCGCCGCAGTGTGGCGGCATGGCCGGGGAAGCACACGCGCTCGCTCACTTCAGGCGCGCGGCCGCGCGGCATGAAGGTCTCGGCAAAGCCCGGCTGATTGTGCAACTCGGGAATCGCCGCCTGCCATTTGCGCGTGACGATGGTCGCCACCGCATGGCCGCGCTCCGCGATCTCAATGGCCGGCTCCATGAGGTCCGCGAACGGCAGCTTGCCGAACTTCGTATGCAGCGCTTCCCAGCCCGCGATCACGCCCGGCACGGTTACCGTGTCCCAGCCGCGCTTGGGCTGCTTCGCGAGGCCGTTCTCCTCGCCGTATTTGCGGCGGAAATAATCGACGCTCCACGCCGCCGGCGCATTGCCCGACGCATTCAGGCCGTGCAGCTTCGCGCCGTCCCAGACGAGCGCGAAACAGTCGCTGCCAAGGCCATTCGATACCGGCTCGACCACGGTAATGGCGGCTGCGGCGGCGATCGCCGCGTCGACGGCATTCCCGCCCTTCCAGAGCATGCGCAGTCCGGCCTGCGCGGCGAGCGGATGCGAGGTGGAAACGATATTGCGGGCGAACACCGGCAGGCGCGGCGTCGGATAGGGGTTTTGCCAGTTGAAGCGCGTCATGGAAGCTCGAATTCCGGTAATGAACGAAAGCAGCGGCTCGCGCCCCGCCGCATTCAGTTGCGGCGCGCACGGCTCACGCCGATCTATCGATTATCTTGAAGGATCTGGCAAAAAAATATTAATATTTTATTCTCGTTACTTAAGTTTTATTTACATGCTCACCCTACGCATGCTGCGCACTTTGCAGGCCGTCGCGCGCAGCGGGTCGTTCGCCACGGCCGCCGAGAAAACCGCGCTCACGCAGGCGGCCGTGAGTCTGCAGATGCGTGGACTCGAGGAAGCGCTCGGCCGCCAGATCTTCGACCGCCGCGCGCGCCAGGTCGCCCTCACGCGCGAAGGCCGCGAGATCTGCGCGAAGGTCGAGCACATTCTCGCGCTGATCGACGAGTTGCCCGCCAGTGCCGGCGACACCATGCGAGGCTCGATCATCATCGGCGCGGTGGTGTCGGTGATCGGCGCGCTCTCGCTGGCCGTCGCGCATCTGAAAACCGGCCACCCGGAACTCGAAGTGCGCCTCACCTCGGCGCGTTCGAACGAACTGGCGCGCATGGTCGAAGACGGCGACGTGGACCTCGCCGTCGTGGTCGGCAGTGCCGATGGCTCGCTGCACGAGTCGCTCGCGTGGTCGCCGCTCTACGAAGAACCGCTGATGCTTGTCACGAGCCGCGCGACGCCCGGCGACGATGCGCGCCGCATCCTGCGCGAGCGCAGCTTCCTTCGTTTCGACCGGCGCGTGCCGACGGGCGTCGTGATCGACCACGCGCTGACCGAGTTAGGTATCGAACCGCTCGAATATCTGGAACTGAACTCGATCGAAACGATCGTCTCGCTGGTGCGCAACGACGTGGGCGTGAGCGTGCTGCCCGTCTTGCAAGGCGGCAAATGGCGCAGCGATCCGAATTTGCGGCTCGTCCCTCTACCCGGGCGGCCGTTCCTCCGCACGGTGGGCATGATTCACCGGAAAGCGCACAAGCAGACGTTGCTCACACAAACGATTGCAGACATGCTGCGTCGGTGACAGAACGCGTTGCTGCGACCATCTGTCATGCACATTCCTCAGTGGCCTATGAACAGGCGCGTCGCGGGCGCACAACCATGTCGTTAGAGCCGCGCCTGGGTTGACCCGACTCAACCCGAAAGTAAAATGAAAGCTCTGAAAAACAAGAGCAGTCGAGGCTACCCGCCTCTCATCGCTCGACAGGCCCCGCTCTCGCTCTTACCGGAGCATGAGAATTAGTTAGTCATCCAAACTTACTTGCCGGAGAAAAACGCATGAAAGTCAGAACTCGCACCGTTGCCGTCGTCGCCATCGTGATCAGCGCCCTGTTTGCGGGCCAGGTGTTCGCACAAACCGCCGCACCGGCAGGCAACGAAGGCCAGCCCCCCGCCACGGTGACGCACAGCGACCCGATCGTTCAAAAGCGCATGGAAGTTCGCGAAGCCAACCGGCAACAGCGCGCCCGGACCGCGGAAGCGCGGCAGACCTTCAAGCAGGAAGCGCGCGATGCACGAACCGAGCGCAACCAGTCGGCGCAAGACTCGCGCGCCCGCGCCCAAGCCGCGCTCGACGCGCACTAAGCACGCTAAGCGCACGAAGCGCGTCTCCCAACGCGTTCGCCCCGAAGCTGGACGCCTGGCGTGGTGCCTGCCACGCCAATCGCGTAAGCTAACGTCGTTGCACGCCCACTCGCGAAGCCCCGCGCTTCGCGCCTCGAAGCGGGATCGACACGGAAAAGCGAACGCTCCATGCAAAGATCGCTCATCGCGCTGACTGCAAACGGGTTGCCGAAACTGAGCGCCACGACGCTGCGGCTATGCGCCATCGCGCTTGCCACCTGTCTTGCCGCGTGTCAGGAATTGCCGCCGCTCGGCGAGCGCACGCAAACCACGGCGCTCACGGCAGAGCAAGCGCGATCGACTCAACTTGGCGCGGCCGTAGCGTCCGAACTCGCGACCCACCCCGACTTCACCGGCATCGACGCGCTCCAGAATCCGCTCGACGCCTTCGCCTCGCGCGTGGCGCTCGTGCGCGCCGCCCAGCGTACGCTGGACGTCCAGTACTACATCTGGCGAGACGATCTCACCGGCACGCTGCTGCTCGAAGAACTGCGCGAGGCCGCCGACCGCGGCGTGCGCGTGCGCCTGCTGCTCGACGACAACGGCATTCCGTCCTCGCTGGACCCCACGCTCGCCGCACTGAACGTGCATCCCAACATCGAGGTTCGCCTCTTCAATCCGTTCGTCACGCGCAGGCCCAAATACATCGGCTTCGTCACCGACTTCTCGCGCCTGAACCGGCGCATGCACAACAAGTCGCTCACGGCGGACGGCGTGGCGACCATTCTGGGCGGACGCAATGTCGGCGACGAATATTACGGCGCGACCGACGGCGTGGTGTTCGCCGATCTCGACGTGCTGGCCATCGGCCCCGCCGCCACCGACGTTGCGCACGACTTCGACCGTTACTGGGCCAGCGCCTCGTCGTACCCCGCGTCGCAAATCCTGCCGTACACGGCGCCCGATGCGCTCGACACGCTCGATCGCGCAGCGCTTGCCGCGCGCACCGACCCGGCCGCCGCGGAATACATCGAATCGCTGCGCAAGACCACCGACGTACGCCGTCTGCTGGACGGCACGCTGCCGCTCGAATGGGCGAAGACGCAACTGGTCAGCGACGACCCGGCGAAAGCGCTAGGCACGGCGCCCAAAGACACGCTGATCCTCAGCCAACTGCATGAGATCGTGGGCGATCCGCACCGTGAACTCGATCTGGTTTCGCCGTACTTCGTGCCGGGCAAGGTGGGCACGGAATACTTCACCCAGCTTGCCGCCCAGGGCGTGACCGTGCGCGTGCTGACGAACTCGCTGGAAGCCACCGACGTTGCCGCCGTTCATTCCGGCTATGCGCGGCGCCGCGTGGCGCTGCTCGAAGGCGGCGTGGAGCTGTTCGAGCTGCGGAGCGCGGCCGGCAAAGAGAAGGGCAAAGGCGCTGGCAGCGGTCCGTTTGGCAGCTCGGGCTCGAGCTTGCACGCCAAAACCTTCGCCGTGGATGCGGAGCGCGTATTCGTCGGCTCAGTGAATTTCGACCCGCGTTCGGCCAACCTCAATACCGAACTCGGGCTCGTGATCGACAGCCCCGTGCTCGCCACCCAGATCGAAAAAGCGTTCTGGACGCGCGTGCCGCAGCTCGCCTGGCAGGCGCATCTGGACGAAAACGGCAAGCTCTACTGGACACGCCTTGACGGCGATACGGTCGTTCGCTACGACACCGAGCCGAACACCAGCTGGAACCAGCGCATGAGCGTCTGGTTCTTCTCCATCCTGCCTATCGAGTGGCTGCTATAGGCCACGGCGCGCCACGACAGGCGTGCATTGGCGTCAAAAGGGTTATCCCCTATTTCACCGAAGTTGTCTATTCAACATGATGCGGACATCCCCCTTATCCGGAGCCGTCCGTGGCCATGCCTGAATCCGTCGCCAGTCTCGAATCCGATGGGCGCAAGTTGCTGGAAACGCGCTCGATCGACTACATCCCCGAAGCTGAGCGTCACGGCAGCCTGTTCAGCCAGTTCACGCTCTGGCTTTCCGCGAACCTCCAGGTCACGGCGATCATTACCGGCGCGTTGGCCGTCGTGCTCGGCGGCGATGTTTTCTGGTCGCTCGTCGCGCTATTGATTGGACAACTCATTGGCGGCGCGGTCATGGCGTTGCACGGCGCGCAGGGCCCGCAACTCGGCCTGCCGCAGATGATTTCGAGCCGCGTGCAATTCGGCGTCTACGGCGCGGCCATTCCGATCGTGCTGGTTTGCATCATGTACGTCGGCTTTTCCGCGAGCGGCACGGTGCTCGCCGGCCAGGCCACCGCGCAACTGCTCAACGTTTCCGATACGGCGGGCATTTGCCTGTTCGCGGCGCTCATCGTCGTGCTGACGCTGCTCGGCTATCGCTCGATTCACTTCGTTGGCCGCATTGCCAGCGTGATCGGCGTGCTCGCGTTCATGTTCATGTTTGCGCAGCTCTTCGCGCACCATGACGTCGGCGCGCTGCTGGCCAACCGCCATTTCTCGATTGCGAGCTTCCTGCTTTCCATGTCGCTTTCGGCTTCATGGCAGATCGCATTCGGCCCCTACGTTGCCGATTATTCGCGCTACTTGCCGCGTTCGACTTCGCCCGCGCGCACGTTCCTCGCGGTCGGGCTCGGCTCGGTAATCGGCGCGCAGGCCGCGATGGTGTTCGGGGTGTTCGCCGCCGCGCTCGCGGGGCACGCATTCGCGCATCACGAAGTGGCCTATATCGTCGGCCTTGGCGCGAGCGGCGCGGTGGCCGCGATGCTCTACTTCAGCATCGCCTTCGGCAAGCTCACCGTCACCACGCTCAACGCGTATGGCAGCTTCATGTCGATGGCGACGATCGTGAGCGCGTTTCGCGCGAAACGCGCGATCTCCACGCGCCACCGTTTCGTCTACGTCATCGGCATGGTCGGCATCTCGACGCTCGTCGCGCTCGCGGGCCGCCACTCGTTTCTCAAGGAATTCACGGCGTTTATTCTGTTTCTGCTCGCGTTTTTCACGCCGTGGAGCGCGATCAATCTCGTGGACTTTTACTGCTTCACGCGCTCGCGCTACGACGTGCCGGCGCTCTCGAACCCCGACGGCCGTTATGGCCGGTGGAACACCAAGGCCATTGGCATCTACGTGCTCGGCGTGCTCGTGCAATTGCCGTTCATCTCGACGAGCTTCTATACGGGGCCTTTCGTCGATGCACTCGGCGGCACGGACATCTCGTGGATCCTCGGCCTGATCGTGCCGGGCGCGCTCTATTACGCCGCCATGCGCCTTACGCCGCCGGTCATTCCTGAACGCCTGATCCTGCCGGTCGAGCAGGAGTAAAGCCAGCGGCGCGAAGCGCCGCCCTCCCTCATCGTGCCAGCTACGCTGCGGCTAACTTCAGGCCGCAGCTTCGTTCAACGTCTGGATGGCCTCCAGCGCGCCGCCCACCATCTCGCGCAGCACGGGCTGGACTTTCTCCGCAAGCGCGGGGACATAATCGAACGGCGCCGCTTCGTTCATGTAAACGGACTGGCACATTTCCAGCTGGATCGCATGCACGCCGTCCTGCGGCGCGCCGAAATGGCGCGTGATGTAGCCGCCCTTGAAGCGTCCGTTCGCGATCCACGTATAGCCGCTCGCCGCCGCCGCGCGTTCCGCGCGCGCCTGCACCGCGGCGTTCACCGTGCGTCCATCCTGAGTGCCGATGTTCAGGTCGGGCAACTTGTTGTCGAACAGACGCGGCAGCACGCTCGCAATCGAATGCGCCTCCCACAGCAGCACATTCGCGTGCGCTGCGCGCAGGCGCTTGAGTTCGGCGGCGAGCGTGTCGTGATACGGCTGCCAGAATGTCTGCACGCGACGCTGGCGTTCCGGCGCGTCGGGCACACAGCCGTCGCGATAGAGGGGCTCGCCGCGAAACGTTTCGGTCGGGCACAGCGACGTGGTGGTCTGGCCGGGATAGAGACTCTCGTCGTTCGGCGGCCGGTTCAGATCGATCACATAGCGCGAAACGCGTGCGCCGAGCACGGTCGCGCCCAGCTCCTTCGCAAAGGCGTAAAGGCGATCGAGATGCCAGTCCGTATCGGCAACGGTCAGCGCCGCGTCCGTGTACTGGCCGTGCATCGCGGCGGGAATGTGCGTGCCCAGATGAGGGATCGAAATGATGAGCGGCGCCGTGCCGCGTTCCAGCGAAAAGATATCGGTCATCGAAAGTAGTCTCGTGAATGGCGGGTGCGTTTAACCCCCGCGTTCAACCCTCGGCCAGCAGCCTGGCGAGCGCCGCGCGATAGTCGGCGTAAAGGCGCGCTTCGTCGCGATGGCGGCGCGCCTCCACGACCTTCACGCCGCCCGCGTAGACGTCGAGCACCGGCGTTTCGCCATGCTCGCAGAAGACGACCGACGAGAGCCACGTGAGCGGCTTCTGCCCGGCCAGATTCGGATGCTCGGCGTCGAGCACGATCCAGTCGGCGCGCGCGCCTGCCTTCAAGGCACCGACCTTGCGCCCGGTCGCCTGCGCGCCGCCTGCGAGCGCGCCTTCGAAGAGCCGGTCCGCCACTTGCGCCTGATGCGGCGCAGCCAGCACGTTGCGCTCGCGCCGTGCGAGCCGCTGACCGTATTCGAGCAGGCGCAGCTCCGAGCGCCAGTCCACGCCGATATGGCTGTCCGAGCCCACGCCGAACGCGCCGCCGGCGTCGAGATACTCGCGCGCGGGGAAAATGCCGTCACCGAGATTCGCTTCGGTCGTGAGGCACAGGCCCGCAATCGCGCCGCTTTGCGCGAGCGCGGCAGTTTCGCGCGCGTCGACGTGGGTGGCGTGAACGAGGCACCAGCGCGCGCTCAAATCGAAACGATCGAGCAGCCATTGCACCGGCCGCGCGCCTTCGGTCGCGAGACAAGCCTCGACCTCGGCAGTCTGCTCGGCAATGTGAATATGCACCGGCGCGCCCGGAAGCGTGCGGTCGAGACCTTCCAGCAGCGCGCGCAACGAGTCGTGCGAAACCGCGCGCAGCGAATGCGGCGCAACGCCGTAGCGCAGTGCGCCATGCTCGGGCCGCCATTCGCGCAGCGACTCGACGATGCCAAGCAACTGTTCCGGTGTGTTGATGAAGCGGCGCTGATCGTCGCGCGGCGCCTGCGCGCCAAAGCCGCTGTACTGATAGAGCACGGGCAGCATCGTCATGCCGATGCCGGTGACGTCCGCCGCGTCCACCACGCGTTGCGCCAGTTCGGCGGGGCTCGCATAGCGCTGGCCATCCTTGCCATGATGCACGTAGTGGAATTCGCAAACCGACGTGTAACCCGCCTTCAGCATCTCGACATAGAGCCAGCGCGCGATCGCGCCGAGATCGTCGGGCGTGATGCGCGCGGCGAAGCGGTACATGAGGTCGCGCCAGCTCCAGAAGCTGTCGGTAGGATTCGCGCGATATTCGGTGAGACCCGCCATGGCGCGCTGAAACGCATGCGAATGAAGGTTAGGCATGCCAGGCGCAAGCGGACCTGCCGCGCGGGCAACGCCTTGAGGCGCCTGCGCCAGGTCGGGGGTCACGCTGCGCAGCGTGCCCGCCGCGTCCCATTCGAGCAGCACGTTGCGGCGCCAGCCGTCGGGCAAGTACGCGTGCTCGGCAAAGAGCGCGCGCGAAGTCGGATTCGTTTCGATGGTGTGATTCATGCGTGAAATAGCGCTCAAACGCGACGCTCGAATGCGCGACGCTCAAAAACGGTCTCGCCGCCGCGCACCACACGTGCGCAGAGCGGACGCCCGATCCAGTAGGCCAGTTCAGCAAGCGACCGCACCGTCCACACAGCGAAGTCTGCGGGACGGCCGGCCGCGAGCGTGCCATGACGCCCGGCGTCGCCGAAAGCCTGCGCGGCATGCCGCGTCACGCCCTGCAACACCTCGGGCACCGTCATGCGGAACAGCGTGGTCGCCATGTTCATCATGAGCAGCAGCGAGGTCGTGGGCGACGTGCCGGGATTGCTGTCGGTGGAAATGGCGATCGGCACCTCGTAGCGCCGCAGCAAGTCGAGCGGCGGAAGTTGCGTTTCGCGGATGAAGTAGTAAGCGCCCGGCAGCAGCACCGCCACCGTGCCCGCTTCTTTCATGGCGGCGACGCCCGCTTCGTCGAGAAACTCCAGATGGTCGGCCGACAATGCACCGTGACGTGCGGCAAGCGCCGCGCCGCCGCTATTGGAAAGCTGCTCGGCGTGCATCTTGACCGCGAGCTTGCGCCGCGCGGCCGCCTCGAACACGCGCTCGCTCTGCGCGAGCGAAAAGCCGATTCGTTCGCAGAACACATCGACGGCGTCCACGAGCCCCTCGTCGGCGAGCGCCGGGAGCATGCGCTCGCACACTTCGTCGATATAGTCGTCGGCACGGCCCGCGAACTCGGGCGGCAATGCGTGCGCGCCGAGAAAGGTCGTGCGCACCGTGACCGGGTAGCGCTCGCCAAGCTGACGCGCAACGCGCAGCATCTTGCGCTCGCTTGCCAGATCGAGGCCATAGCCCGACTTGATTTCGACAGCCGTGACGCCTTCGGCGAGCAACGCTTCGAGGCGCGCTGCGGACTGCGCGAACAGCGTGGCTTCGTCGGCCGCGCGCGTGGCGCGCACCGTTGAGACGATGCCGCCGCCCTGGCGCGCGATTTCTTCGTAGCTCACGCCCGCGAGGCGCTGCGCGAATTCATCGGCGCGCTGACCGCCGTAGACGAGGTGCGTGTGGCAATCCACGAGACCGGGCGTGACCCAGGCACCGCCCAGGTCCTCGCGCGGCCACTCGGCGAACGGCGCGGGCAAGTCGGCAGCGGCGCCGAGCCACGCGATCTTGCCGTCTTCCACTGCAATCGCCGCATGCTCGACGGTGTGGCCCGGGTCGCCATGCGGGCACAGGTTGAGGTTTTGCCAGAGAGTGCGTTTCATCAGGTATGCACAGCATCGCGCGATGCCGTTTCCGTAGTGTCTTGCAGTGGCGCGTCCAGCACATCCAGCGCCACGGCGAGCAACGCTCCCGCGCCGCGCGTTTCGATGTGCAAGGGACGTTGCGCGTCGAGCGTATCGATGCGCAGCGTGTCGCCCGCTTCGAGGCGCACGCGGCGTTCCGCGTCCACGCGCACGTCCTGCTCGCCTTGCGCGCAGTACAGCAATACCGTTTGCGCATGCATGCTGCGCGGCCCGTTTTCGCGCCACACTTCGAGCGTGCCGCGCGCCGCACCACGGCGCACCATCAGGTTGAAGTCGCGCGTGGCGCCGCTCACGAGGCGCGCATCGATCGCGGCTTCCCCCGCGAAACGCGCAACGTCGAGAGGCTGCGTGAGCGCATGCGTGCGGCCCGCTTCGTCGAGCAGCATGCCCGCCCCTTCGAGCAGCACCAGCGTACGATCAACGCCCTCGAAACGCGAGAACGGCCCCGCCTGCGCGACATCGGCCACGCTCACGCGCCACGCGAACGTGTCGAGCGACGCGCCAGCGTGCGAGGCCACATGCGCCACCGCGATTTCGCGCGTGACGCCGCCGCCGTTCTTCCACGGCGACGCCACGAGCGCCGCGCCACGCAGCAGCGTGAGCCGCGCCGCCTGCACCGCGCCGCCTGCCACTTTATGGCC